>JBFMAB010000021.1:0-8367 GCA_040755835.1 Myxococcota bacterium
ACCACAGCGATTGGCGACCTACACATCGGCACCGCAGCGGCAGCATGCCCGAGCATGGCCACCGCTGCCGAGCCCTGTTTCATCCCTCCATGGTGCGCCAAGAGGCGCGTGACGACGTCAGTCGTTCAGCTCGAAGCGCGGGTTGGTGACCGCCAACGTCTCCTTCGCGGTCGCCAGCAGGTGCTCCAGGGTCTTCTCGAACGCCTCGCCACTCGCCGGGCCACCGCGGATCCGCTGCACCAGCGCGCGGTTGAGGTCCGCCAGCGTCGCCTCGTCCACCGGCGCGTCGGGGCGGTCGAGCAGCGCCTTGAGGCGGCCCACCTCGGCGGAGAGGCGCGCGTCGTGCGTGCGCAGCTCGCCGGCCACGACGCCGGCGAGGTTGGCGGCGATCAACACGCGAAACTGCAGCGCCTTTTCGCCTTCGAGCTTCGGCGCGACGTCGGACAGGAGGAAGGCCGCGACGGCGTCGAGCAGCATGGGGTGATCGGGGCGGTCCTGCATCTAGAGCCTCCCGGTGCGAATGAGCCGCAGCGCCTCGTACTCCATCTCGGTGCTGCGGCGGGCGATGGCGATGAGCTCGAGATCGCTCTGTTCGCCGGACAGGTAGCGCTCGCCCTGGAAGAGGCTGCCGACGGCCCAGCGGAGGTTGCCGCAGATCTCCCACCACAGCACCTGCGCCTCGTCGACGCGCCGCCCGCTGGCCTGCGCGTACGCATCGTAGAACGGCGCGCGCGCCGCGAAGCCACCGACGGGCAGGTCGAGGCGGTTGAAGCGCCAGTCGCGCACGGAGATCCACGCGAGATCCTCGTACGGCGAGCCCCAGTGCGCGAACTCCCAGTCGAGGATCGCCGACAACCCGTCGGGCGTGACGAGGAAGTTGCCGGTCCGGAAGTCGCCGTGCACCAGCACGGTCTCCTCGGTCTCGGGGCGGTTCGCCTCGAGCCACTTCAGGCCCAGCTCGACCGCCGGGTACACACCGGGCAACCCGTCGAGCTGCCGGCGCAGCCCGTCGATCGCAAGGCGAGCCGGCCCGCCCTCCGGCACCGGCAGCGGCAGCGCCGGCTCCTTCGGGGGCGTGACGGTGTGCAGCTTCGCCAGGTTCTCCGCCAGCGCGCGCGGGAGCGTCTGCCGTGCGGCCTCCAACTCGGGGCTGCGTACCACTCGCCGGCCGATCGCCTCGCCCTGGGCCCAGTCCAGGAAGTACGCGTCGGAACCTTCCCGCAAAAGCCCTGGCGACAGCCAGCGCGCCGCCGGCGTCTGGACGCCCGCGCGCACCGCCGCGCCGATGACGGCGAATTCGTCCCGCCGGCGGATGCTGCCCGGCAGCGAGGTGGGGGCGTCGCTGCGCAGCGCGAGCCGCGCCTTCGCGCCGTGGACGATGGCATCGACGCGGAAGTTCTCCTGGCAGGCGCCGCCGTGGAGCGGCTGCACGTCGAGCAGCTGCGCGCCATGCGCCGCGAGCGCCGCGCGGATGCGTTCGGCCTGAGCGTCCATGCGGCTCTCATAGCCGGTCCCGAAATCCAGTTGCGCAAAAGAGGCATGGCATGCCCTTCCTGCGCAAGTGGATGTCAGACCCCTGTGTTCTAACGCGGCTGGCCCGAATCGTGGGCGGCGTGGAGGTGGGTGGTGGGCAGGAATTGGGGCGACGCGCTGCGGCTGGCGGCGCGTCAGGACGGTGTGCTGCGACGGGACCAGGCGCTGGCGGCGGGGCTGACGACGTGGCAGGTCCGCCACGCGGTTCGTCGCGGATTGTGGAGCGAGGTCTTCCCGTGCGTGTACCGGGTGGCCGGGGCACCGTGGAGCCGGCGCCAGGACCTGCGCGCGGCGGCGCTCTGGGCGGCGCGCGGCGCCGCGGTGTCGCACGGCGCGGCCGCGTCGCTGCTCGGCTTCGAGCGGTACGCCGACGCGGCCATCGAGCTCTCGGTCACGCGCCACCTCCGGGCGCCGCCGGGGATCGTCGTTCACCAGGTCGGGCGGCTCGACGCAAAGGATCTGACGACTGTCGGGGGGATTCCCGTGACGTCGGCCACCCGGACGCTCCTCGATCTCGCTGCGACCGAACCGGAGGACATGGTGAAGGCCGCGCTCGACCAGGCGCTGCGGCGCAAGTGGACCACGCTGGACAAGCTTGACGTCGCGACCGAACGAGCGGGCTGGCGCCGGGGCGTCGCCCTCATCCGGGCGCTGGTGACGGAGTACCGCGGCGGCAACGGCCCGACCGAGTCCGAGCTGGAGTCTCGAGTGCGCGAACTGCTCGAGCAGGCCGGCCTGGTGGACGTGGAGCGCCAGCGGCGCGTCGTCATCGGCGGCCGCGTCCGGCGCCTCGACTTCCGTGTCACCGGCACGCCGGTCCTCATCGAGGCCGACGGCTACGCCTGGCACTCGACGCCCGAGGACTTCGAGCGTGATCGCGCGAGGGACAACGCGCTCATCGCCCGCGGCTACCGCGTGCTTCGGTGGACGTGGGCCGCGGTCCGCGACCAGCCGGACGTGCTCCTCGTGCAGCTCCTCGAGACCCTCCGCCGATGTGCCTTCCCCGCGCCGGCGCTATGTCTCGCGCCATGAACGTCCGCATCGAGCGCGAGGGCCCCGTCTTCACCGTCATCCTCCATCGCCCGGAGGCGCGGAACGCCGTCGACGGGCCCACCGCGCAGGCGCTGGTCGACGCCTTCAACGCGTTCGAGGTGGACGGCGCGGCCCGCGTCGCGGTGCTGTGGGGCGAGGGCGGCGTCTTCTGCGCCGGCGCCGACCTCAAGTCCATCGGCACCGAGCGGCAGAACCGCGTCGAACCGATGGGCCCGGGCCCCATGGGTCCGTCGCGCATGCTGTTGTCCAAGCCCGTCATCGCCGCGGTGGCGGGGTACGCCGTGGCCGGCGGCCTCGAGCTGGCGGCCTGGTGCGACTTGCGCGTCGCCGAGGAGGACGCGATCTTCGGCGTCTTCTGCCGCCGCTGGGGCGTGCCGCTCATCGACGGCGGCACCGTGCGGCTGCCGCGGCTCATCGGGCTGTCGCGCGCCCTCGACCTCATCCTCACCGGGCGGCCGGTGAAGGCCGACGAGGCGCTCGCGATGGGCCTGGTCAACCGCGTGGTGAAGAAGGGCGAGGCGCGCGCCGCGGCCGAGGCGCTCGCGCGGGAGGTCGCCAGCTTCCCGCAGCGCTGCCTGCGCGCCGATCGCATGAGCGCGCTGACGCAATTCGAACTGCCCTTCCCGCAGGCGATGCTGCGCGAGTTCCAGGGCGGGCTGGCCGCGCTCGAAGAAGAAGGCGTCGCCGGCGCGAAGCGCTTCGCCTCGGGCGCCGGCCGCCACGGCGCGTTCGATTCCCACCGGGAGGCCCCATGACCGCGCTCGTCTCCAGCGCCCGGTCGTCCTGGCCACCGCGCCCTCTCGGCAGAGCAGGGCTGGCCGCGCACCTTCACGACGCCGCAGGGCACCGCCTCCGTCCACACGCCGCAGCTTGAGGCGCTCCAGGGCGACCGTCTGAAGGCCCGCGCCGCGGTCTCCTGAGCGCTCAAGGAGGTGACCGGGCCTTGGGCGTCGCCTTCTTCGACGCCACCATCGAGGTCGATCGCGCCGCGCCGCTGGTGGAGGTCCGCGCGGTGAAGGTGAAGAAACGGCGCTTCCCCGCGGTCACGCCGGAGCGGGCGGCGAAGGTCTCGGAGCGCTTGGGCGCCGAGAGCAGCGCGTGGGATCTGTCGTTCCCGCTCGACACGACGCTGGCGAGCCTCGAGCTCGCGGATCGCGAGAAGGGCACCGGCGGCCGACCGCCGCCGCCGGGACGGCGGCATCGCGGACTGTTTCGACACTTTCCCCCGGCGCGCGGCCGTGCTTTCTGTGCCGCGTTCATTCTGACCGGGAGCCGTGGCACATGGCCGAGCGCGTCGACAAGTCGTGGAAGGAGAAGGGGCTGGCCGGGTACTCGACCCAGGCCATCCTCGGCACGCTGGGGCACTACGGCGTGGCGCTCGACGAGGCAGGCTTCAGGGCCGCCGCCGAGACGCGCTTCCCCATGGAGATCGCCCTCGAGTGGAAGCCGAAGTGGAAGGGCACCGGCCAGTTCGCCTCCTTCCCGTACGCGGCGGCGAGCGAGCTGTATACGCGCCTGCTGCCCGACGCCGTTCCGCCGACGAAGGCCGCGCACGCGTTGCTCGAGGTGGTGGGCGCCGGGCTGCGCAGCCTCGACGGCAAGGAGGCCGATCTCCCCGCGGCGCTGACCGCGATGGAGGCGCTCTTGCCCAGGCTGCCCTCGCCGGGAAAGCGCCGCGACAGCTTCCTCAGCGAACTCGTCGGCTACCTCGAGGCGTGGGCGAAGCCGTTCAACGATCTCCCCATGCGCCTCGCGGCCGCCGGCCGGAAGGACGAGGCCTTGCGCGTCGCGCAGGTCAGCGAAGGCCTCTTCCCGGACCGCGAGGGTTGCGTGACGGCGCTGGTGCGCGCCGCGTCGGGCGAGCGCGAGGCGGCGGTGGTGGACCTGTCGGCGCGCGCGGTGGACGCCGCGAAGGACGTGTACGCGCGCTACTCCGCGCTCGACGCGCTCTTCTCCATCGACGAATTCGACCTGGTGAAGGTGCACGGCCTGGCGGTGTTCGACGCCGCCGCGGCGGAGCAGAAGTGGGGGCTCGCCGACACCGTCGCGCACCTGCTCGGCCACGTGGTGCAGAAGGCCGGCGGCGACGCCTCGTACGTGCGCGAGGTGCAGCGCCGCCTCGAACTGGCCCACCACCACGGCGGGGGCCACCACTGACATGGCTGCTCGCGTCGACAAGGGCTGGCAGGCGAAGGGGATCGAGACGTACTCCACCGAGGCGATCCTCGGCACGCTGGGCCACTACGGCGTGGCGGTGGACGAGGCCGGCTTCAAGGCGCTCGCGGCCCAGGACTACCCGCTGTCCATCGCGCTGGGCTGGCACCAGGGCTGGAAGGGCACCGGCCAGTTCTCGCGCTTCCCCGCCGCCGCCGCCGAGGAGCTGTGGCGCCGCCTCTGCGACGGCCAGCTCGCGCCGACGGATCTGACGCTGGCGCTCATCAACCTGCTCACCGAGCTGAACCGCGCGCTCGACCAGAAGCCCGACGACGGCGCGCGCGACACGCGCTTCAAGGTGGTCGAGGCGTACCTGGCGAAGATCCCGGCCGAGCCGGAGCGCCGCGAGAAGTTCATCGCCGAGATGGCGGGCGCGCTGGGCGACTGGCTGGAGCCGCTCGATCGCCTCGCCGAGGCGCTGGCCCGCCGCGGGCACCCGGACCTGGCCGATCGCTTCGTCGCCATCGAGGAGGCGCTCTTCCCGATCCGCGCCGGCGCCGCGCGGGCGCTGGTGAAGGCGGGGAAGGGTGACGTGGACGGCGCGGTGGCGGACTTGAACGCGCTGGCCGGCGACGAGGGCCGCGATCCCTTCAACCGCCTCGCCGCGGTGGACGGGCTCATCGACCTCGACCGCTTCGACGACGCGAAGCGCGTGACGCTCGCGCTCATGGAGCGCGCCGAGCAGAAGAAGGATCTCGAGCTCGGAACCGAGGTGGTCGAGCGGCTGACGAGGCTGCTCAAGGCCGACCCGAGGATGAAGGACCGCGACACGCTGCGCCGGCGCGTCGAAGCGCTGGCGGCGGCGCTGCAGCCCATCGAGTAGCGGCGCGAGACGTCCCGGGCTCCGCCGTGCCGTCGCGGGCCCAGGGGAGACCGTGTCGCGACAGCCATTGACGCGCTCCGTCGGCGCGCGGCTCGGCGCGCGGAGGCCTCCAGGGAGCCAGCGCGGCGTCGTGACGGCCCCTGTGCCCCGGCCGCGGAGCCGCTCCGGGCCGGCGACTCGCTCAGCTCTTCGCGTCCGGCGCGGCGGCGGGCTTCTCCTCCTCGGCCGCGAGCTTCCGATAGATGGTGCGCGCCGCGATGCCCAGCATGCGCGCCGCGAGGTTCTTGTCGCCCTTCGTGTGGCGCAGGGTCTCGTGGATGACGCGGCGCTCGATCTCCTCCATCGGCGTGCCGATGGGGATGACGATCTGCGACGCCGAGCCGATGGGGCCCTTCCGCACCGCCTCGGGCAGGTCGCCCTCGGTGATGACGTCGCCGCGGCAGAGCACCACCGCCCGCTCGATCGCGTGCTCCAACTCGCGGATGTTGCCGGGCCAGGCGTAGTTCTCCAGCACCCGCGTGGCCTCGTCGGTGAAGCCGCGCAGCGCCTTCGCGTTCTTCGCCGCGTAGCGCTTGAGGAAGTGCTCGGCCAGCAGCGGGACGTCCTCGCGGCGCGACGCGAGCGAGGGGATCCGCACCTCCACGACGTTGAGCCGGTAGTAGAGGTCCTCGCGGAAGCGGCCCTCCTGCACCTCGCGCGGCAGGTCCTTGTTGGTGGCCGCCACCAGGCGCACGTCCACCTTGATCGTCTGCGTGCCGCCGAGGCGCTCGAGCTCGCCCTCCTGCAGCACGCGCAACAGCTTCACCTGCGCCGAGGGGCTCATCTCGCCCACCTCGTCGAGGAACAGCGTGCCGCCGTTGGCGCGCTCGAAGCGACCCTCCTTGCGGGCGACCGCGCCGGTGAAGGCGCCCTTCTCGACGCCGAACAGCTCCGCCTCGAGAATGCTCTCGGGCAGCGCGGCCGCGTTGACCGCGACGAACGGGCCCTTCGCGCGCGGCGAGGCCTCGTGGAGGAAGCGCGCGGCCAGCTCCTTGCCGGTGCCCGACTCACCGATCAGCAGCACGGTGGCGGTGGACGGCGCGGCCTGCGTCAGCACGTCCATGAAGGCGCGGAAGGCCGGCGACTGCCCCACCAGCGTGCGCGGGCCCAGCGCGGCGAGCTGCGCCTTCAGGTCGCGGTTCTCAGCGACGAGCGCCTGCTTCTCCATCGCCTTCTGCACCGCCTTCACCAGCGAGTGGCGCTTGAGCGGCTTGGTGATGAAGTCGTAGGCGCCGTCGCGCATCGCGGCCACGGCCGTTTCCACGGTGGCGTAGGCGGTCATCAGCACCACCTCGACGTCGGGGCGCATGGCGCGCGACGCGGTGAGGAGCGCCTGGCCGTCGACGCCCGGCATCATCAGGTCGGTGACGATGACGCCGACGTCGGGGCGGCGGAGCAGCTCGAGCGCCTCCTGCCCATTGGCCGCGGCCAGCGTCTGCACGCCTTCCTTCTGGAAGATGCGGCACACGGACTCCAGGTTGGCGCGGTCGTCGTCGACGACGAGGACGGTGGAGCTCATGCTGGCGTCAGTCACAGGTGAGGAGGAAGCAACTCCCGGAGCAGCACTGGCTGCTCGAGCCGCAGCTTGCGCCGGGCGGCAGGCACGCGCAGATCGCGTCGGAGCTGCCCGACGAGACCGTCCAGCAGTTGTAGTTGCTCGTCTGGCGGCACTGGGTGCTGGTCGCGCAGGCCTGGTAGCAGTACCCGTAGTTGTCGCCCCAGGCCGCGTTGTAGCTGCAGTAGCCGCTGGGCCCGCAGTTGCGGGTGTCGCCGCGGCAGGCGCCCGCGCAGTACCCGCCGGGGAAGTCCGTGCCGGTGAAGCACATGCCCGTCTCGCACTGCGAGCCCGACGAGCACGCCGCGCCATAGCGGCCGAGGCCCCGGTCCTTGTTCCCGCAGAGCTTCCGCCATGGGTTGCAGCCGTAACTCGAGCCGCCCCCGGCGCATTCCGCGTCGGACGAGCAGAGCGGAACGCAGGCGTTGTTGTTGTTCGTCGTGTTGGTGTCGGGGTCGAAGCAGGTGAAGCCCGCGCGGCAGGCACCGGTGCCCCCGATGCCCGTGCCAGTGCACGGCGCGAAGCAGGTGTTGAAGGTGTTGCCCTGCAGGCAGCGGCCGCCGTTGCAGCCGGCGTTGGTGCCGACGGTGCAACTGGTCGCGTTGCTGCACATGCCGTTCGGTGCGCCCGTGGTGGCCTCGTCGAGGCAGTCGCCGCCGGCGCACTGCGTGTCGAGGAGGCACGGCTTGCCGTCCTGCAGGTTGGCGCAGGCCGCGTTGCCGGTGCACTTCGAGTCGCCGCAGTCGATGGCGCGGTCGCAGGTGTTGTCGATGCCGTCGTTGCAGATCTCGGTGCCAGCGCCCATGCAGTCGGCGTCGGCGCAGTCGGACAGCATGTCGCCGTCGTTGTCCAGGCCGTCGGCGCAGTTCACTTCCTTCCGAACGGCGTTGGCGCAGGTGCAGCCCATGCCGCAGGTGACGTTGTTGCAGTCCGGGTCCTCGCAGTCGGTGAGGTTGTCGGTGTCGTTGTCGATGTTGTCCGAGCAGAGGACCTCGGCCTTCACGCCGTTGGTGCAGATGCAGCCCGCGCCGCAGCCGACGCACGCGGTGCCGCCACCGCCGGTGCCGCCGCCCGTCGCGCCGCCACCGCCGCCCGTCGCGCCGCCGCCGCCGCCCGTCGCGCCGCCGCCGCCGCCCGTCGCGCCGCCGCC
>JBFMAB010000022.1:0-100030 GCA_040755835.1 Myxococcota bacterium
CCCGCCCCGCGTGGGTGCGCCGGCCGCCGGCGATGGGTGGCGCGCGTGGTGACGCGGGGCCTGCGCGCGCTCGGTCTGGTCGGGGCGGTGCTCGCTGCCTCGATGGCCCGCGCGGAGTCCCGGTCGATCGAAGGCTGGGGGCGGGTCACCGTCTTCGGCGGCTACCGCTGGGTGCCGAACTGGTACTTCGCCGACAAGGCGGCCGAGGCCGGTACGCCCATGCTGCGCCCGTCGGCCGGCGGGCCGCAGGGCGGCGCCAGCTTCGGGTACGGCGCCTTCGCCTTCGTCGAGGTCGCGATCGATCTGCTCATCGGCTACGAGACGTTCGAGCTTCAAGGCCTGCAGCCCTTCTCGTCGGTCACCTACGGCGGCCTCATCGGGCCGCGCCTGACGGGCGTGGACGTGCTGTTCAACGGCTTCTCGCCGTACCTCGGCGTGCAGTTCGGTCCGGTCCTGTCCACCGTGTCGTCCGCGTCGCTGACCCAGCGCGAGAAGTTGCAGGGCGCGGTCGCCGTCAGCGGCGGCTTCAACTACCGCTTCTCGGATCGCTTCGCGTTCAACCTCGACGTGCGCTGGATGCTCGCGCGCCACTACGTGGACCCGGTCGCCGGGGCGAACGTGGGCGGGGTGTGGTTCTCGGCGGGCTTCACGATGTTCTTCGCGCCATCGCCGAAGCGGGATCTCGACGTGCCCGGCTTCTGATATTCGGTCGTCATGGCTGAGACGCCCCCCGACCTGCAGAAGGCGCTCGACGAGATCCGTCGCGAGGTCATCGAGTCGCGCAACATGACCATCAGGACGGACAACGCGCTCAAGACGCTCCACGCAGAGCTCAAGAACGTGTCCAACCAGCAGGAGCTGTTCCAGCGGCGCACCTGGTTCTCGACCGGCGCCGCGTACCTGGTCTTCTCGGCGCTCTGCGTCGCCGGCGTGATCGCGCTCTCGGGCGCGAAGGCCGCGGCCGCCACCACCGAGAAGGAGCGCCTCGAAAAGCAGGTGGTCGACCTCGAGAAGACGGTGGCGAATCTCAAGGCCGAGTCCGCCGCGCAGCTCGCCGCCGAGCAGAGCGCGATGCAGGTCTACAAGATGATGACGACGCTCCCCGGCGAGGAGCGGCTCAAGGGCATCGACGCGCTGGCCAGGCTGGACCAGGCGAAGCTGTCGGCTTTCACGCGCCTCGTGCTCGCCGACCGCGCCGCGTCGTTGCGCCGCGAGGTGGGCGCAAGCATCCTCGAGAAGGGCAAGGCCGCCTTCCGCCGCCAGGACTGGGGCGAGGCCGCCAGCCAGCTCACGCGCTTCCTGGCGATGGACCCTCCCGAGGAGGACGCGCTCGAGGCGTCCTTCTTCCTCGGCAACTCGCTGTTCCAGGCGCGCAAGTTCGACGAGGCGATCAAGCCGCTGGCCCGCTTCGTCGAAGGTGACAAGCGCGCGCGCACCCGCGACTTCGCGATGGTGCTCCTGTCGCAGTCGTACGACATGACCGGGAACCGCGAGCAGGGCTACGCGGTGGCCCGCGAGGCGCTGGCCACGTACCCGGGCAGCGACTTCCGTGCGCAGCTGTCGGCGCGCGTGGCGAAGGGCTCGGGCGCCAACGGCCCGGCGCCGGCCCCTGCGCCGCCTCCCGCGCCCGCGGCCCCGCCGCCGCCGACGCCGGGCGAGCCGGTGCCTGCGCCCGCGGCTCCGGCCCCGGCGGCCACGCCGAAGGCTGCTGCGCCAGCGATCGCCCCTGCGCCGAACGTGGGCGCTCAACCTCCGCCGCCGGCCCCGCGATGAGCGTCCCGGAGCCGAAGGACCCCCGGTTCCGCCCCTTCCGCACCGCGGCCTGGGGCCTGTACCTCGTGGTGGCCGTCGGGTTCTCGTCGCTCGTCGTCTACAGCGTGTTCCGCTCGGTGGTGGCGATGACGCCAAAGCGCCCGGCGGCCTCCGGTCAGGCGCTGCCCGTCCCCGAGTGCGTCGCGCAGGCGCGCGCGCTGCTCGATCGCCTCGACGCCCAGCGCCGCGACTTTTCCCAGCCGGCGGCCACGAGGGCCGACCAGCGCTTCCTCGGGTTCCGCGACGGCTGGCTGAAGGACAAGCGCGCGCTCGAGGCGCGGTGCGGCCTCGAGGATCCAGGCCGCGAGAAGCTGACAGAGGCCTTCGACGAGCTCGAACGGTTGCTCGATCTCTACACCACCTCATCGGTGCAGTACGCGGGCGCGGTGGCCCCCACGCTCGAGTCGCTGCGCGAGCGGCTGGACGAAGCGGGGCGTTGAGCGCTGAAAAACCGAATTCGTCGATCAGCGCGACGGCAGGACGATGGTGTACTGCCCCTGGTCGTCGGCCACCGTCGAGCCGAGGAGAATCGCCGAGTTCCGGCCCTCCACCGGCGTCACCCGGAAGAAGCGCAGCGTGGAGTGGGGGATCGGCGCGTTCGCCGTGAGGCTCACCGTACCCGTCACGCGGCCCGTCACCGTGCGGCCCTTCGCCAGGGTCACCACCGGAAGATCGAGCTCGGTGTCCGGCTCGCCCTTGTCGTCGGGCAGCGCGCGCACGGTGACGAGGCGGCTCGCCAGGGGCAGGCCGGGGGCGACGAACTCGAGGCGCCAGGTCGCGGGATCGAGCTTGAGCTCGAAGGTTCCATCGGCCTCGGTCTGCACCTCGACGGGGTCGAGCGGAAACGGTCGCGCGGTCGCGGGATCGACGCTGGTGGCGTGCTCGAGCGCCCGAACGCTCACCGCCGCCGCCGGCTCGCCGGCGGGCGTCAGCACCTTTCCGCGCACCGTGAGCCGTTCGTCGCAGCGCACCACCTCGGGTTGGAGCTTCCCCGTCGTGGCGTCGATCTCCAGCTTCGCGTGCGTCACGGCGGCCTCGCTCATCGCCGGCGGGAAGACGTACAGCGACAGCGGCCGCTCGGGCGGGTTGGCCAGCGTCGACAGCGTGAAGGCGCCGTCCGCGTCGGTCAGCACCACGCGGCTGCGGAAGGTGCCGCCGCCATTCACCACACCCTGGATCACGACCTGCGCCCCGGAGAGCGGCGCGCCCTTCGAGTCGACGACGTGCCCGGTGACGTTCACCGCCTCGCCGTAGTCGCCCAGTTCGAGCGTGACGCTGTTGGGGAACGGCGCCTCGACGAGGAAGGTCTTGCTCGGCGTCGGTGTGGTGTTGCCGCGGGGGGTGACCTCGAAGAGCACGGCGGGCAGCTCCTTGGCGCGCGGGCCCAGCGTCAGCGTGAAGACGCCCTGGCTGGAGATCGGAAAGCGCTGCGAGAGGGGCTGGTGGTTGTCGGGCTCGAAGGCCTGCACGTCCATCGACGTGCCGGTGAGCGCGATCTCGAGGTTGGGCACCTGCGTCGGGTCGATGCGCTTGAGCAGCCGCCCGGAGATGGTGACGGCGCCCTCGACGGCGGGGAAGGCGAAGGTGACGTCGGGTGCGCTGTCGGGCGAGACGAGCAGGCCGCTCACCGACGCGGGCGGCACCGACGGGTCGACGGGCCACGCGGTGAGGTGGAAGCGGCCCGCGCCGACGTTCATCACGTAGCGGCCGCGCTCGGGGCGCTCGAAGCGCTGCTCGAAGACGCGGCTGATGCCGGGGATCAGCTCGCTCTCGCCGATGGCCCGGACGATGACGGGCTCGTTGTAGAAGGTGCGGTTGGTCGGGTCGACGTTGCCCGTCTTCTCGCGCTGGAACTCGCCCGTCACCTGCAGCGGGCCGCCCAGGTCGAAGTCGCGGGTCTTCCCGAGGCTGCCGTCGGCGATCGGGACGTCGCGGGCGTACAGGCCGCCGATCGGCTCGCCGCCCACCTCCACGACGATGCCCTTGCCCGGATCGCCGCAGCCCTCGGCGAAGCACAGCTGGCCGGGACCGCAGTCGAGATCGCTGGTGCAGCGGTCGGCGGACGGGCCCGGAGCGAACATCGCGCAGCCCGACGCGGCGCCCAGCAGGAGCGCGAGGGTGGCGGTGGCGCGCATCACGGGCAGGTCTCCACGCGGGTGACGATCCACACATGGGCGTCGGTGAAGGCCGTGTCCTCGACGACCGTGCCGTCGGGCAGCGTGCGATCGGGCCGGGTGGCGCCGGTGGGCGGGCCCGGCACGAAGTCGCCGTCGGTGACCCACACCTCGATGACGTGCTCCTGGGCGTTGGACAGGCCCTGCAAGTACGTCAGCATCGCGGGCGGCGCGGTCAGCGTGCGGTTGACGGCCGAGCCGCCGAAGATCGGGCTGCCGTTGAACACCGGGCTGGTCGCGCTCGGCTCGTAATTCTGGTTCGGGTCGACGTACCACTGGCTGCGGACCGGGTCGCCCAGGTCCTCGTCGGCCACGGTGAGGGAGAACTCGGTCCGGGGACAGCTCGGGGACGGCGCCCCGACGACGATCGGCGTCTTGCGCTGCGCCGGCTGGACGGTCTGCGCCAGAATCCGCAACGGGCTGTTCTTCTTGGGCGGCAGATCCGGCAACACGGTGTCGTCCTGGGGCAACAGACAGGCGCTCTCCATGAGCGCGAGCGCTCCCAGAAGCAACAGTCGAGCCATGAACCATCTGCCGTTGTTCGCTCGTGATTTCAGCCGGTTATGCAACGTCAGGCCTCTTCGTACTCTGTCTCCGATGCCATGGTGCCGGCGCTCCGGTCCGCCTCGAGTTTTTCGAGGTGGCGGAAGATGGTCCGGGGGTCGACGCCGAGGTCCTTCGCCGTCTTGGTGCGGTTGCCGGCGTTCCGCTCCAGCACCTCGTTGATGTACCGCTTCTGGAACTCCTCCTTGGCCTGGGCCAGCGGGAGAATGGGCGGGAGGTTCTCCGGCCGCAGGTCGAGGTCCTCGGGGCCCAAAAGCGGCTTGTCGGCGAGCACCACGGCCTTTTTGATGCGGTTCTCGAGCTCGCGGATGTTGCCCGGCCAGTTGTACTTCTTCATCGCGACCGTGGATGCCGGCGTGAAGCCGCGGGCCTTTGAGTTGAACTCGCGCGCGTAGCGGTTCAGGAAGAACTTGGCGAGCACCACGATGTCGTCGCCGCGCTCGCGCAGGGGCGGCAGCCTCAGCGTGACGACGTTGATGCGGAAGTAGAGATCTTCGCGGAAGGTGCCCTTGCGGATCTCCTCGTCCAGGTTCTTGTTCGTGGCCGCCACCACGCGGATGTCCACGGGCTCCGGGCGGTTGTCGCCCACCTTGTAGACGACCTTCTCCTGCAGCGCGCGCAAGAGCTTCACCTGCAGCTGCAGCGGCATCTCGCCGATCTCGTCGAGGAACAGCGTCCCGCCGATCGCCGCCTGGAACTTGCCCATCTTGGTGGCGACCGCGCCGGTGAACGCACCTTTCACGTGGCCGAACAGCTCGCTCTCGAGCAGGTTCTCGGGGATCGCTCCGCAGTTGATCGAGATGAACGGGCCCTTCGCGCGGGGGCTGTGGCGGTGCAGCTCCTTGGCGATCAGCTCCTTGCCGGTGCCCGTCTCGCCGATCACCAGCACCGAGATGTCGGTGGGCGCGATCTTGTCGATGCGCTTGTACACGTCGCGCATGCCCTGGCACGCGCCGACGATGTCCCCGTAGGTGTGCTCCTCGAGCCGCGTCTTGAGCGTGATGTTCTCGAGCTTGAGCTCGTTCACCAGCAGCGCGTTCTGCACCAGCAGCGAGGCCTGCGCCGCGAAGATGGTCAGCGTGTCGAGCGCCTTCTGGTCGAAGCGGTTCACCAGCCGGTCGTTGCCCAGGTAGATGAGCCCGAACAGCTCGCCCTTGTGCATGAGCGGCGCGCACATCACCGACAAGAGCTTCAGGTTCACCACCGACTCCGACGAGTTGAACTCGGGATCGTCGAGCGCGTCGGCGATGATCAGCGGCTTCTGCTGCGCCACCACCTTGGCGACGATGGAGTCGGACACGCGCTCGATCGCGTCCTCGATGGTCTCCCGCTGCACGTTGCGGGCGACCTTCACCCGCAGCTGGTTGGACTCCATGAGGATCAAAAAGCCCTTGTCCGCGCGCGTCACCTCGATGCACTCGTCCATCAAGGTCTCGAGCAGCTTCTCGAGGTCGTAGCTGGTGAGGAGGTGCTCGGAGAAGCGGGTGAGCCGCCGCAGCGCCGCCAACTCGCGCCCGGGAATGCCGGGCTGCTCCTGCGTGGAGGCGTCGGGGTTGTTCGAGTCGCCGCGCGAGAAGCGGGTGGCCAGCGCGGGCTGCGCCTGCGGCGCGTCGGCCAGCGAGAACGTGAGCTCGGTGTCGCCCACCTTCACCACGTCGTTCGCCTTCAGCTCGTGCTCGTCGGTCGCCTTGCCGTTGACGTCGAACTTCGTCTCGCCGCCCACCTTGTAGGACACGCCGTCGAACATGATCGCGAAGGCGGTGTCGGGCACCTTGCCGTCGTCCAGCACGATGTCGTTGTCCGCGCCGCGGCCGAGGCTGGTGATGCGCTTCAACAGACTCACCGTGCGGGTGCGTCCGTCGGGGGTCTTGATGGTGAGGCTGGGCATCGAAGTCGCTCCTCTAGAAACCGAACTGCACGCCGGCGCCGAGGCCGCCGTTGGTGGGGAAGATGCGCAGGCGGGCGCCGGGCGGCGCGGCGGGAAGGGGCGGCTGGGCCTGCTCCTGCGTCTCGGTCACGACGGTGGGCTGGTGGTGCCAGATCGCGTCGCCGATGCCGAGCGCCCACAGCGCGTAGAATCCGATGCCGCTCGACAGCTTGAGCGCGCGCCACACGTCCGCCTCCGTTCGCCGCGTGGGCGGAATGCGGCGCACGGTGATCGAGAAGACGCCGGACTTGTCGGCCGTGAGCCGGTCGGTCCACGTGTAGGTCACCGGCTCGAACAGCGCGTCGAGCGCGAAGTACGAGATGATCGAGACGACCGCGAGGATGCCTTCGGACACCGCGAAGGCCACGCCCCAGCCGGTGCGCCCCTGCTGGAACTGCCCCGCGCCGAAGGGGATGAAGTTCACCAGCATCGACTGGCTCGTCACCGTCCGCACGGTGACCATCGACGAGAGGGCCTCCATGCGCCGGCGGCGCTCCTCCTCTTCCTTCAAGAGCCGTTCGCGCTCTTCGCGGGCCCGCCGCTCCTGCTCGGCCCGCAGGGCGATCTGCTGGCGCACGAGATCGAGCTGCGCGGCGTTGTCCTTCTTCACCTGTTCGAAGAGCCGAATCGCCGGCGGCGCGACGGCGAACGGGTCGAGCACGTAGTCGGGGTTCAGCTGCAACAGCTGGAGGAACTGCGCCTTCGCGGCGGTCAGGTCCCCCAGGTTGAAGGCGGACAGACCGCCCAGCTTGAGCAGCTCGATCCGCTGCGCGTCGGTGAAGTTGGTGCCGCGCATGGCCGCCACCACGCGCGCGAGCGCCTCGGCGTATTTGCCGGCGTCGTACAGCGAGCGGCTCACCTCGATCTCGCGCTCGGGCACCACCTGCGCGAGCGCGAGCGCCGGCAGCAGCACCGCGAGGAGCGCCAGGCACCGCAGGAGCTTCACGGAGCCCCCCGGACGATCACCAGCGGCCTGCCCGGATCCGCAACGCGCTCGCCGCGGTCGATCACCTGGTCGCCTTCGCGCACCTCGTACACGAAGCGGTGCCGCAGCTCGGTGGAGCCGCCCGCCGGCGTCTCCAGGCGGAAGGGGCGGGTGACCGTCTCCGCCGCGGTGCGCTCCTCGCCGCCCAGGCGCACCACCGCGTCCGGCGGGTAACCCTGGAAGGACACCAGCGACGGCTTGAGCGGCGCCACCAGCAGCACGTCCTCGCCCTTCTTCACCTCGCGCGTCAGCGTGCGGCCGTCCGGCTCGCAGGCGAGGTCGCAGGTGACGGTGAAACGATGCGGGCCCGGCGGCAGCCTGAGCAGGTGTCGCGACAGCGCGTCGACGCTCTTCGGCCCGTCGTCCACCTGCACGTAGCCGAACGGGCGCACGACGACCGCCACGTCGATGGGCTCGCTCCCGTTGCGCTGGGGCGGGAGCGGCGGCGGTTTCGTCACCTCGGGCTTCGTCACCTGCGCGCCGGGAACGACGGTCACCGGCGGGGGCGGGTCCTTCGGCACGTCCGGCGGCACGCGCGCGGGCGGGGCGGGCCACTTCACCGCCGCGAACACCACCTGCGCCGGGTCCACCCTGGTCTTCAGCGTGAAGTCCGGCGGGCGGGTGGCCACCTCCGCACCCTTGAGCGCGCTCATCAGAAAGATGAAGCCGAACCCCGCGCCGAAGGCCGCGCGCCGCAGCTTCTGGTTGCGCGCCTCACGCAGCTTCCGCGCCTTCATCTGGCCGAGCAGCTCGACGGCCCGGGCGTTCGACGGATCGTGCGCCAGCACCTGGTTGAGCGCCGACATCGCGCGGGCGGGCTTCTTGTCGGCGATGAGGCGCTCGGCGCGCTCGAGGAGCGCCTTCGTGATGCGCGGGCCCAGCGCCTTCCGGTAGCCCTTCGGGTCGAGGAAGAAGTCCTTCAGCTCCTCGTGCGGCCGGGTGAGGCCCAGGCCCGACAGGTACTCGTTGAGCGCGTCGCGCAGCTTCGCGGCCGACGGGTAGCGGGACGACGGCTGCCGCTGAAGGCAGGTGCCGATGATCTCCGCCAGCTCGTCGGACACCGTCGGCACGACCTGCCGCGGGTCGTCGTAGACGCAGTCGAGGATCTTCTTGAGCGTCGCGGTGGTGTTCGGCGCGGTGAACGGCAGCTTCCCCGTCGCGAACAGGTACAGCATGGTGCCCAGCGAGAAGACGTCGGCCTCGGCGCCGGCCTCCTCGCCCTCGATGATCTCCGGCGCCATGTGCGCGGGCGAGCCGACCAGCGCGCCGGTCATCGTCATCTTCTCGTCGCGGTCGAGGATCTTCGCGATGCCGAAGTCCATCAGCTTGAGCACGCCGTCCGTTCGGACCATGACGTTCTCGGGCTTCAAGTCGCGGTGGAGGATGCCGCTGTCGTGCGCGTGCGCCAGCGCCGAGGCGAGCTCGTGCACCACCATCGCCGCCACCTCGGGCGGCTGCAGCGAGTCGTCGGCGATGAACTGCCGCAGCGTGTTCCCGCGGATGTACTCGGTGACGATGAAGGCCTCGGCCGCCGCCTCGCCCGCCGCGTAGTCGAACACCTCGAGGATGTTCGGGTGGTGCAGCCGCGCGACCGCCTTCGCCTCCCGCTCGAGCCGCTTGCGCGACTCCACCTTGTTCGCGAGGTGCGGGTGCAGCACCTTCACCGCCACCTCGCGGTCGAGCGCCGTGTCGAGGCCCTTGTAGACGACGCTCATGCCGCCCTGGCCCAGCTGCTCCAGGATCCGGTAGCGGCCGATCTGGCGCCCGACCAGCGACATCTACTCTCCGAAGCTCACGCCCATGGCCCTGGCCATGCGCACCTTGTCGCCCTTCGGGTTGACGTGCCGGTCTTTCCGGCTCTCGGCGAGCGAGGCGAACGTGAGCTGGCGTACCAGCGCGCGCCGCACCGCGTTCAACCCCGGGCAGTCGCCACCACCCGTCAACACCCCAAGGCGCATTCGGCTCTCCGTGAAACGGCACTGCTGTCAGTGCGACAACGGAGCCTATGACGCGAGCGCCCCGGTCTGCCAGCACCGCGTGACAGCAACGTCAGGCGCCTCCGAAAAGCTATGACGCCGACACCACCGGGGCGCTCCCCGTCGTCACGAGCGCTTGCGCGAGCTGATGCGACCGAGGAGGTGTTCGAGCACCTGCTCGCGGCTGACGGTCTGCCGGGGCGCCGTGCTGGCCTGCGCGAGCTGGAAGAGCTCCGCGAGGCGCTCCTTCACGAGGTCGAGGCCGGGGTTGTCGGCGAGCAGCTTGCGGTACGTGGCGATGGCGCCAGCGAAGTCGCCGCGCGCGGCCAGCGCTTCGGCTTCATGCATCGGCGAGCGGAAGACGCCCGACGGCTCCGCCGTGATGGGCGCGTGGGGGGCCGTCTCGTCCGGCCCGAGGTTGGACTCGAGCTGCGCGATGCGCGCGGCCAGCGCGGCGTCGTCGGGGAAGGCGTGGGCGACCTCGCGGAAGTGCGCCAGCGCGCCGGCGAGATCGCCGCGGCGCAGCGCGCGCTCGGCCTTCGACTCGACGGCCTGGCGTTCGTCGGGGCTCATGCGCTCTCGGCGCGGTGAGTCTGCCTCAAGCCGGCCGGTCCGGGCAGGCGTTTTCCCGCGGCGGGCGTGGCATAACGGCGGGAGGTGCTTCCGCTCGTCCTCCTCGCCGCCGTGGGTTCGCTCGACCTCGTGGGACCGCCCCTGCGGCAGGACGGCTACCAACTGCGCCCCCCCCGCGCCTTCCGCATGGCGCGCATGGACTTGTACCACGGCACCCGCGTCGCCACCGTGTCGAAGGCGCCCACCGCCGCGCGCTATCTCTCGGCGGCGCTCATGGACGGCGACGGAGAGGACGCGGCGACGATGCTGGTCAGCGTCGTGGAGGAGCCGCTGTCGTTGGGGCCGTCCTCTCGCGACGAGGCGTCGACGGCGGTGCTGCGCCACTTTCGCGACGAGCTCGAGCTGCCGTTCGTCCTGGAGCGCGCCGACGTGCGCACCGGACCCGCCGCGCGCGTGGAGGTGCTGGGCAGCGTGCGCGAAGGCAGCCAGCTGCGGCGGATCCTCGTCGCCGCGTGGCCCGGCGAGGTGCGCCACGTGGTGGTGCTCTTCTCGGTGCCGTCGGGCCGCTGGGAGTCGCTCAAGGCGGCGATCGACGAGAGCCTCGACAGCCTGCGCGCCGACGCCGCGCAGGGGCCGTCGCGCTCGTGGCGCCTGGCGTTCGCGACCTTCATGGCCGCGCTGCTGGTGCTGTCGTTCGGCCTGTGGCGCCGCCGGCAGCAACGCCACGCGCAGCTGTGACGGCTACGGCTGGACCTGCACCGTCGTGCCGCCGACCTCCTGCGCGCCGCGGAGGATTTTGATCTCCCACTTGCCCGGCTTGGTCAGCGAGTAACCGCGCCAGGTGCGGGTGCGCGCGAGGCCCTGGATGGTGATGTCCACGGTGCTGCGCACCTGGCCCTCGTGGAGGAACTGGATCATCACGTCCTCGTACTTGCCACCCTTCGGGCAGAACCACAGCGTCCACGCGAAGACGGTGGTGCCCTTCTTCACCGGGCCGGTGACGGGCTCGATGCAGGTGTTGGCCGTCTCGCTGCCCTTGCTGGTGTCCACCCTGGTGCAGGGGACGAGCTCGAGCAGCGCGGGGCCGCGGTCCTTGCCGTTCTCCTGGTAGTCCAGGACCCGCTTGATCTCGTCGGCGGGCGGCGGCGGCTCCGGCGCTGCGGCGGGCGCGGCCTGTTGCGCGAGGGCGGTGGACGACAGGACGGCGGCGACGAGGAGCGCCAGGCGAAGTGACATGAGATCCCCCGTGGGTGAGCGTGTGGGCAAAGGAGTGTGCCCGATGAGGGCAGGGGAGCAATGGATTTCATGAAGCGCGTTTGCTACGTGCGCCCGGCCCCATGCCGCAAGAGAACCAGCACATCCGCAACTTCTCGATCATCGCGCACATCGACCACGGGAAGTCGACGCTGGCCGACCGCCTCCTCGAGAAGACGGGCACGGTGACCGACCGGCAGAAGCAGGCCCAGTTCCTCGACAACATGGAGCTGGAGCGCGAGCGCGGGATCACCATCAAGGCCCAGACGGTGCGCATGAAGTACCGCGCGCAGGACGGGAAGGACTACGTCCTCAACCTGATCGACACGCCGGGGCACGTCGACTTCGCGTACGAGGTGAGCCGCTCGCTGTCCGCCTGCGAGGGCGCGCTGCTGGTGGTGGACGCCACCCAGGGGGTCGAGGCGCAGACGCTGGCCAACGTGTACATGGCCGTCGAGTCGAACCTCGAGATCATCCCGGTCATCAACAAGATCGACCTCCCGTCGGCCGACGTGGAGCGCACGCGGGCGGAGATCGAGGACGTGATCGGCCTCGACGGCTCGATCGCGGTGCCGGTGTCCGCCAAGGAAGGCGTGAACATCGATCTGCTGCTCGAGGCGATCGTCAAGCACGTGCCGCCTCCCAGGGGCAGCCAGGCCGAGCCGCTCAAGGCGCTGGTGTTCGACAGCTGGTACGACAACTACCGCGGAGTGGTGATGCTGATCCGCGTGCTCGAGGGCAGCATCGCGGTGAAGCAGAAGATCAAGCTCTGGTCGAACAACAAGGAGTTCGAGGTCCAGGAGCTGGGCGTGATCGCCCCGTTCGCCACGCCGGTGAAGCAGCTCATCGCTGGCGAGGTGGGCGTGCTGGTCGCGAACGTGAAGGAGCTCGCCGACGCGAAGGTGGGCGACACCGTCACCGACGCGGCGCGGCCGACGTCGGCGCCGTTCCCGGGCTTCAAGGAAGTCAAGCCCATGGTGTTCTCGGGCGTCTTCCCGGTCGACGCGGCGGACTACGACAACCTCCGCGACGCGCTCATCAAGCTTCGCCTCAACGACTCGGCGTTCACCTACGAGCCCGAGACGTCGACGGCGCTCGGCTTCGGGTTCCGCTGCGGCTACCTCGGGCTCCTGCACATGGAGATCGTCCAGGAGCGGCTCGAGCGCGAGTACCACCTGAACCTGATCACCACGGCGCCGTCGGTGGTGTACCAGGTGTTCCCGCACGGCAAGGAGCCGTTCTTCATCGACAACCCGGCCAAGCTGCCGCCGGTGCAGAACATCGATCACCTCGAGGAGCCGTACCTCACCTGCCACATCCACGTGCCGAACGAGCACCTGGGGGCGATCTTGAAGCTGTGCCAGGAGCGCCGCGGGATCCAGAAGGCGATCGACTACCTGGGCACCTCGGGCACGCGCGTGCGCGTGACGTACGAGATGCCGCTGGCCGAGGTGGTGTTCGACTTCTTCGACAAGATGAAGAGCGTGACCCGCGGCTACGCGTCGATGGACTACGAGGTGGCGGGCTACCGTGAGAGCGATCTGGTGAAGCTCGACATCTTGATCAACGGCGACCCGGTGGACGCGCTGTCGATCATCGTCCACAGGGACAACGCGTACCACCGCGGCCTCGAGGTCTGCCAGAAGCTGAAGGAAGTGATCCCCAGGCAGATGTTCGAGGTCGCGATCCAGGCGGCGATCGGCTCGCGGGTGATCGCGCGCACCACCGTGTCGGCGATGCGAAAGAACGTCCTCGCCAAGTGCTACGGCGGCGACATCAGCCGAAAGCGCAAGCTCCTCGAGAAGCAGAAGGAAGGGAAACGGCGCATGAAGGCGGTGGGCAACGTGGAGATCCCCCAGGAGGCGTTCCTGGCGGTGCTCAAGAGTGAGAACTGACGGGCCCGACATGGCCGAGACCGCCGCCCAAAAGACGCAGGCCGCCGAGCCCACGCCGCTCGCCGACGCGGTGCGCGCGAAGCTCGACCCGGCGCAGCAAAGAGCGCTTGAGAAGTGGCGCTGGCACGACCGGCTGGTGAGCCTCTGGGCGCCCGTCACCGTGCTGGCGCTGGTCTTCCTCGTCTACCTCGTCATCGTCGAGTCGCTGATCTGCACGTACCTGTGGCTGCAGCCGGTGATGCAGGCCGTGGGGATCCTCTGCTTCGCGTGGTGGGCGGTGCTCGTCGTCGCCCGCTTCACGGTCAAGAAGTGGGACGCGGCTCGCAAGGCCCGCTACCACGCCGAGGAGGTGCTCGCGCACGTCGAGGGCACCACCGACAAGCACCGCGCCGAGATCAAGGACAAGGCCTTCGAGGAGTTGACCCAGGCCTGCGCGGACCTGGTGAAGACGTTCCCCGCCGACGGCGCGCAGATCGCCGAGGCCGTGAAGAAGCTGGAGGGCGTGAGCGACCGCCACCTCGCGCGCTTCAAGCGCGGCGGCTGGCTGGACTTCACCGGCGGCTTCACCCGCGCGCTGCTCATCGCGCTCGCGTTCCGCGCCGTGCTGGTCGAGCCGTTCAAGATCCCGTCGGGCTCGATGATCCCCACGCTGGAGATCGGCGACCAGATCTTCGTGAACAAGTTCATCTACGGCGTGCGGCTGCCGTTCACCAACTACGTGCCGTTCGTGCTGATCCGCCCGCCGAAGCGCGGCGACGTGATCGTCTTCAACAACCCGGTGGTGCCCGACGTCGACTACATCAAACGCGTCGTCGGCGTGCCGGGGGACCGGCTCGAGTTCACCGACGAGGCCGTGCTCCTCAACGGCGAGCCGTTGAAGCTCGAGCTGGTGAACGATCGGTACCTGTTCTGGGACCAGCCGTCGAGCCGGCTGGAGACGTTCTCGGACGGCGTGAAGCGCTGGTTCGTCGATGACTGGCGGCAGGTGCCGGAGTCGCTGTACGTCGAGACGCTCGATGGCCGCCCGCACTACGTGCTCGAGAGCCGTCAGCAACGCGCCGTCCGCCTCCAGCAGATGCCCGAGCGGGTGATCACCGTGCCCGAAGGCGCGGTGTTCGTCATGGGCGACAACCGGAACAACAGCGAAGACAGCCGCTACGGCCTCGGGGGGCTCACGCACCGACCGGAGTTCGTTCCGTACGGGAACATCAAGGGCAAAGCGACGGTGATCTGGCTGTCCCTGGCGCGCGGTGGGCTGCTCAGCTCGATCTTCGGCGGCACCGGCATCAAGTACTCGCGCTTCTTCAAGCCGGTGACGATGTGCCCCGGTGAGCCGCCACCGTCGCAGCCGTGAAGCGGCTTGACCCCTCGCGCGCCGGCCTGTACGTCGCCCTGCGCATGAAGCCGTCGGGCAAGGTCAATCCGGTCTCGGTCCTGCTTCTGTTGGCGCTGGTCGGCGCGGGCTGGTGGGCGGTGATCTTCGTGCCGGTCTACCTGGACAACCTCGACGTGCGCGAGGCGGTCGACGCGGCGTTCAGCCGGTACCACGTGGAAGGCGAGCAGCGCGCGCGGCAGTTCCTCATGGACCGGCTCAACGTGCGCACGCCGCAGGGCACCATCGGCCATCACTTCGAGCTCGACGAGGAAGGCGTGGAGCGGGAGCTGCCGGGACTCGGCGTGCCCGAGGAGAACGTGACGTTCGACTACGTGGAGCGCGACTCGTTGCTCACGGTGCGCGTCGAGTACGATCGCGTGGTCGTGCTCAAGCCGACGCAGGCGCGACGAACGCTGCACTTCGTCGTCGAGAAGTCCGGGGCCGCGCGGTGAGCCGCGCGGTGCTGGCGCTGGCCGACGGCGCGATCTTCGAAGGCAGGGCGTTCGGCGCGCGCGACGAGACCGTCGGCGAGGTCGTCTTCAACACGTCGATGTTCGGGTACCAGGAGATCCTCACCGACCCCTCCTACGTCGGGCAGATCGTCACCATGGCGTACCCGCACATGGGCAACGTGGGCGCGAACCCGCACGACGAGGAGTCGGCGCGTCCGCACGCCGTGGGCATGGTGGTGCGGGAGTACTCCGAGCCGTCGAGCTGGCGCGCGACCGAGTCGCTCGGCCGGTACCTCGAGCGCTGGAAGCTCGCGGGCATCGAAGGCCTCGACACCCGCCGGCTGGTCCGGCACCTCCGCGCGCACGGCGCGCAGATGGGAGTGCTCGCGTCGGGCTCGATGAGCGCGAAGGCGCTCGTGGAAAAGGCGAAGTCCGCCCCGGGCATGGAGGGCCGCGATCTCGCGACCGGCATCTCCACGAAGAGCGTGTACGAGTGGTCGAAGGCGACGCCCGACGTGCTGGGCGACGGCGCGCCGGCGGCCCCGAAGGCGCGGTTCCGCGTGGTGGCCGTCGACTACGGGCTCAAGAAGGCGATGCTGCAGTTCCTGGTCGACGTCGGCTGCCACGTCACGGTCGTGCCCGCGTGGACCGCGGCGGACGAGATCCTCGCGAGGAAGCCCGACGGCGTCTTCCTCACCAACGGCCCGGGCGACCCGGCCGCGGTGAAGGGCGCCGACGCCGCCGTGGCGTCGCTGCTCGGCAAGGTGCCGATCTTCGGCATCTGCCTGGGGCACCAGATCCTCGCGCGGGCGCTGGGCGGGAAGACGTGGAAGATGAAGTTCGGCCACCGCGGCGCGAACCAGCCGGTGAAGGACCTGGCGACCGGCAAGGTGGAGATCACCTCGCAGAACCACGGCTTCGCCGTCGACGCGAAGAGCCTCGACGGGAAGGCGCTCGTCACGCACCTCAACCTCAACGACCAGACGGTCGAAGGCCTGGCGGTGCCCGACGCGCGCGCCTTCAGCGTGCAGTACCACCCCGAGGCCTCGCCGGGCCCGCACGACGCGCGCTACCTGTTCGAGCGCTTCGCCCGGCTGATGGCGGGCGAGCCACTGCCGCGATGACCCCGGCCACGCGCGCGCCCTGGTCTTTTCTGGAGGAGCTGATCGGCTGGGCCACGCCCGAAGTCCACAAGGCAGATCTCCTCGACGCGCGCAAGGCGCACTTCGAGAAGACCGGCGAGGTGTTCGAGGACGACCGGCAGCTCGAGCTGCGCATGACCGGCTTCCTCGAGCACTACGTCTGCGATCGCGTCGCGCCCCACCTGGGGATGACGCCGGCCCGGGCGCGCTACGAGCACGCGCTCCGCGAGGAGACGCCCGAGCGGGCCGCCGCCTTCCGCGCCTTCACCGAGACGCTGCACGGCCTGTTCGAGGTGCGGCGTATGGCGAAGAGCGAGGTGCGTCTGCGCGGACTGTTCTCGGGCATCGACTACGACGTCGCCGAGCGCCGGCAGCTCGTCGGCCTCGAGGTGGGCGACGTGCTCGAGTGCCGGCTCATCCCCTTCGGCGGCCACCTCTCCTTCTCGTCGGCGTGGTGCTTTCACCCGCACGAGGCGGCCCCGCTGATCCGCGCCGAGGCGCAGCGCCGGATCGCGGCGGGCGCCGGTGACGCCGAGCGCGATCTGCTGCAGGACTGCGCGCGGCGCAGCCTGAAGGTCGAGCGCTACCGGCAGATCGCGGTCGAGAAGATCTACGACTTCTCGGGCCGGGCTATTTGACGCGGGGCGCGCGTCTTCACCGGCCGTCGAGCAGCTCGAGGAAGTCCCGCAGGCGCTCGAGCTCGTCCTCGGGCAGATCGTCGAACTCCAGCGCGTAGCCGCGCCGGGCCACGGTGACGTGGTCGACGGTGCCGTGGCGGAGATCGAGGCGCGAGGTGCCCCAGCGCGACACCTTCGCGTGGGCCAGCCAGGGTTCGCCGCCGGGCAGCGGAAGGCCCAGCGTGGCGCCGTCGCCTACCTGGAGATCCTCGAGGCCCTCGGCCTCCTCGACGAAGGCGCCGCCCTCGGAGATCTCCAGCACCCGGGCCTTCGCGGGGATCCCGTCGTCCGTCTCGACTTGCGCGTACAACTCGCAGCGGTAGCGGACTGGCCTGGGGTTTGGCATGCGCGCGGGGAGATTGTGCCAGCTGGCGGGTGGTGAGACGCGCCGAAAGTGCGTGTGCGGGCCTGTCGGCCATGCGCTCCCTTGACGCTCCCGGAAGCGCCTCCCTAGCATTTCGAGTTGAAGTGAACGCGCCATTCCGGGGGGAGCGCAGGGATGTCAGCTTGCGTCATTCGGAGGGCAGGGGTGTCTGAGAACCGGAAACACAGCCGGGTGTCGTCGCGCCTTCGCTGCTGGTGCGAAGGAGACAACATCACGGTCTACGCCCGCATCGGGAACCTGAGCGAAGGCGGGCTGTTCCTGCGGACCAGCACGCCGCTGGAGCGGGGCGCCCGGGCGGTCTTGCGCTTCGGGCTGGAGCAGCCGGTCGAAGCGGTGGCGCGGGTCGTCTGGTCGCGGGTGGAGGGGCAGGGCGGGCCGCCGGGCATGGGGCTCGAGTTCGAAACCGTCGACGAGCAGGTCAAGGACGCGATACGTCGCTTGATCGACACCGAGAAGCTGCACAAGCCCATCAGCAACTGACCCCATCCGCGGCTCCGTGCCGCGCACGAACGAGCACCAGGGCCCGCTTTGCGCATCGCGATCATCTCCGACATCCACAGCAACATCGAAGCGCTCTCCGAGGTCATGCGGGTCATCGACAAGTCCCGCGTCGATCGGATCGTGTGCCTGGGCGACGTCGTGGGCTACGGCGCCTCGCCGAACCCGTGCTGCGAGCTCGTCCGCTCGAACGCCGAGGTGACGCTGCTCGGCAACCACGACGCCGCGGTCGCCGGCCGCATGGACTATTCGTTCTACTACGACGCCGCCCGCCACGCGCTGGACTGGTCGGCGGGGATCATCGCCGAGGAGAACCTGGCCTGGCTGCGCAGCCTCCCGTACACGTACCGGATCGGCGACGTGGGCTTCTGCCACGGCTCGCCGATCGACCCGCGCTCGTACGAGTACATCTTCGCGCTCGAGCAGGCGCGCGAGCTGACGCCCTTCACCGACGACCTGCCAGAGGTGACGTTCATCGGGCACAGCCACCTCTGCAAGGCGTTCGCGATCGGCAACGGCGAGGTGAACGACGTGGTCGCCCAGAAGTTCGGCATCCGCAGGGGCTACCGGTACATCATCTCGGTGGGCTCCGTCGGGCAGCCGCGCGACTACGACAACCGCGCGTGCTTCGTGATCCACGACACCGAGGCGCGCACCGTCGAGTACGTCCGCGTGGAATACGACATCCAGGCGGCGGCGCAGAAGATCTTCGACGCCGATCTGGCGCTCAACTTCGGCAAACGGCTGTTCCTGGGCGTCTAGGGTGCACAAAAGCTTGCGGGAAAGGCCGCGTCGGCGCGACATTTCGAGGATGCGCCGAGTCGCGATCCTCCTGATGGGGCTGTTGGTCGTGTCCGGGTGTCGGAAGAAGACGGCGCCGGAGTTCTACCAGCTCGAGTCCAGCTACTCGATCCTGGTCGCGCGCGACGGAGACGACGCGTACGTCAGCGACGAGATGGCGCAGGTGCTCGAAGGGCTCAAGCAGATCAGCCCCGATGCCGTCGAGGGGCCGAAGGCCGCCGCGCTGGTCGCGAAGATCCAGAGCGAGCGCGACCGCGTCGAGCGCGAGGCGAAGGCCGCCGAAGCGGCGCTGGCCGCCGCCGGGCGTCCACCCGAGTCGCCGCCGGCCACGTCGTTCTCGGCCACCCCCACCGGGTTGGGTGATGCGCCGCCGGCCGGCGCTGACACGGGCGCGGCGGACGTGGCGGACGCGGCGCGGCGGAAGCCGTGGGGGGGCATGAGCGTGGCCGAGTTCCAGCGGATGTACGGCGACTGCTTCGAAGCCGGCTCCGACAAGGCGCTCCCGGGGCAGGCGCCAGGCACCGCGATGAAGGTGAAGGACGACGCGGCGTGCCGCGCGGAGTTCGGCTCGAGCGACCCCGACACGTCCGTCTTCTACGTCTTCGGCAAGGACGGGCTGGCGGGACAGCTCTCCGAGAAGCGGACCGTGAAGGAGACGGTGACGCAGAAGCCTGCGCCAACCCCGGTGGACGCGGGGCCGAGCACCTTCCTCCTCATTCCCGGCGCGCCGCTGCCCGAGGGCCTGCAGGCGCCGCCGGCTCCGCCTCCCGCCGAGTAACGCCGCGGGCGAGTCTCTCCGATGCGTGACGACACCTTCATGACGTTGATGCGGCTTCTGCCGAAGTCGGCCCTGTCCACGGTGGTGGGGCTGGCGACCCGGGCCCCCGCGCCCGCCCGCGTGCACCAGGCGGCCATGCGCTTCTTCGCGAAGCGTTACCGCGTCGATCTCCAGGAGGCCGAGGGCTCGATCGAGGACTACCCGACCTTCGCGCAGTTCTTCACCCGCAAGCTGAAGCCGGGCACCCGCAAGGTGGACATGGGGACCGACGTGGTGGTGAGCCCGGTGGATGCGCACGTCTCGCAGGCCGGGCAGGTGCAGGCGGGCCAGTGCCTGCAGGCCAAGGGGATCAGCTTCCCCGTCGACAAGCTGCTGGGCGACGCGCGCCGGGCGCTCGACTTCGAGGGCGGCTCGTTTGCGACGCTGTACCTCTCGCCGCGCGACTACCACCGCTTTCACGCCCCGCTCTCCGGGCAGATCACCGGCTTTGCGTACCTGCCCGGCGCCTTCTGGCCGGTGAACGCCGCTTCGGTGAAGACCATCGACGCGCTGTTTGCGATCAACGAGCGGCTGGTGACGTACCTCGACACGCCGGCGGGCCAGTGCGCGTTCATCGCGGTGGGCGCGACCTGCGTGGCGAGGATCCACGCGACCTACGACTCCATCGTGACGCACACCGGCGGCAAGGCCTTGCAGCACACCTACCCGCGGCCGATCCCGATCGAGAAGGGCGCGGAGATCGGCATGTTCGAGATGGGCTCGACGGTCATCCTCCTGTTCCAGAAGGGGCGGGTGACGTGGGATCCTTCGCTCGTGCCTGACGCGCCGGTGCGCATGGGCGAGCGGATCGGAGTCTTCCGGTGAGCCAGAAGCTGGCCGGCGTGAAGGGCATGAACGATCTGCTGCCGCCGCAGATCGAGACGTGGCAGCGCATCGAGTCCTGTGCCCGGCGGCTGTTCGGGAACTACGGCTACGCGGAGATCCGCACGCCGATCGTCGAAGACACGGCGCTCTTCGTGCGCAGCGTCGGCGAGGTCACCGACATCGTGAAGAAGGAGATGTACACCTTCGAGGACAGGGGTGGCCGGTCGATCACCCTGCGCCCCGAGGGCACCGCGCCGGCGGCCCGCGCGTACATCGAGCACGGCGTCGCCAACACCGAGCCGGTGACGCGCTGGTTCTACATGGGGCCCATGTTCCGCTACGAGCGGATGAAGACGGGCCGCTACCGGCAGTTCTACCAGCTGGGCGCCGAGGCCTACGGCAGCGCGGATCCGTCGATGGACGTCGAGGTGATCGCGCTCACCGCCGAGTTCCTCCGGCAGATCGGCGTGCCCGACGTGGTGCTGCACCTGAACAGCCTGGGCGATTCGTCGACCCGTCCCGCGTACGTGGAGGCGCTGAAAGCCCACTTCGCGCCGCTCACGGGCCTCATGAGCGACGACGCGAAGCTGACCTTTGAGCGCAACCCGATGCGCCTGCTCGACTCGAAGGAAGAGGCGCTGCAGGAGCCGATCGCGAAGGCCCCGGCGATCCTCGACTTCATCGATGACGCGTCGAGGAAGCACTTCGAGGACGTGCAGCGGCTCCTGGGCAAGCTGGGCATCGCGTACGAGCTCGATCGCCGGCTGGTCCGCGGCCTCGACTACTACACGCGCACCACGTTCGAGTTCATCTACCAGCCGAGGTCGGGAGAGAACGCGCTGGGCACCGCGGGCACGGTGTGCGGCGGCGGGCGCTACGACGGGCTGGTGAAGGAGCTCGGGGGGCCGGAGAAGCCAGCGGTGGGCTTCGCGATGGGGCTCGACCGGCTGGTGATGTTGCTCGAGTCGGCCAACGAGCCGAAGGCGACGGGCCCGGTCCTCTTCATCGGCACCTTCGACGGCCCGCTGCGCGACGACGCGCTCGCCACCGTGATGAAGCTGCGCAACGCCGGGCACCGCGTCGACTTCGATCCCCGCGGCGGCAAGCTGAAGCGGCAGATCGAGCGCGCCGACAAGGTGCGCGCGCGCTACTTCGCCACCTGGGGCGAGAAGGAGGTGCAGGAGGGCGTCCTGGAGCTCAAGGCGCTGGCCCTGCCGGACGATCACCCGCAGAAGACCGCCCGCGTACCGCTGGCCGAGCTGGAGCATTGGCTCGCCGTGAATGCCACCCCGGGCGCGGCGTAGATGCGCTGCGCGCCTCGCTTCGCTGGAGCCCACATGTTCCGACACGCCCTCGCCGTCGCCCTCGTCCTCGCAGTCCCGACGCTCGCCGAGGAGCTCGCGGAGGTGGACAAGCCGGCGCCCGCGTTCCGGCTGCCGGCCTACAACGCGAAGGCGCTCGGCAGCGGTTTCATCGGCCTCGACCAGTTCGTCGGCCCCGAGGCGGCGGACAAGAAGACGAAGGCGCTGCTCGTGTCGTTCATGGCCAGCTTCTGCGCGCCCTGCAAGAAGGAGCTGCCGGTCCTGCAGGCGCTGCACGAGAAGCACCAGGGCGACGGCCTGCGGATCATCGCCGTGTCCATCGACGCCGAGCCGGACGGGCAGAAGAAGATCGACGAGCTGATCGCCGAGCACCGGGTGACGTTCCCGGTGCTGAAGGACCGCTTCAACATCGTCGCGCGGCGCTGGCTGGGCACGAAGAGCCCGCTGCCGTCCCTCTTCGTCGTGCGGCCCGACGGCACGGTGGCCTCGGTACACCGTGGCTACAGCACGGACGGCGCGGAGCTGCTGGCCCGAGAGGTCGAGGCGGCGCTCAAGCCGGCGAAGTGATGACCGGGCCGGGGCTGATCGTCATCGCGGGGCCCACGGCCTCGGGGAAGACGCGCCTCGCCATCGACGTGGCCCGCCTGGTGGGTGGGGAGATCGTCAACGCGGACTCGCAGCAGGTCTACCGGCACTTCGACATCGGCACCGCGAAACCGTCGGCCGAGGAACTCGCCGCCGTGCCGCACCACCTGGTGTCCTGCGTCGAGCCGACGGAGGACTTCTCCGCCGCGCGCTTCCAGACGCTGGCCGACGAGGCGATCGCGGACCTCCACGCGCGCGGGAAGCGGGCCGTCGTCGTCGGGGGTACGGGGCTGTACCTGCGCGTGCTGCTGCACGGCGTGGTGGCGGCGCCGGGCCGGGACGAGGCCCTGAGGGCCCAGCTCGAGGCGCTGGGCGATCGCGAGGGCAACGAGGCGCTCCACGCGCGGCTGGCGGCGGTCGATCCCGAGACGGCGGCGCGGCTCCCCGTGAGCGATCGCGTGCGCATCATCCGCGCGCTGGAGATCCACGCGGCCACCGGCCGGCCCGCCAGCGCCCACCGCGCGGCGCACGCCTTCGAGGCCGATCGTTACGCTTACGCGCTGTGGGTCCTCGATCCCGAGCGCCAGGCGCTCTACGCCGCCATCAACGCGCGCAGCAGGGCGATGTTCGACGCGGGCCTGCTCGAGGAGACGCGGGCGCTGGTGGCGAAGGGCTACCGCGACGCCGCGCCGATGAGGGCGGTGGGCTACGCGCAGGCGCTCGACTGCCTCGAAGGACGGCTCACGCGCGAGGACGCCGTCGCGAGGACGGCGCAGGCCACCCGGCACTACGCGAAGCGCCAGTGGACCTGGTTCAAGAAAGAGAAGGGCGCCCGCTTCGTGAAGCCGCCGTACGACGCGGCGGCGATCGCGGGGGCGGCCTAACGGAAGCGCGGCCGGCGGCCCTGGTAGAACTGCGGCTGCGCCATGGGCGGCTGCTCGAGGCCCAGCTGCCACCACATCGGCTCCCAGGCCTTCATCTTGAGCCGCTTGTCGTTCTGCACCGCCGTCAGGGCCGTCTTCAGCTTCTCGTCGGACGGGTTGGCCTCGACGCCGCGGGCCAGCACCTTGAGCGCCTTGTCGCTCTCCTTGTTCTGCAGGAGGCACCACGCATACGCCGCCCACATCAGGCCTTCCTTCTTCCCGTGCTTCACGGCGTCCTCGAAGGAGCGCTCCATGGCGCCGTACTCCTTCTTCTGGAAGAGAATGGCCGCCTGCATCGCGCGGGCGAAGTAGTTGCGGGGGCCGGTCTTCGCGAACGCCGCCATCGCGCCCTCGTAGTCCTTGAAGAGGAACTTGATCATGCCGATCTGCCCGTACACCTCGCCCTCGAGCAGGAACTGCCAGCGGCCCAGCGGCAGGGCGCTCTCGAGCAGCTTGATGGCCTTGTCGGCCTTCACCTGCTGCTCCTTCTTGTTGGGCGGCATGGAGGACAACTCGGCCTGCACCAGCTGAATCACGGCCTGCAGCTTCATGAAGCTCCGGCGGCCCAGCACGACGTAGAGGCCGAGGAAGACCAGGGTGCCGGGCAGGATCCCCGCGAGGAGCGGGAAGCCCGCCAGCTTGATGACGACGGCCACGACGAGGCCGGCGGCCAGGCTGAGCAGCAGGTTGATCATGGCCGGGGCCTCTACACTCCCCGCCGGGGAAGGAAAAGGGCGGGCTCCGACTTCCCCTTCTCGGGGAGACGGGACTTCTGGTAGGAGCGGCGCGCAGTTGCAGTGAGACAGCGGTGAAGGCCCTCTGGCGGAATTGGTAGACGCAGCGGACTCAAAATCCGCCGCCCCCGAAAGGCGTCCCGGTTCGAGTCCGGGGAGGGCCACTTCGTAACCCGGCGCACCCGGCTGGTACGCTCGGGGCGTCTGTCGTGAGTACCGGACCCGCTCAACCGATCCCCGAGGCCACGCAGCCGTACGTCGACCGGCTCGTGGGCGCGCGCGTCGGCGAACACCGCGTGGAGGGGCGCGTCACCGAGGGCCGCTTCGGCACCATCTACCGCGGTGTGCACGTCGGATCCGGAAGGCCGGTGACGATCCAGGTCCTGCGGGTGGGCGTGTCCGGCCACGACGAGGAGGTCCGCGCGGCGACGGCGACGCGCAGCCCCGGCGTGGTGGCGGTGGTGGCATCGGGGGAGGTGCCCGACGGGCGGCGCTACCGCGTGATGGAGCCGCTCGAGGGCGAGTCGCTCGCGCAGCGCCTCGAGCGCGACGGCAAGCGGCCGCCCGGCGAGGTGGTGGCGCTTCTCGCGAAGGTGGCGAAGGTGCTGGAGACGACGCACGCCTGGGCGGTGGCGCACGGCAGTCTCACGGCGTCCAGCGTGTACCTCTCGGGCGACGCCGTCCGGCTGATCGACTTTGGGCTCGCGAAGGAGCGCGCGACGGTGGAGGGCGATCTCCAGGCGCTCGGCGCGCTCGGCTTCACGCTGCTGACGGGCGAGGAGCTGCGCGAGGGCGCGCCGCCGCCACTGGGGGCGGGCATCCCCGAACTGCTCGATCGGCTGCTGCGCGAGCTGCTCGAGAAGCGGCTCGCGAGCGCCACCGAGGCCCGCAAGGAGCTGGAGGGCCTCACCGGGCTCGTCGACGAGGCGCCCGCGCCGTCCGTCGCCGCTGGAGGTCCCCGGACGCGCTCGCGCGGGCTCGTCGTCGCGCTCGCGCTCGGGCTGGTCGCGGTCACGGCCGGCGGCGTCTTCGTGCTGCGCGAGCGCGCCGAGGCCGATGCGGCGGCGGCGATCGACTACGACGACGCGCTCGACGATCTCGACCTCCCGCCGGAGGGCTCGGAGGAGGTCGCTGACGATGCGACCACGCCATCGGAGCCGGTGGCGACCGAGCCGGTCGGACCCGCGCCCACCGCCACGCCCTCCACGCCGCGTCCGCCGAAGCGGGTGCACCGCGCGCCCCGGCCGGTGCCCAGCGCCCAGGCCCTGCAGGCGCAGATCTCGAAGCTCGAGGGGCGGCTGCGCAAGCAGGCGAAGGCGGGCGCCGATCTCGACCAGGCGCTGTACGTGCTGAACAAGCAGAGGCTGCGGCTGACCGGCTCGCCCACCGAGCAGGATCGCCGCGACGTGGTGCGGCAGCTCGCCGGCTGGCAGCGCAGCTACCTGCGGCATTGATCTCGTGCGCGTGTGCGCGAGATCCCGGGACGCGCCGCGAGCTGCGTCACTGGCGCCCGCGAGGTCATCGTCTTTCGCCCGGTCAGCCGCGCCGCCTGCGACTGCCCCCCCAGCGCGCGGGGAGGCCGTCTCGCCCCCGGGCGGTTCCCCGGACGCCGCGGCGCGCGCCGCTGGTGTACACATCCGCGCGTGTCGTCGCCCCAGCCCACCCACGCCGTCGTCGGTCTCCCGTCGCGCAAGGCCGCCACCGCCGCGCTCAAGGCGCACGTCGCGGTCCTCAAGGGGACGCCGCTGCGCAAGGCGATCTCCGAGGCGCTCGCCGAGGGCGGCAACCTCGGCGGCAAGGAGCGCCGCTTCGTGGCCTTCGCCGCGCGCGAGCTGTCCCGCCACCTGCGGCGCATCGATCTCTCCGCGAAGGCCCGCGGCTACACCGCGGCGCGCCTCCACCTGCCGGAGGACCAGGCGCTGTTGCGGTACGCGCTGTGGCGCAAGGAGCTGACCGGCGCCGACGCCGACCGCGTGATGGTCGAGCTGCAGCTGCCGGGGCCGATCCGCCCGCGGAGCCTCCCGGACGCGGTGCTGCGCGAGCAGCTCGAGAAGGACGTCACCCTCGACCTGGGCGCGACGCCCGTCGAGCAGGCGGCCAACCGCCACAGCTTCCCCACCTGGCTCGCCGAGGCCATCGCCGCCGCGGCGCCCGAGGGCGAGTTGGACGGCGTACTGGGCGCGCTCAACCACGAGCCGGCGCTGACCTTCCGCGTCCGCCCGCCGGGCACGCGCGACGCGGTGCTGCAGGAGCTGCTCGCGAAGGGCCTCGAGGTAGAGGCCTGCGCCGAGTCGCCCGACGCGCTGCGCGCCACCACCGAGAGCAGGGCCATCTTCGAGTCGCGCTGGATGAAGGAGGGCCGCCTGCAGGTGATGGACCTCGGCAGCCAGCAGCTTGCCGCGTTCTGCCAGGCGAAGCCCGGGATGACCGTCGTCGACTACTGCGCCGGCGCGGGCGGCAAGACGCTGGCGCTGGCCGACGCCGTGGGCCCGACGGGCCGCGTCTACGCGTGGGACGTTTCGCCTCGCCGCCTCAAGGAAGCGAAGCGCAGGGTGGGGGAGGCGAAGCTGCGCCACGTCAGCTTCCCCAACGAGCCGCGCCTCGACCTCGCCGACCTGGTCCTCGTCGACGCGCCCTGCAGCGGCTCAGGCACGCTGGGCCGGGAGCCGGACCAGAAATGGAAGCTGACCGCGACGAAGGTGACCGAGTTCGCGAAGACGCAGGGCGAGTTGCTCGCGGCGATCGCCCCGAAGCTGAAGGCCGGCGCGGTGCTCGTCTACGGCACCTGCTCGCTGTTGCGTGAAGAGGACGAGGCCGTGGTGGAGCGCTTCCTCGAGGACCACCCGGACTTCCGCCTCGATGCGTCCTTGCGCGTCTGGCCGCACCGCCTCGAAGGCGGCGGCTTCTTCGGAGCCAGGCTGCTCAAGGCTTGATAGCGTTCCCCCACCTCACCTTTTCCGAAAGGATCTTGCCGTGGCGGACCCGAAGCAGCAGGACGTGATCAAGCAGATCCAGGCCGCGTGGGACGAGGCGCAGGCCCAGCTGGCGCTCCTCCGCGAGCAGGTCGTGCACGCCACCAACCTGGCGACGGCGAAGGTGCAGACGAACATGAACCAGCGCGAGCTGGACAAGGCCTACCGCGATCTCGGCGAGGCGGTGTGGGCCGAGGTCTCCAAGGGCAAGCTGCAGCTGCCGTCGAACCTCTCCGCGGTGAAGAAGTCGCTCGAGGTCGTCACCAACAAGATCCGCGCGCAGAACGCCTCGATCAACGACCTGCTCGCCGAGGGCGCCGACATCGCCAGGCGCCTTCAGGAAAAGATGTCTCACGCGTCGAAAGGGGTGGCGACTCCGCAGAAAAAGCGGTAAGTCGCCGCCCGCGTCGGCGGTCCCCAGCCGCAGACGCGAGTGATTCCGGGGCTATAGCTCAGCTGGGAGAGCGCCTGAATGGCATTCAGGAGGTCAGCGGTTCGATCCCGCTTAGCTCCACAAAAAAAGGCGCTCCCGGGGAAACCCGGGAGCGCTTCGTGTTTGAGCACCCTGGCGTCGGGCCTTACTTGCCCTGGATGCCGATGAGCTCGACCTCGAAGATCAGCGTCGCGCCGCCGGGGATCTTCGGAGGCGCGCCGCGGTCGCCGTAGGCGATGTCGGACGGACAGATCAGCTTCGCCTTGCCGCCCACCTTCATCTTGGCGACGCCCTCGGTCCAGCACTTGATGACGCCGTTGAGCGGGAACTCCGCCGGCGTGCCGCGCTTGTAGCTGGAGTCGAACTCCTCGCCGCTGATGAGCGTGCCCTTGTAGTGGACCTTCACCGTGTCCGTCGGGGCGGGGTTGTTACCCGTGCCGGCCTTGGTCTCCACGTAGATGAGGCCCGAAGGCATCTTCTGCGCGCCCTTCTCCTTCTCCGCCTTCGCCAGGAAGTCCTTCGCCTTCTCCTTCTCCTTCTCGGCGACCTTCTTCGAGTTCTCCTCGATGCGGCTGCGCATCATGGCGTCCACCTTCGGGCCGTACTCGTCCTGGCTGACGGCCAGCTTCTTTCCGAGCGCCGCGTCACGGAAGCCCTTCACCACTTCGTTCACCTCGGCCTCCGAAAAGCCGGCGGCGGCTACGTTCCGGGCGATCAGGGTACCGAGCGTGTACAGCACCTTGTTCAATTCGGCTCCGCTGAGCGCGGGCTGCGCGGTGGGAGCGTCGGAGGCCTTGGGCGCGGGCGGCCCGGCGAGGGCGCACAACGAGGAGAAGAGGCCGACCGCAAAAGCGAAACGGGTCATGTGAAGTTCCTTCGAGTGGGGGGGACTGCGGGGAGGGTGACGGTCAATTCTTGAAGACGTTCATCACGTCCTTCAGCAGCTTCACGGCCTCGTCACGGGGGCGCTGGAAGGCGTTGCGGCCCATGATCGAGCCGAAGCCGCCGCCGTCCTTGATGCCTCTGATCTCTTCGAGCAGGGCGCTGGTCTCCTTCGCCTCGCCGCCCGAGAAGATGACGATGCGCTTGCCGTTGAAGGCGCTCTGCACGACGTGGCGCACGCGGTCGGCCATCGTCTTGGTGGGGATGCCGTACTTCTCGAAGACCTTCTTCGCTTCGGCTTGCTCGATGAAGTCCTTCGGGGGCTTCACCTTGATGACGTGGGCGCCGAGCTGCGCGGCGATCTGCGCCGCGTAGGCCACCACGTCGACCGCCGTCTCGCCGTCCTTCGACAGCGCGCCGCGCGGGTACGCCCAGAGCACGGTCGGCAGGCCCGCGGCCTTGGCCTCGGCGATCAGATCGCGCAGGTCCTGGTACTGCTGGTTGCGCGCGCCGGAGCCCGGGTAGATCGTGTAGCCGATCGCCGAGCAGCCGAGCCGCACCGCGTCCTTCACCGTCGCGGTCAGCGCCGACATCGGGTGCTCGACCTTCGCGAGCGTGTCCGAGTTGTTCAGCTTGAGGATGAGCGGGATCTCGCCGCACAGCTTGCCCGCCACGGCCTCGAGGAAGCCCAACGGCGCCGCGTACGCGTTGCAGCCCGAGTCGATCGCGAGCTGCGCGTGGTAGTCGGGATCGTAGCCCGCCGGGTTCGGCTGGAAGCTCCGCGCCGGGCCGTGCTCGAAGCCCTGGTCCACCGGGAGGATCACCATCCGGCCCGTACCGGCCAGCGTGCCCGTGTTCAGCATGCGGGCGAGGTTGGTGAGGACGCCGGGGCTCTCAGACGGGTACCACGAGAGGATCTGCTTCACGCGATCGCTGTACGCCATGGTCGAACGCTCCTTGGAACGGGTGCGCTCGTGCGTCTAGCGCATTCACTTCGGCGCTTCAGCGAATTTGATCGGGAAGGTCCCCAGCGGGTTGCCGCCGACACGCACCAGCACCTGGTACTCGCCGGGGCCGCGCACGCCGGTCGGCTCCCAGTCCACCGTCCACTCGGTCTCGTCTTCCTTCCCGCGAAACGTGATCTCGCCCGACGCGTCCATCACCGTGTCGCCGCGCGGATCGAGCACCGCCACCTCGATGCTGGCGTTGTGCTTTGCCGGGTTCTTCACGCGCACCACGGTGCTGAACTTCTCGGTGGTGTTGTTGGTGAGGGTCACCTGCGGGAAGGGCGCCGACGGCTTCGCGCCGTCCGCTCCGCGGAGGAAGGCCTTGCCGTGCACCACGCGCACCACCGAGAAGCCTTCCTCGACGGCGCTCTTCTTCGTCTGCAGGCTGTCCTGCCTGGGCTTCGCCTTCTCCAGCTGGGTGCCCGTCGGCAGCGCGCCGAAGTCCGGCATCCCGAGATCGAGTTTGGGGGCCGATTCCTTCCTGGCGCCTTTCAGCTTCGGATCCGCGGCCCAGGCGAGGCCGACGCACACCAGAGATGCCACCAGCGCGAGACGGGTCATGGCCATTGAAACGACCATAGCCAAAAGACCTTCATTTCGACGACTCGGTGCGGCAAATTGCGCGGCCCGTGCGGGTCTGCGTCGCCTTGATCCTGCTCGCCCCGGCCCTGGCCGCGGCAGAGCCCATGAGCCTCGCCACGCTCATCGAGCGGGCGCGCGCGAACGATCACCGCGTCAAGGAGGCGCAGGCGCAGCTCCAGGTCTTCCAGGCGCAGTACGACGAGGCCAGGTGGGCGTGGTTCCCGCGCATCGACTCGTACATCGCCTTCGCCGGCCCCACGCCCGAGGCGAAGAATGACGGGCTGGGCGGGCCGCCGACGACGAAGGCGACCTTGATGTACGACCTCGACTTCGGCACGCCGGGCGTCACCACCCGGGCCGGCGCTCAGGGCGTCATGCCGATCTTCACCTTCGGCAAGCTGGACGCGCTCGAGGAGGCGGGGAAGAAGGGCGTGGAGGCGGGCGAGGCGCTGCAGGCGCGGGCCGAGGACGAGGCCGAGTTGCAGGTCAGCCAAGCCTACTACGGCTGGTGCCTCGCCCAGTCCGGTGCCCGCGTCGCCAGGGAGACGCTGGAGAAGCTCGCCGACGCGCGGAAGACGCTGGAGCGCCTGCGGGCCGAGCAGTCCGAGCAGGTGACGCAGATGGACGTCTACAAGCTCGACTACTACCGCGGGCTGGTCGAGGCCCAGGCCGCCGCGGCGGAGAACGGCGCCCGCCTCGCGATGGCGGCGATCCGCCTCCTCATCGCGGCGAAGCCCGATGAGGTGGTCGAGCTGGTCGAGGAGAAGCTCGACGGCAACGACGGCGGGCTGCCGCCGGTGGAGACGCTCTTCGCCATGGCCGAGCAGTTCCGGCCGGAGCTCAAGGCGATCGCCGCGGGCATCGGGGCGCGCGAACAGGAGGTGCTGATCCGCGAGCGCATGTTCTACCCGGACCTCGGCATCGCCGGCTTCTTCCGCTGGGCGTGGACCACCAACGCCACGCGGCAGTACTCGCCGTTCGCGTACGACCCGTACAACGATCTCTCGGCTGGCCTGTTCCTGGTCGCCAGCTACAAGTGGGACTTCCCGCAGAAGAGCGCGCAGCTGGCGCAGTCGCGGGCGGAGCTGCACAAGTTGCAGCACCAGCGCGATCTCCTCGCGGCCGCGGTGCGGCTGGAGATCGAGAAGGCCTGGGGCGACACGCAGGCGGGGCTCGTCCGCAGCGGGAAGCTGGCGCAGGCCGAGCGGGACGCGCGCCGGTGGGCCACGGCGGCCTTCACCGCCTTCGACATCGGTACCGGCGACACGCGCGAGCTGGTGGACGCCTTCACCGCGTATGCGACCTCGTCGCTGCAGCACGCCCAAGCGGATTACGACGTGAAGATCGGTCTGCGGACGCTCGCGCGCGCGGTCGGTACGCGCGTCGATCTGGTGCCGCCCGCGGCGCCCGCGAAGGCGCCGCCCGCCTCGCTCGCGCCCGCCGCGGGCGACGGGCAGAAGTAGACCAGCTCCCCCGGGAGAGGGGCAGGGAGAGGAGACCAGGGGTGCGCCGACTCGCTCTCATCGTCCTGCTGCTCACCTCGGCCTGCGCCGCCCGCGTGCGCGTCACCATGACCGGCGACCAGATCGAGCGCGAGCTCTCGAAGTCCTTCCCGGTCACCCGCAGCTACAGCGTGCTCTCGGTGGAGCTGTCCGAGCCGCGCGTCGTCCTCCAGCCGGGCGGCGATCGCATCGGGCTCCGGCTGAAGGCCACGGCGGGCGTGGCGATGCTCCGCGCGACGGGCTCGGTGACGGTCAGCGGCAAGCTGCGCTACCAGCAGGAGGACTCGCGGTTCTTCCTCGACGAGCCCGAGGTGGCGGGGCTCGAGCTGCCCGGCCTGCCCGAGACGCAGCAGCCGCAGTTGCTCGACACCATCAACGTGGTGGTGAGGGCGGTGCTGCCGACGGTGCCGATCCACAAGCTGGAGGAGGGCGGCGCGAAGCTGTTCCTCCGCGCGGTGCGGGTGGAGGACGGGCAGGTGATCGCCGAGCTGGGGCTCTGACTGAGCGGCGCGCGCTGGTTCAGCACCGACAAGCACGTGGCGGACGTGGCCGTGAAACCGGGCGAGCAGGTCGATCCGTCCACGCGGCTCGCGCGGCTGTTCCGCGCCGGCGAGCAGCGCCGGGCGGGCTGGGCGCGCACGCACCTGCACGTCGAGCCGCGCTGGCACTTCCACGACGGCGCCTCGGCCAGCTGGACCTCGATGGATCGGGCCAGGCTCGAGCGCACCTTCCTCGACCCGCTGCCCGCCTTGCGCGCGCATGGCGCGTTGAGTTCGCCCTCGGTGACACGGCGCGTCGTGTAGAGTCCCCCGCGGCATGAGCCTTCCCCTGGTGGCCCACAAGTTCGGAGGCAGCAGCGTCGCGTCAGCGGAGCGGCTGTCTCGCGTGGCGGACATTCTCCTCGAGCGCCCGGAGCGGCAGGTGGTGGTCGTCTCGGCGATGCAGGGCGTGACGGACGCGCTCATTCACCTCGTGCGCCAGGCGGCGGCGAAGGACCCGGCGTGGGAGCAGGGCGCGGCGTCGCTGGCGCAGCGGCACCGCGAGACGGCCGACCAGCTCCTCGGCAAGGACGCGGCGCCGGTGCAGCTGAAGCTGACCGAGGCGTTCAAGGCGCTGCACGATCTCCTCTACGCGCAGTCGCTGATCGGCGCGCTCTCGCCGGATCTGCTCGATCTCGTGTCGGGGCTCGGCGAGGTGTGGTCGTCGACGATGCTCGACGCCTGCCTGCGTGCGCGGGGCGCTCCCAGCCGGTGGCTCGACGCGCGCGAGGTGCTGGTCGTCGAAAAGAGCGAGCTCGGCGCGATGGTGGATTGGGACGCCAGCGCGGCGAAGCTGAAGGCGCTCCTCCCGGATCCGGGCGAGCGGGTCATCATCACCGGCTTCGTGGCGCGCACGCGCGACGGCCGCATCACCACGCTGGGTCGCAACGGCAGCGACTATTCGGGCGCAATCTTCGCGGCGCTCTTCTCGGCGGCGGAGTTGCACATCTGGACCGACGTGGACGGCGTGCTGTCGGCCGACCCTCGGCTGGTCCCCGAGGCGGTGCTGATCAACCGGCTGTCGTACTCCGAGGCCTGCGAGCTGGCGTACTTCGGCGCGAAGGTGATCCACCCGCAGACGATGGCGCCGGCCTTTGAACGGAACATTCCGATCATCACGCGGTCCACCTTCAACCCGACGCACCCGGGCACGCGCATCTCGTCGGAGGTGGACGTCTCGCAGCCGGTGAAGGGCGTCACGACCTTCTCGGGGCTGGCGATCCTCAACATCGAGGGTGCGGGGATGATCGGCGTCCCGGGCACTGCGGAGCGGGCCTTCGAGGCGCTCAAGCAGGCAGGCGTGTCGGTGGTGATGATCTCCCAGGGCAGCTCCGAGCACTCGATCTGCTGCGTGATCCAGGAGCGCGACGCGCGGGCCGCCGAGCGAGCGGTCAAGGAGGCCTTCGCGCGCGAGCTGGCGGGTGGGCTCATCGAGGCGGTGAAGGTGACGGACGGCATCGCGGCGCTCGCGGTGGTGGGCGACGGCATGGCGGGCACGCCGGGGGTCGCGGCGCGGCTCTTCTCGGCGCTGGCGCGGGCGAGCGTGAACGTGCGGGTCATCGCCCAGGGCTCGAGCGAGCGGAACATTTCCGTGGCGATCGACGCGGCCAGCGCGCGGAAGGCGCTGCGGGCGGTGCACGCGGCGTTCTACCTGGCGCCGCAGACGCTCTCGGTGGGCGTGATCGGCCCCGGCAACGTCGGCAAGGCGCTGCTGGCGCAGATCGGCGCGGCGCGCGAGCGGCTGCTGCTGCGCGCCAACGTCGACGTGCGCGTCCGTGCGATCGCCGGGCGCTCGAAGATGGCGCTGGGGACACCGCTGCTCGACCTGAGCGAGCCGAAGGTGCTGCTGGCGGCGGGCGTGGAGACGGATCTCGACGCCTTCGCCTCGCACGTGCACGCCGAGCACCTCCCGCACGCGGTGATCATCGACTGCTCGGCCGACGACGCGGTGGCGGAGCGTTACGCGGGCTGGCTCGAGCGCGGCATTCACGTCATCACGCCGAACAAGCACGCCGGCGCGGGCCCGTGGGCGCGCTACTCGGCGATCAAGGCCCAGACGCGGGCGCGCTTCCTCTACGAATCGACCGTGGGCGCGGGCCTGCCGATCATCACCACGCTGCGCGATCTGATCGACACCGGCGACGACGTGCTGTCCGTCGAAGGGATCTTCTCGGGCACGCTGGCGTATTTGTTCAACCGCTTCGACGGGACGGAGCGCTTCTCGGCGCTCGTGCGGCAGGCGAAGTCGCTCGGCTACACGGAGCCCGACCCTCGGGACGATCTCTCGGGTCGCGACGTGGCGCGGAAGCTGGTGATCCTCGCGCGCGAGAACGGCTGGAAGATCGAGCTCGAGGACGTGCAGCTCGAGGGGCTCGTGCCGGACGCGCTGGCGAACGCCTCGGCGGACGAGTTCATGGCGAGGCTCGAGGAGCTCGACGGGCCGATGCAGGCGCGCCTCGATGCCGCGAAGAAGGAAGGGCGCGTGCTGCGCTACGTCGCCAGCCTGGTGAAGGGCGGCGGCGCGAAGGTCGGGCTCGTCGCGCTGCCCGCGGATCACTCGTTCGCGCACCTCAAGCTGACGGACAACGTGGTGCAGTTCACCACGCAGCGCTACCGCGAAAACCCGCTGGTGGTGCAGGGGCCGGGCGCGGGCCCGGAGGTGACGGCCGCGGGCGTCTTCGCGGATCTCCTGCGGGTGGCGACCAACCTCGGGGCGCGGCTGTGAGCGACCGCCCGAGTCCGCTTCGCGCCACGGCCGTCGCCCCGCCGTCGATCGGCAACGTCGCGGTCGGCTTCGACATTCTCGGCCACAGCGTGGCCGGCACGGGCGACCGGGTGACGGTGACGAAGACGAGCTCCGGGACCGTGCGCATCACGGCGATCCGCGGCGTCGTCGAGACACTCCCGCTCGAGGCCGGGTCCAACACCGCCGGCCGCGCGCTCCTGTCGATGCTGCAGCACGCGCCCGCCGGCATGGGCTTCGACGTGGAGATCGAGAAGGGCATCGCGCTCGGCTCGGGCATGGGCGGGTCCGCGGCGTCGGCGGTGGCGGCGGTGGTCGCGGCGAACGCGCTGCTGCCACGCCCGCTCGGGGCCGCGACGCTGTACGAGCTGTCGATGGACGGAGAGGCGACGGCGAGCGGCTCGAAGCACGGCGACAACGTGGGGCCGATGCTGCTGGGAGGCCTCGTCATCGCGCCGGCGCAGGGCGCGCCGGTGAGGGTGCCGGTGCCCGACTGGCTGCACGTGGCGCTGGTGCACCCGCACGTCGTGCTGGAGACGAAGCGCTCGCGCGCGGCGCTCGAGGGCGCCTACGAGCTGCACGACTTCGTGGTGCAGAGCGAGGGCCTCGCGCTGGTGCTGGCGGGCTGCTTCACGAGCGACGCGCGGCTCATCCGCCGGGGCTTTCGCGACGTGCTGGTCGAGCCTCGCCGGGCCGGCCTCATCCCCGGTTTCCCGAAGGTGAAGCAGGCGGCGCTGGACTGCGGCGCGCTGGGCGCGAGCATCTCCGGCGGCGGGCCGAGCGTGTTCGCGTGGTTCGAGGATCGCGCGGCGGCGGAGCGGGCGGCGGGGGAGATGTCGCTGGCGTTCAAGGAGGCGGACATCGAGTCGGACGCGCTGGTGTCGCCGGTCGCCGGCCCGAAGGCGGAGGTGGTGTCGTGCGATGCCTGAGCACGCGAGGCGGTGACGAGCGGACCCTGTCCGAGGCGATCGCGCTGGGCCTCGCGAAGGACGGCGGGCTCTTCCTGCCCGAGCTGCCGCTGCCGCGGGCGACGGGCCGGCCGGCGGGCGACACGTTGGCGGACACGGCAGAGTGGCTGCTCGCGCCGTACTTCGCGGGGGAAACGCTGGAGTCGCGCCTGCCGATGATCTGCCGCGAGGCGTTCACCTTCGAGGCGCCGGTGCGGTGGCTGCCGTCGGCGCACGGCGCCGAGGGGCTGCTCGAGCTATTCCACGGGCCCACCGCGGCGTTCAAGGACTTCGGGGCGCGCTTCCTCGCGCTGTCGCTCGAGCCGGGACCCGAGGGAAAGACGGTGCTGGTCGCCACCTCGGGCGACACCGGCGCGGCCGTCGCCGCCGCCTTTCACCGCCGCGCGGGCTTCCGGGTGATCATCCTCTACCCGGACGGCCGCGTCTCGAAGCGCCAGGCGCACCAACTCGGCGCGTTCGGCGAGAACGTGCGCACCTTCCGCGTCGCCGGCACCTTCGACGACTGTCAGCGGCTCGCGAAGGAGGCCTTCGCGGATCGCGCGATGACCGGCGCGCTGCGCCTCACCTCGGCGAACAGCATCAGCCTCGGGCGGTTGCTCCCGCAGATGACCTACTACGCGCACGCGGCCCTGCGGCTGCAGGCGGAAGGAAGGGGCCCGGTGTCCTTCGTCATCCCCACGGGCAACCTGGGGAACGCCTTCGCGTGCCTCATGGCGCGGGCGATGGGGCTGCCGATCGATCGCGTGGTGCTGGCGACCAACGCGAACCGCGTGCTGCCGGACTTCCTCACCAGCGGGCAGTACGCGCCGCAGGCGTCGATCGCGACGCTGGCCAACGCGATGGACGTGGGCGCGCCGAGCAACCTCGAGCGGCTGCGCTCCATGTTCGAGCACGCGCAGAAGCACGTGACCGCGGACTGGGTGGACGACGCGACGATCCGCGAGACGATCCGACGCACCTGGGCCGAGGCGGGCGTGCCGCTGTGTCCGCACACCGCCTGCGGCGTCGAGGTGCTGCGGCGCGTGCGCGCGCAGGGTGCCACGGGCACGTGGGTGGTCGCCGCGACGGCCCACCCCGCGAAGTTCGAGACGGTCGTCGAGCCGTTGATCGGCCAGCCGGTCGAGGTGCCGACCGCGCTCGCGGCGCTGCTGGCGCGGCCGAGCTACGCCGAGCCGCTCCAGCCGACGCTGGACGCGCTGCGCGCCGCCCTGCGCTGAAGCGACGGGTACGCGCCACTCTCCGGCGGCCTTGCGACGCCGTGTCCCCGGTGTACGCGTCTGACGCGGTGCATTACGCTCGGGCGGCGCCGCGACACGGCGCGTCGAAAGCGGTGGCGAGATGCGGAACTCCGAATTCCAGGGCCTCTACGAGCCGAGCACGGAGCGGGACGCGTGCGGGGTGGGCTTCGTCGCGAACATCAAGGGCACGAAGTCGAGGGCGATCGTCGAGCAGGCGCTGGAGGTGCTGCACCGCATGCGGCACCGCGCGGCGACGGGCGCCGATCCGCTGACCGGCGACGGCGCCGGCATCCTGCTGCAGCTGCCGCACCGCTTCTTCAAGCGCGAGGCGCTCGAGCTGGGCCTCGAGAAGCCGCGCCGCCGGGCGTACGGCGTGGGCCAGGTCTTCCTGCCGCCGGAGCCCGCCGCGCGCGCCGCGTGCGAGCGGATCTTCGAGGACGTGGTGCGGGAGGAGGGCCAGCGGGTGCTCGGCTGGCGCGACGTGCCGGTCGACAGCTCGCAGCTGGGGCCCGTGGCCCGCGGCGTGCTGCCGGCGATGCGGCAGATCTACGTCGCGCGCCGGCGCGTGGTGCCGTCGGCCTTCGAGCGGAAGCTCTTCGTCATCCGCAAGCTGGTGGAGAACCGCGTGCGCGCGGCGGGCGTCGACCCGCAGGGCCGCTTCCACGTCGCGTCATTCTCCTCGGAGACGATCATCTACAAAGGCCTGCTCCTGCCGTCGCAGCTGTCCAACTTCTACGCCGACCTCCGCGACCCCGACATGGTGAGCGGGATCGCGGTGGTGCACAGCCGCTTCTCGACCAACACCTTCCCCACGTGGGATCTCGCGCAGCCGTTCCGCTTCATCGCGCACAACGGCGAGATCAACACCGTGCAGGGCAACCGGAACTGGATGACGTCGCGGCGCAGCCTGCTGCAGTCGGCGAAGTTCGGCGGCGGCCTCGATCGCCTCTGGCCGATCATCGTGCCGGGCAAGTCCGACTCGGCGCAGTTCGACAACATGCTCGAGCTGCTGGTGCTCGGCGGCCGCACGCTGCCGCACGCGATCATGATGATGATCCCCGAGGCCTGGGACGGGCACCCCGAGATGAGCGACGCCCGCCGCGCCTTCTACGAGTTCTCGGGCTCGTTGATGGAGCCGTGGGACGGCCCGGCGGCGATCGCCTTCACCGACGGGCACCTCGTCGGTGCGACGCTCGATCGGAACGGCCTGCGCCCCGCGCGCTACGTGATCACCCATGACGATCGCGTCATCCTCGCGTCGGAGGCCGGCGTCATCGACGTGCCGCCGGAGCTCGTGAAGAAGAAGGGCCGCCTGCAGCCCGGCCGCATGTTCCTCGTGGACACCGCGGAGGGGCGGATCCTCGAAGACGACGAGGTGAAGCAGGAGATCGTCAACCGCTGGCCGTACCGCCGCTGGCTCGAGCGGAACCTCTTCGTCTTCGACGAGCTCGAGGACGTGCCGCCGCCGCCGCCGCCCGACGCCGAGGCGCTGGCCCGCCTGCAGCGCGCCTTCGGCTATACCGACGAGGACCTGCGGCTGCTCGTCACGCCGATGGCGGAGACGGGGAAGGAGCCCGTCGGCTCCATGGGCAACGACGCGCCGCTGGCGGTGCTGTCGGACCGCGCGCCGAGTCTCTTCGACTACTTCCACCAGCTCTTCGCGCAGGTGACCAACCCGCCGATCGATCCGATCCGCGAGAAGCTCGTCATGTCCCTCGCCACGGCGATCGGTCCCGACGGGAACACCTTCGACGAGTCGCCGGAGCACTGCCACCGGCTCGCGCTGCCGGGTCCGATCCTCACCAACGAGGAGGTCGCGCGCCTCAAGGGCATGGCCGGCGCCGGCGACTTCGAGCCGCAGGTGCTGTCCACGCTGTACGAAGGCGGCCTCGAGGAGGCCGTCTCGCGGCTGTGCGACGCGGCGGTGCAGGCGGTGGAGGAGGGCACTGACGTGCTGGTGCTGTCCGACCGCGGCGTCGACGCGAAGAAGAAGCCGATCCCCGCGCTGCTCGCGCTCTCGGCCGTGCACCAGCGGCTCGTGCGCGACGGCATCCGCCGCAACACGGGCCTCCTCATCGAGACCGGCGAGGCGCGCGAGGTGCACCACTTCGCGCTGCTGATCGGTTTCGGCGCCGCGGCGGTGAACCCGTGGCTCGCGCTCGACTCGCTGGGAAGCCTCGGGCTGTCCGTCGAACTCGAGACGGCGAAGCACAACTACGTACACGCGGTGAACGAGGGGCTGCTCAAGGTGATGTCCAAGATGGGCATCAGCACCGTGCAGTCGTACCGCGGCGCGCAGATCTTCGAGGCCGTCGGCCTCGACCGCGAGCTCGTCGAGCGCTACTTCAGCGGCACGCCGTCGCGGATTCAGGGCGTCGGCATCGCGGAGCTCGGCCGCGAGGTCGACCAGCGCCACGCGCGCGGCTTCGCCACCCATTCGACTGACGAGCTGGCGGTGCCCGTCATCGGCGGCGCCTACCAGTGGCGGCGCGAGGGCGAGCGCCACAAGTGGAACCCCGACACCATCGCGGCCCTGCAGCACGCGACGCGGCTGAACGATCCAAAGCGCTTCGCCGAGTTCGAGCGCCTGGCCGACGAGGAGGAGCGCTCGCCCGCGTTGCTCCGAGGCCTGCTCGACTTCGACACCTCGGGCGTGACGCCGGTGCCGATCGACGAGGTGGAGAGCGCCGCCGACATCGCGCGCCGCTTCGTCACCGGCGCCATGTCCTTCGGCTCCATCAGCGCCGAGGCGCACGAGACGCTGGCGATCGCGATGAACCGGCTCGGGGCGAGATCCAACTCCGGCGAGGGCGGCGAGGAGCCGGGGCGCTTCCAGCGCGATCCGAACGGCGACCTCCGCCGCAGCGCGATCAAGCAGGTCGCCAGCGCGCGCTTCGGTGTCACCACCGAGTACCTGGTCGAGGCCGACGAGCTGCAGATCAAGATCGCCCAGGGCGCCAAGCCGGGCGAAGGCGGTCAGCTGCCCGGCCACAAGGTGGACGAGCGGATCGCGAAGGTGCGCTGGTCCACGCCGGGCGTCACGCTGATCAGCCCTCCGCCGCACCACGACATCTACTCCATCGAGGACCTCGCCCAGCTCATCTACGATCTCCAGGCCGTCAACCCGTCGGCGCGGATCAGCGTGAAGCTGGTCAGCGAGGTGGGCGTCGGCACCATCGCCGCGGGCGTCGCCAAGGCCGGGGCGGGTGGCGTCACCATCGCCGGCTACGAGGGGGGCACCGGCGCTTCGCCGCTGTCGTCGGTGAAGCACGCGGGCCTCCCGTGGGAGCTCGGGCTGGCCGAGGCCCAGCAGGTGCTGGTGATGAACGGCCTGCGCGACCGCGTCCGGCTGCAGGTCGACGGCGGCCTGCGTACCTCGCGCGACGTGCTGATCGCCGCGCTGCTCGGCGCCGAGGAGTTCGGCGTCGCGACGGCGGCGCTGATCGTCGAAGGCTGCGTGATGCTGCGGAAGTGCCACCTCAACACCTGCAGCGTCGGCATCGCCACGCAGGACGCGGCGCTGCGGAAGCACTTCCAGGGCCGGCCCGAGGACGTGGTGAACTTCTTCCTCCTGCTGGCGGAGGGCGTGCGGCGACGCCTCGCCGCGCTGGGCGCCCGGCGCCTGGAGGACGTGGTGGGCCGGGTGGAGCTGCTCAAGCAGCGCACCGACGTGGCGCACTGGAAGGCCGCGAAGGTCGATCTCTCGGCGCTGCTCGCGCCGCCCGCGAAAGGGCCGCGCTGCTGCACGACGCCGCAGAAGAAGGACATCAGCGACCACCTCGATCACCAGCTCCGGGCGAGGCCGAAGGGCACCGTGGCGATCACCAACGCCCACCGCGCGGTCGGCGCGATGTTGTCGGGCGAGCTGGTGAAGGCGCACGGCGCGCAGGGCCTGTCCGACGACTCGATCCACCTCAAGCTGAAGGGCAGCGCCGGGCAGAGCTTCGGTGCCTTCCTCGCGCGGGGCGTGACGCTGGAGCTCGAGGGCGAGGCCAACGACTACGTGGGCAAGGGCCTCTCGGGCGGGCGGATCATCATCTACCCGCCGGCGGGCAGCCGCTTCGTGCCCGAGGAGAACGTCATCGTCGGGAACACGGTGCTCTACGGCGCCACCAGCGGCGAGGCGTACTTCGCGGGCTTGGCCGGTGAGCGCTTCGCGGTGCGCAACAGCGGCGCGCGCGCGGTGGTGGAGGGCGTGGGCGATCACGGCTGCGAGTACATGACCGGCGGCGTCGTGGTGGTGCTCGGCCCCACCGGCCGCAACTTCGCCGCGGGCATGAGCGGCGGCACCGCGTACGTCTTCGATCGCACCCGCAGCTTCCGGCAGCGCTGCAACCTCGAGATGGTGGAACTCGAGGCGCTCGTCGACGAGTCGGAGATCTGGCTCGTGTACGGGCTGATCGAGGGCCACCAGCGCGCCACCGGGAGCGCGCAGGCGAAGCGGATCCTCGACAACTGGGAGCACCTCGTCGGCAGCTTCGTGAAGGTGATGCCCACGGACTACCGGAAGGTGCTGCAGGCGCGGCGGGCGAGCCGGCTGCGGCCTCCGGGCGCCGAGCCGCGGCTGCGCGTCGTCGGCGGAAGGGAGGGCTGAGCCCATGGGCAAGCCGACCGGCTTCATGCACTGGGAGCGCGAGGGCGCCCCGAAGCGGCCCGTCGAGGAGCGCAAGGCCGACTTCCGCGAGTTCGTCCTCCCGCTCGCGCCCGAGGCGACGACGAGGCAGGCCGGCCGCTGCATGGACTGCGGCGTGCCGTTCTGCCACCAGGGCTGCCCGCTGGGGAACGTGATCCCCGACTTCAACGAGCACGTGTACCGCGGCCGCTGGCGCCAGGCGTGGGACACGCTCGCGCGCACCAACGAGTTCCCCGAGTTCACCGGGCGGCTGTGCCCCGCGCCGTGCGAGGCGGCGTGCGTGCTGGCGATCGACGGCGACGCGGTGACGATCGAGCAGTTGGAGAAGGAGATCGTCGAGCGCGCCTTCGCCCAGGGCTGGGTGCGGCCGAGGACGATCCTCCACCGCACCGGCAGGCGCGTGGCCATCGTCGGCAGCGGGCCGGCGGGGCTGGCGGCGGCGGCGCGGCTCAACCGGGCCGGCCACACCGTCGAGGTGTTCGAGCGAGACGACCGGATCGGCGGGCTGCTGCGCTACGGGATCCCCGACTTCAAGTTGGAGAAGTCGATCATCGATCGCCGCGTCGCGATCCTCGAGGCGGAAGGGATCCGCTTCCGCACCGGCGTCGACGTCGGGCGGACGCCCACCTGGACGGAGCTGAAGGCCTCGTACGACGCGGTGGTGGTGGCGATCGGCGCGCGGCGGGCGCGGGCGCTGGACGTGCCGGGCGCGGACGCGAGGGGCGTCGTGCAGGCGATGGACTTCCTCGAGGCGCAGAACCGCGCGGTGGCGCACGGGAATGGCAGCACGATGAGCGCGGCGGGCCGGCGCGTGGTGATCCTCGGCGGCGGCGACACCGGCTCGGACTGCCTGGGCACGTCGCTCCGGCAGGGCGCGGCGGCGGTGGTGCAGGTGGAGCTGTTGCCTGAGCCTCCGCGGCAGCGCGCGCCGGGGAACCCGTGGCCGACCTGGCCGCTCGTCTTCCGGACGTCGTCGAGCCAGGAGGAGGGCGGCGATCGCCTCTTCGGCCGGCGCACGACGCGCGTCGAGGCGGAGGATGGCCGCGTCGTGGCGCTCCACTGGGTGGGCGTGCGGCAGGTGGACGGGAAGCTGGAGGACGTCGCCGGCACCGAGGCGCGCCACGAGGTGGACCTCGTCATCCAGGCGATGGGCTTCCTCGGGCCGGATCTCGCGCCGCTCAGGGAACAGCTCGGCGTCGAGTTGGACGCGCGGGGCAACGTGAAGGTGGACGCGGCGTTCCGCACGAGCGTGCCGGGCGTGTACGCGGGCGGGGACGCCTCGCGCGGGGCGAGCCTGATCGTCTGGGCGATCGCCGACGGGCGGGATCTCGCGAAGCAGGTGGACGCGCGGCTGTCCGCCGCGACGGAGTAGGGCGGCGGGCGCGGCCGCGACAAGGCCTTCAGGGGGGGCCACAACTCGCCGATCAACCCCAATGGTCTCTGAGTGAGCGGCCGATCTGGAACCGAAAGCGCGTGCCGCGCGGCTCCTCGAGGACGTCCCCCGGGAGGAGCCGCGTCGCGACCGCCGGCCGGCCGTTCAGCAGCACGCCGTTCTCCAGCGGGACGAGGCACCACATCGGCGCCTGCTGCCGCACCAGGAAGCTCTCGACGAGGCCCGGGCGGTGCACGCCCGGCGGCACCGCCCGCAGCGTCTGCGCGGACGACGAGCCGACCCACACGCCCGCGTCGAGGGGGATCCGCCGCTCGTTCGGGCCCGCGTGGTGGAAGTCGAGGCCGTCGGGCACCGCCTCCACGTCGAGCCACGCGTGGCGCGCGACCGGCAGCAACGCCGCCGGCGTCAGCTCCACCGCCGGGTAGCGCGCCCGCAGCCGGCGCACCAGCGCGTCGAGGAAGTGCGAGGCCGGCAGCTCGTCCGTGAGGTAGCCGAAGGACAGCTTCTGCAGCGATTCGAGCCTCGGGCCGTTCGAGAGGCCCCGCAGCACCGCGCCCGCGTCGAGCTGCAGCCGCGAGGCTGACGGCATCACCCAGGTGGAGAGATCGACGGTGAGCTCCGACAGCCAGCGCACCGCGCGCAGAGACAGCAGTCTCGCGAGCACCTCCACGCTCGAGTACGACGCGTCGTTGATACAGCGCAGCCGCGCCGCGCGGACGAGGCCGTGCTGCCAGTCGAGCTCCAGCCGGCCGTCCCGCACGAGCGGCTCGAGGCCTTCGAGCGCAAAGGGCGACGGCTGGTCCGCCAACAGGTGCTCTCCGAAGGGATCTCCGTGATCGAGCAGCCAGTCGGCCCACACGCGGATCCGCGCGGCGTCGTCGGGGCGCTCCGTGATCGCCGCCTCGAGATCGGCGTTGGAGGCCTCGGGTCGGTCGAGGAACACCAGAATCGTCTCGCCCAGCCACACGGCGTCGCCGTGCGACAGCACCTGCGAGCCGACGCGGCGGCCGTTGAGCCAGGTGCCGCCCGCCGAGCCGACGTTCTCGAGGCGCCACCGCCCGCCGTCGCTCGCGAAGCGGCAGTGTTCGCGGCTCACCCGCGTGCTGACGACGACGATCTCCGCTGGCGGCTGGCGGCCGACCGTGACGGTCGCGGCGCCGTGCGGCAGGGCGAGCTCCTCGACGCGGAAGGCGTCGAGGTCGATGCGCTTGAGCCGGGGGCTCGTTACCACCGGCGCCACCTCTCTGACCGGCCCTCTCCCCGGAAAGAGACGGAGCCCCGCGCGCTCAACCGATCACCTCGAAGCGGAACCGCGCCAGCCCCTGCAGCTCCACGAGATCGCCGGGCAACAATTCGTACAGCGCGTCGATGCGGTGGTTGACGCGCAGCTCGCCCCGCATGCGCCCCGCGACGAGCTGGACGCGGCCGTCGTGGAAGGCGACGTAGCAGGGGTTGCCGTCCGCGAGGAACGGGATGCCCGGCGGGCTCTCGAGGTGCAGCTGGCCCTTGAGCCCCTTGCGTAGCCGCAGCACGCCGCTCAGCACGCGCCGCCCTTCGTTGATGCCCGACAGCCGCGCGCCGTCGCCCTGCCAGAGCAGCGTCAGCCGGCCCAGGCCCGCCCGCCGGTACACCTCGGTGCCGAGCAGCCGCGGCGCGCGCTGCGCGAGCTCCTCGACGACGGGGATCGACGGCCCGCCGGGCTGCACCACCTGGTAGCCCAATGACAGGCGCTCCAGCGTCGCCGGCAACGCGGGCACCGACGCCAGGTAGCGCTGCGCCTCGATGATCGCCTCCGGGATGCGCGGAAGCGGCACGGCGTCGAGCCGCGGCACGTCGATGGTCAGCTCTCGCACGAAGCGCCCGACGCGCAGGTTGAAGAGGTTCGCCGCCGCGGCCCGCCAGTCGATCGGCAGCCGGCCCGCCACCGTGCGCAGCGTCGCGCGCCGCACGAAGCCGAGGTGCCACTCCACCTCCAGCGCACCGGACACGAAGGCCTCCCACAGCGGCCCCAGCCACGGCAGGTGATCCAGCCGGTCGCCCACCTTCGCGCGCGCGATGCGCTCGCCGAGCGGATCGCCCTGCTCCTGGAGCTGGTCGGCGTAGACGAGCCAGGGCTCCACGTCCTCCGGGCGCGCGGCGATCGCCGCCAGCAGCTGCGGATCGTCGGGCGGCGCGTCGTTCTCGAAACGGAGCCTCACCGCGCCCAGCTGCACCACGTCGCCGGCGAACAGCGCCCGCACGGTGGTGAGCGGGTGTCCGTTGACGCGCGTGCCTGCGTCGCTGCCGAGATCGCGCACGCGCCAGAAGCCCTGGTCCCAGGCGATCTCGCAGTGGCGGGCGGACAGGGAGAGATCGTCGAAGACGATCGTCGCCTTCGGCGAGCGGCCGAGCACCAGCGAGCCCGAGCCCTCGGGGAGGGTGATCGGGTCGCCCGCCGGTTCCACGCGCTCGAGCCAGGCCTTCACGGGCCGAGGAGTGTAGCCCACCGGCCACGCTCCACGCCGCCCGCGCCAGCCCGGGCGTTTACTCCTCCATCTCGCGCTTGCGGTCGCGCTCGGCGCGGTAGCGCGAATTGAAGTCCAGCATGCGCTTGCGCAGGCGGATGGACTTCGGCGTCACCTCGACCAGCTCGTCCTCGGCGATCCACTCCAGCGCCTTCTCGAGGCTCATCTCGGTGGGCGGGGTGAGGATCACGTTCTCGTCGCGGCCCGCCGCGCGGATGTTGGTCAGCTTCTTCTCGCGCGAGGCGTTCACGTCGAGATCGTTCGGGTGCGAGTGCTCGCCGATGATCATCCCCTCGTACAGCGCGACGCCGGGGCCCACGAACAGCTTGCCGCGCTCCTGGATCGAGAAGAGCGCGTAGGGGACCGATTCGCCCAGGCGGTCGGCGACGATCGCGCCGTTGGACCGCCGGGGGATGTAGCCCATCCACGGCTCCCAGCCGTCGAACTGCGACGACATGATGCCCTCGCCCTTGGTGATGGTGAGGAACTCGCCGCGGAAGCCGACGAGGCCGCGCGCGGGGACCCGGAACTGCAGGCGCGTGCGCCCGCCGCCCAGGCTCGCCATGTCCACCATGCGGCCCTTGCGGGGCCCGAGGCGCTCGGTGACGATGCCCACGGCCGTCTCCGGCACGTCCGCCACGAGCAGCTCCATCGGCTCGTGCTTCACCCCGTCGATCTCCTTGATGATCGGCTCGGGGTTGGACGCGGTCAGCTCGTAGCCCTCGCGCCGCATCGTCTCGATGATCACCGCCAGCTGGAGCTCGCCGCGCGCGACGACGCGGAAGGCGTCGGGCGTCTCGGTGTCCTCGACGCGGATCGACACGTTCTTGTACGCCTCGCGCTGCAGGCGATCGCGCAGGTTGCGCGAGGTGACGTACTTGCCCTCGCGGCCGGCGTACGGGCCGTCGTTGACGCGGAACACCATCATCATGGTCGGCTCGTCGACCTTGATGCGGGGCAGCGGCACCGGCTTGTCGGGATCGGAGATGGTGTCGCCGATCGACAGCGCCTCGATGCCGGCGACGCAGACGATCTCGCCGGGGCCGGCTTCCTGGAGCTCCACGCGCTTGAGGCCCGAGAAACCGTACAGCTTCACGATCTTTCCCTGCTCGACCTTGCCGCCTTCGCGGCAGACGGCGACGGGCATGTTGGGCGCGAGGCGGCCTGAGCTCATGCGGCCGATGCCGATGCGGCCGACGTAGTCGTCGTAGTCCAGGTTCGCGAGCAACAGCTGGGTCGGCGCGTCCGGCGCGGGGGCCGGCGGCGGCGGGATGTGCGTGAGGATCGAGTCGAACAGCGGCTCGAGGTTGGTGCCGATCTGCTCGAGGCTCTTCGACGCCTTGCCTTCGCGGGCGATCGCGTACAGCACCGGGAACTCGAGGTCCGGCTCCTCGGCGCCGAGGTCGATGTACAGCGAGTACACCGAGTCGAGGACGTCGCGCGCGCGCGCGTCCTTGCGGTCGATCTTGTTGATCACCAGCACCGTCTTGAGGCCCAGGCCCAGCGCCTTCGAGAGGACGAAGCGCGTCTGCGGCAGCGGGCCTTCGGCCGCGTCGACCAGCAGCAGCACGCCGTCGACCATACGCAGGCCGCGCTCCACCTCGCCGCCGAAGTCCGCGTGGCCGGGCGTGTCGACGATGTTGATGAAGTGGTCCCTCCAGCCGATCGCCGTGTTCTTCGCGAGAATGGTGATGCCCTTCTCGCGCTCGAGGTCGTTCGAGTCCATGACGCGGTCGGCGACCTGCTCGTTCGAGCGGAAGGCGCCGCCCTGGCGGAGCATGTGGTCGACGAGCGTGGTCTTCCCGTGGTCGACGTGGGCGACGATGGCGACGTTGCGGATCTTCTCTCTGGGAAACATCGGGCGCGGCTTCTACGCAGGTTCCTCCACCGAAGACAATGGTTCCGGGGTATAGGGCCGCCCCGAATGCTGGTGCCTCTGCGCTCCGTGCCGACCCTGCAGCACGTCGACACCGACATCTTCGAGCTCACCTACTTCGGGAAGTGCATGCAGTGCACCTTCTGCGGCGACTGGTGCTGCCAGTGGGGCTGCGACGTCAACCTGAAGGAACGCGAGGCGATCCTCTCGGTGCAGGAGGGCCTGAAGCGCTTCGTCCAGGCGCCCGTCGAGCAGTGGTTCGAGCCCGAGGTCTACGAGGACCCCGAGTACCCGTCGGGGAAGTACGTGCGCGCCGCGCGCGTGAACGGCGCGTGCGTCTTCCGCAGCCAGGACGGGCGGGGCTGCAACATCCACCGGTACGCGATGGCCGAGGGCCGCGACTACCACTCGCTGAAGCCCATGGTGTGCTGGCTGTTCCCGGTGTGCTGGGACGGCGGCACGTTGGAGCCCAGCGAGGAGATCTACGACGACCTCATGTGCAAGGGGCAGGGCCCGACGCTGTACGACATGGTCCGCGACGAGCTGAAGCACGTCTTCGGGCCGGCGCTGATCGACGAGCTCGACGCGATCAAGGCGGCGCGGTCGGGCGCAACGCAGCCGCTGCGCGTGGCGTAGGCCGTCAGGGCAGGGCGGTGACGGGCTTCGGCTCGCGCACCCGCTCGCGCAGGAAGCGCTCGATGGCGGCGTTCACCAGGCCCGGCCGCTCGAGCGGCGCGGTGTGCGTGCCGCCCGGCGCGAAGACGTACTCGCACTGGGGGATGTGCTCGGCCATGCGCTGGCTGAGCCACACCGGCGTGAACTTGTCACCTTCACCGCCGATCACCATCGCCGGCACGTCGACGTAGGGCAGGTGATCCCACGCGCTGTGATCCTTGAGCGAGTCGAGCGTCCGCACGAAGTACAGCGGGTGCATCTTCGCGAGGTGCTCCATGTACGGCGCGAAGTCGTTGGGCTTGATGAGCTCGGGGTTCAGCTCGGCGCGGATGCCGAACTCCACCGCGAGCTGGGTGTTGAGCAGCGTCGAGGTGACGGTGCGGGCCAGCTCGGGCGACCGCTCGACGAGGCGCTTCAAGTACGGGAAGAGCACGCGCATCAGCGTGTGATCGTGCCAGGTGTCGAGCGGCGTGCCGTAGCTGCCGCAGATCAGCACCAGGCCCTTCACGCGCGCGCGGTGGCGGCGGTGGAACTCGAGCGCCATCTGCACGCCCATGGAGTGGCCGAAGATCACGGCCGACTCCAGCTTCGTGTGGTCCATCAACCGGGCGAGATCGTCACAGATGTACTCGACGCCGATGCGGGTGTCGTCGCGCGGCACGCCGCTCTTCCCGTGGCCGCGGTAGTTCCAGTGCAGCACGCGGCGGCGCGCGGTGAGCGGCTCCCACAGGTAGCGCCAGATGAAGCCGTCGCAGCCCAGCCCGTCGCACAGCACGGCGGGCGTCTCGCGCTCCTCGCCGCGCACCTCGTACCAGAGTGGAGCGCCGTCCTGTGTCGTGTAGAAGCCCTGGTGGAAATACGCCTGCGGCGGCGCGGTCACGGCGTGGCCTCGGCGTCATCGCGCTCGTCGTCGCCCGCCGGCTGGCCCGGCTTCTCGAGCGCGTACTTCTGGATCTTGAGGATCAGGTTGGAGCGGCTGATGCCCAGCTCGCGCGCGAGCCGGCTCTTGTTGCCCCTGGTGCGGGTGAGGCCCTGGGCGATCATGTCGCGCTCGAGCTGCTCCACCGCGTCGTTGAGGCGCCCCGGCGGCAGCTGCGCGACGCGCGAGGCGCCGATGACGTTGGCGCCCGCCGCGCCCGACACCGCTTCGCGGATCCGGCTGGAGATCAGGTCCGCGGGGATGATCTCCGAGTCGCTGCCCAGCACCAGCAGCCGCTCGATCTCGTTCTCCAGCTCGCGGATGTTTCCGGGCCAGTGGTACGCCTGCATCACGGCGATCGCGTCGTTGGCCAGCGCGCGCGCCCGCTGGCCCTCGCGCTTGTGCTTTCGCATGAAGTGGTCGATCAGCACCGGGAGATCGTCGCGGCGTTCGCGCAAGGGCGGCACCTGAATCCGGATCACGTTGATCCGGTAATAGAGGTCCTCGCGGAACTCGCCCTTCTTCACCATCTGCGCGAGGTCCTTGTGCGTCGCGGCGATGACGCGCACGTCCACCTGCCTGGGCTGCGTGCCGCCCACGGGGATGAAGGTGCCTTCCTGCAGCACGCGCAACAGCTTCACCTGCAGCGCGGCGGACATGTCGCCCACCTCGTCGAGGAAGAAGGTGCCGCCGTCGGCCACCTCGAACAGGCCCTTCTTGTCGCGCAGGGCGCCGGTGAAGCTGCCCTTGGTGTGGCCGAACAGCGCGCTCTCGAGGAGGTTGTCGTTGAAGGCCGAGCAGTTCTGCACGACGAACGGCTTGTCCTTGCGCGGGCCGTTGTAGTGGATCGCGCGGGCCACCAATTCCTTGCCGGTGCCCGACTCGCCGTTGATCAGCACCGTCGAGTCCGAGTTGCACACCTTCTCGAGCAGCCGGAACACGTCCAGCATGGCGCTCGAGCGGCCGATGATGTTCTCGAACTTGTAGCGCTCGGACAGCTCGCTGGACAGCGACTGGATCGTCTCGTCCTTCTTGGCGAGCTCCGCCTCGTAGTTGGAGATCTCGTTCGCGCCGAACTCCAGCAGGTCGCAGATCTTCTCGATCTCGCGATCGTCCATGGTGGGGATCCGTTCGAGCGCGCGCTCGAGAGCCGTCGCGCCCTGGTTCAGCTCGGCGATCTTCGTCTTGAGCAGCTCGCCCTCGCGCGGGCTGACTTCCTGCCGCGCGAAGCCTTCGACGAAGAGCATGCCTTCGTACTCCTGGTCGACGTACAGCGGCGCGCCCACCACGGTGAAGCCCAGGTGGCACTCGTGGAACTGGCTGCGGCGCAGCTTCTTCGACGCCTTGAACTTCTCGTGCAGCACCCGCACCGACGCGCTGCACCGGCGGAAGCCTTCCTTCGAAAAGAGCGCGAGCCGGCAGAAGTCGTTCGGCGGCGGGCTGATGTGCCCCTTCGCCCACTCGATGACGGTGCCGTTCTTGTCCGCGAACGTCAGCTCGGCCCGCCACCACTTCCGCAGGATGTCCCGCAGCATCACGATGGTGTGCAGGTTGAGGTACCGCTCGTAGTCCATGCGTTCTCCCGTCCCGAACTTGAACAGTCTACCCGCCCGCTGTCCGAAATTCCGACGTTTTCGTGAGTGGAAATGTCGGCGAGGGTGGGGGAGAACCCCGCACGCGCATGCGAATCGTCGCTGGAACTGCCCGCGGGCGGGTGTTGGCTGCTCCACACAACGACGCGGTGATCCGCCCTACGGCGGATCGCGTCCGCGAGACGATCTTCAACGTGCTGGGCCAGTGGTGCGACGGGCTGACGGTGCTCGATCTCTTCGCGGGCACCGGCGCGCTGGCCTTCGAGGCGCTCTCGCGCGGCGCGACGCGGGCGGTGCTGGTGGACAGCGGCCGGGAAGCGCACCACCTGATCCGGAAGAATGCCGAGGTGCTCGACTTCACGCAGCAGATCGAGCTCATCAGGGAGCCGGTGGCGCGGGCGCTCGAGGTGCTGGGCCGCCGCCAGCAGCGTTTCGAGCTCGTCTTCAGCGATCCACCGTACAAGCTGGAGGCGGGCCGCGTGGTCCTCGAGGGCCTCGACGCGAACGACCTGGTCGCCGACGGCGGCGCGGTGGTGCTCGAGCACGCGAAGCAGGAGGTGCTGCCCGGGACGGTGGGCCGCTTCACGCGGGTGGACGAGCGCCCGTTCGGCGGCACGACGGTGTCCATCTTCCGATTGACCTCGCCGGCCAGCTAGTCGACTCTGGGTCCGGCCCCCCACCATGCGAACCGCGATCTACCCGGGCTCCTTCGACCCGCTGACCAACGGCCACCTGTCGCTGATCCAGCGCGGGCTCAAGGTGTTCGACAAGTTGATCGTGGCGATCGCGGTCAACCCGAGGAAGACGCCGCTCTTCTCGGTGGAGGAGCGCCGCGAGCTGATCCTCGGCGCGGTCAACGACGATCCGCGCGTCGAGGTCGACGACTTCCAGGGGCTCCTGGTCGACTACGCCAAGCAACGGCAGGCGTACGTGGTGCTGCGCGGGCTGCGCGCGGTGAGCGACTTCGAGTTCGAGTTCCAGCTCGCGAACATGAACCGCCGCCTCGCGCCCGACCTCGAGACGGTCTTCATGATGACCGGCGAGGACTACTTCTACATCTCGTCGAACATCGTGCGCGAAGTCGCGTCCTTCGGCGGCAACGTCGAGGGCATCGTGCCGCCCAACGTGCTCGAGAAGCTGAAGAGCAAGTTCGCCAGGAAGTGACTTTGGGAGACGTCATGACGTTGCAGCTCGCGAAGCGCCTGAAGTCGGTGAAGCCGTCCGCCACGCTGTCCTTGAACGCGAAGGCCCGCGCGCTCCAGGCGAAGGGCGCCGACGTCCTCTCCTTCGCGGCCGGCGAGCCCGACTTCGACACGCCCACGCACATCAAGGACGCGGCGAAGGCGGCGCTCGACGCGGGCTTCACCAAGTACACCGCGACCGGCGGCATCCCCGAGCTGAAGGCGGCGATCGTCGAGAAGTTCAAGCGGGAGAATTTGCTCACGTACACGCCGGAGCAGGTGATCGTCACCGTCGGGGGCAAGCACGCGCTGTTCAACGCGTTCCAGGCGCTGCTGTCGCCGGGCGACGAGGTGGTGATCTTCGCGCCGTACTGGGTCAGCTACCCGGACATGGTGCGGCTGGCCGACGGCGTGCCGGTGATCGTCGAGACCGAGGCGCAGGACCACTGGACGCCGAGCGCCGCCGAGCTGCGCAAGGCGCTGTCGCCGCGCACGAAGGCCGTCATCTTCAACTCGCCGTCGAACCCGACCGGCGCGGTGATCCCGAAGGCGGCGCTCGAGGCGCTGGTCGACGTGCTGCGCGGCCACGACTGCCTGCTCATCTCCGACGACATCTACGAGCGGCTGCTCTACGTGCCGGGCCCGTTCGTCAACGTGGCGAACCTGTCGCCCGAGCTGGCCGCGCGCACGCTGGTGGTGAACGGCCTGTCGAAGGCCTACTCGATGACGGGCTGGCGGCTCGGCTACGCGGCGGGGCCGAAGGAGCTCATCGCCGGCATGCAGATGGTGCAGGACCAGTCGACCTCGAACGCCGCGTCGATCATCCAGAAGGCGGCCATCGCGGCGCTCAACGGCCCGACCGAGCCCGTGGAGGCGATGGTGAAGGCCTTCCACGCGCGGCGCGATCGCATGGTGAAGGGCCTCAACGCGATCGCCGGGATCCGCTGCCTCGAGCCCGGCGGCGCGTTCTACTGCTTCCCCGACGTGGGGCAGCTGGTCGGCAAGTCGTACCGGGGCCAGCCCATCACCGGCTCGGTCCAGATCTCGGAGATCCTCATCGACGACTTCCTGCTCGCCGCCGTGCCGGGCGAGCCGTTCGGCGCGGAAGGCTTCCTGCGGCTGTCCTTCGCGACGAGCGACGAGAAGATCGACAAGGGCCTCGCCCGGCTCGCGGACTTCGTGTCGAAGCTCACGTGAGCGGAAAGCTCAGGCTGGGCGCTACGCCTGACCAGGCGCCTGCGTGACGAGCGCGAGGGCGTCGCGCCCGACGTCGCGGCACCGCCGGGGACGGGCCCTGCGCCAGGTGCCGTCGGCGGCTTCGTGGAGAAGATCGGGAACGAGCAGCGCTCGACCTCGCCGGCGGGCTCGAACCCCGGACGCGGCCACACCGGCGCTTGGAACATCGCGCGCCTATACCACCGACAGCGCGGTCCCCGGCGCGTACACCGCCAGCGTCCCCGGCTCGATGAACGCGAAGACGTTCAGCTTTTTGTCCACCGCGAGATCCGTGAGCCGCGGCGCGGCGGGCAGCTCCGCCAGCACGCGCCCGTCCGCGGGGTGCACCAGCCGCACCGCCGGCCCCGGCACCACCAGCACGTGCCGCGCGTGCTGCAGCGGGATCGCGTGCGCCAGCTCGTCGCCGAAGCCGCCCAGCACCCAGCTCACCTGGCCGTCGGGCAACAGACGCGTGCATACGCCGCGCGCGTCGGACGCCACGACGCCGCCGTCCCACGGGAGCAGGGTGGTGGTGCGCACGTCGCTCGGGATCGAGCGCTCCCACAGGAGCTGCCCGCGCGCGCCCAGGCACACCACCCACGCGCGGCCCTCGCGCGCGCCGGCGATGAAGAGCTTCGAGCGCGTGGCGTTGAGCCGCGACGGCGTCGCCAGCACCAGCTCCTTCGTCCAGCGGATCGTCCCGGCCGGCGTCGCGTCGCCCTTCGCCGTCGGCGTGCACGCGAAGATCGCCGTGTGCTCGCCGCGGTTGAGCGCCGTCACCACCAGCTGGCCGAACAGCACCGACGGCCCGGCGCACGGCAGGGACGCGCGTACGCGAAAGCGCACCTCGCCGCCCGCCGCGTCGAGCGCGTACAGCGAGCCCGAGTCCGCGCCCACGAAGACGCGCGGGCCCAGGACCGAGACCCAGCTCCGCTGCGTGCGCGGCGGATCGAAGCGCCAGCGCTCGCGCCCGGTGAGCGCGTCGAAGCCGCTCGCGCCGTGCCGGCCCAGGGGCGTCACCAGCACGCCGTCGACGGCGGTCAGCGTCGGCCCCAGCGTCACGCCGTCGTGGTCGCGCACCCAGCTCGCCGACCGGCCCGACTTCGGGAAGTGCACCAGCCGCTCCTGCGTCGCGAGCAGCGACTCGCCCGTCGACGTGATCGCGACGCCGCGCGGAGAGAGACGGCGGAACTTCGTCGCGCCCTTCAGATCGAACGCGTGCGCCGCGTGTGCGCTGTGGACGATCACCAGCTTCTTCCCCAGGGTGATCCGGCCGCCGTCCTCCCCGAGCGCCGCGGGGCGGGACCACAGGTGCGTGACACCCACCCGCCGCAGCTCGCCCGTCGTCGTCAGCGGAGGCGCCGTGGGCGACGCGCGCTCGGTGCCCAGCACCGCGGGCGAGAGATCCGGCAGGGGCTGCTTGAGTGCCTTCAGCCCGTCGGCGCAGCGCAGCTGAAGCGCCTCGAGCCACGGGTTCGACGCCAGCGACGGGTTGTGCGCGCGCAGGCTGAGGCACAGCTCCAGGCCCGCCGCGAAGATCGCCTCCGGCGCCACCTGGACGCCGCCGACGCGCTGCGGTCCGTCGGACGCGGCCCGCGCGAGCGCCATCATCCGCAGCATCGGCCGGCCCGCCTCCGCCTCTCCGCCCGCCGCCTGCACCTCGCCCGTCGCCAGCAGACACGAGAGGCCCGCGCGCGACCGTCGCGTCCACGTCCCGGCGCGGCCCTCGGCGTCGTCAAAGGTGTACCCGAGCCCGCCGTCGGCGGGCCGCTTCGCGAGGTACGGCACGGCCGCCCGCCCCGGCGACATCTCGATCACCGCGCCGCTCAAGCCCGTCAGCTTCTTCTCGAGCGCCAGCGCCTCCGCGTCGCGGCCCTGCGCCAGCACGTCTCTCACCAGCGCGCGCCCGCACTGCACCGCCGCCTCGAGCAGCGCCGGCAGCTCCACCACCACCGGCTTCGGCGGCTTCAGCGCGCCCGCGGCGAGATCGACGATCGTCACCTCCACGTCGAGGCCCGGCCGTCGCCAGAAGCACAACTCGCGGTGCACGTCCTCCAGCGACAGCTCGCCCGCCCACTCGCGGTCCACCACCAGCCCCGTCACCGCGTCCAGGAGGCCCGACACCACGTGCACCAGCGGCTCGTCCGTCGCGCCCGGCACCAGGTTCACCCCGTCCAACTCGAAGGTGAACGCGTCCCGCGGCCCCGAAGGCCCGACCGCCTCCCGCTTCCAGCTCTGTCCCACCCGGAACCGAATCTTCACACGTTGACACCCAGTGTAGCGCTGCGTAGCATCTCGCGTCTCGCCGAGGACTTCATTGGAAGTTCACGGAATTGCAGGAAAATCTCAGGGAAAGACATGACGTTTTATGAAGCTGCGCTCCGCGTGTTGGAGGAGGCGGCCACGCCACTCCACGCGGACGAGATTACGAAGCGGGCCATCGAGAAGGGGCTGCTGTCGCACGTGGGCAAGACGCCCGAGGTGACGATGCTGTCCCGGCTCGCCGCGATGGCCAGGCGCACCGTGGGTCGCCGGGTGATGGTGACGGCGAAGGACACGTTCGCGCTCACCGACTGGATGCTGCCCGAGGACACCGACGCTCTGGCCGCGACGGGCGTGGCGGCGCCGAACCCCGAGGAGGAGCTGCCGCCGTACCGCACGAGCGAGCGCCACCCCGAGCCGCGCGCGGAGTACCTCCGCAGCATCGGCCGCCAGGCCGAGCGCAAGCGCCGCGACGACGATCGCAAGAAGAAGTACCCGCCGGTGGCCGAGGTGGCCTTTCAGCTCCTCGAGGAGTGCCGGGGCGCGCTGACGCCGGGCGAGCTGCTCGCCCGCGCGCGCGCCGCCGAGCTCGTCGAGGACGATCTCTCGGTGGGAGGGCTGCTCGACGCGCTGGCCGAGGACAACCAGAAGCGCGTCGACGAGAACCGCCGGCCCAACTTCGCGGCCGTTCGCGCAGAAGGCGGGGAGCTGCAGCTGTCGATCGAATCGCCGCCGCCCGCCGAGGGAGGGCCCGCGCCCGCCGAGCTCCAGCAGGCCTTCTGCCAGTCGGCGAACCTGAAGTTCGAGAACGGCCGCTTCGTGCCGCGCGCCGAGCGCCAACGCCAGAAGCCTGCCGCCGCCGCCGAGACCGAGGCGCTCACCGGCGACGAGGCGCAGCTCCTGCAGACCGCCCGGCACGCCGCGAAGGACGCGCGCAAGGCCGCGGCCCGGGTGCTGCGCCGCAAGCTGGGGGAGTTCGAGCTGGGCACCTTCGAGAAGGCCTGCGTGCGCATGCTGCACGCGCTGCACTTCCGCGAGCTCAAGGTGGCCAGGCGCGGCAAGGAAGGACCGCTGCTCACCGCGCGGCGCCGCGACGGCAGCCTCGAGCTCCGCTACGCCGTGAAGATGCTCAGGGGCCACCAGGTCGTCGAGCGGCGCCACGTGCAGGAGCTCAAGCGCGATCTGTCGCACCACGCCGCCAACATCGGCCTCATCCTCGCGCCCGGCGAGGCGCGGGGCGAGGCGCGCGGCGAGGCGGTGTCGGGCTCGAGCCTCGTGCTGTTGTGGTGCGGCGACGGGCTGGCCGACAAGTTCTTCGAGGCCCACGTCGGCGTCAAGGTGACGACCGTCGAGTTGTTCGAGATCGACGACGCCTTCTTCGATCAGGCCTCGAAGGACGCCGAGGAGGCGCAGAAGCGCCGCGAAGAGCGGCAGCGCGAACGCGATGCGCACCGCGCCGAGTCGGCGGCCAACGACGAGGCGGCGGCCGCGACCGCTGCGCCGGCTGCCGAGGGTGAGGCCGCGCCGGCCGCCGCTGCCCTGCGCGACGACGACGCGCCCGGCGCCGAGGGTGACGAGGGCGACGACGGCGAGGACGGCGAGGACGGTGACGAGGGGCCCGAGGGCGCCGGGGGCGCCGAGGGTGAGGCCGCCGCGGCCGAAGGCGAGGGCGCGGGCGGTGAGGGGCGCCGCCGTCGCCGTCGCCGCCGCCGTCGTCGCCGTGGTGGCCAGCGCCCGGACGGTCAGCCCGGCGAGGCGCAGGCCGCGGCCCCGGCCGCCGAGGGGCCGGTCCCGCAGAGCGAGGTCCCGGCGCCGGCACCCGTCGCGACGGCCCCCGAGGCGCCGCTACCGACTCCCGCTGCCGAGGCGCCAGCGCCCCCGGCGCCGCCGCCGTCAGCCCCCGACGCGGGGTGAGCGTGCGCCGCCTCGGCCTCATCGCCCTGGCGCTCGCGCTGGGGAGCTGCGCGTGTTCGAAGCGCGCGCGCCCCGTCGTCTCCTCCGTCGAGGTCGACGCCTTCGAGGGCACCGACGTGGTGTCCATGACGTCGGAGCAGCTCGAGGCGCGGCTCACGGAGCGCCTCGAGGCGTCGCGCTTCGTGCTGCTCGCGCCGGGCAAGCCCGTGCCCGAGGGCGCCTCTCCGTGGATCGTCAAGATCGCCGCCGGCCTGAGCGAGCCCGAGGTGGACGCGGAGCCCTCGTCCACCGTGCAGGTGGTGCTGCACCTCCGGCAGAAGGGCGCGATGGAGACGTGGGAGGTGAAGGCCCGCCGCACCACGGCGCAGGCGGCCAACGACGTGGAGGCGGTCCAGGCGGCGGCGCGCGAGGCGCTCGACGCCGCGCTGGCCGAGGCGGTGCGGGAAGCCCACGCGCTGATCGACCTGAGCGATCAGAAGGACGACGCCGTGGCGGCGAGGCTGGCGGACTCCGACGAGGCCGTCACGCGCGCCGCCGTGCGGATCCTCGCCCGCCGCCACGACGGGCGTGCGCTGGCGCCGCTGGTGGCGCGGCTCGAGACGGACGACCTGACGCAGATCCGCGAGACGATGGGCCTGCTCATCGAGCTGGGCGATCCCGCGTCGGTGCCGGCGTTGATCAACGCGTCCCGGGCGAAGGACAACGTGGTGCAGCGGGAGATCGTTTTCGCGCTCGGCGCCATCGGCGGTGACGAGGCGCAGGCGTACCTCGACGTCGTCGCCACCGGGCACGACGATCCGTTCGTCCGGGCGTCGGCGGAGCAGGCGCTCCAGGAACTGTTGGACCGGCGCAGCCGGCAGGGAGCCAGGAAATGACCAGGTCGAAGTCGGTGGCAGCGCTGTGCCTCGTCGCGACGATGTCCGCGTGCGCCACCGCCCCCGAAACCAAGAAACCCGAGGACATCGGCCCCACCGCCGGGGCCTTCTACCCGTTGGCCGTCGGCACGCGGTGGACCTACGAGGTGAACCTGCTCGGGGAGAAGCGCACCATCGACGTGGCGATCGAGAGGCAGACGCCCGAGGGCTTCGCGGTCGACTCGACCGGCGCCCAGCTGCTGGTCGATGCGTACGGCGTGCGCGACCAGAAGCGCTACCTGCTCCGCAACCCCATCGAGGCGGGCACGAAGTGGACCAACGTCGTGTCGGTGTCCTCGGTCGAGCAGTACGAGATCCTCGCCGCGGGCCAGCCGTGCGATGCGCCCGCCGGCACCTGGCAGGGCTGCGTGATCGTCGAGAGCCGCAACCGCGTCGAGGAGGGCAAGGTGCTCGTCAACGAGATGACCTTCGCGCCCGGCGTGGGGATCGTCCGCCTGTCCACCGTCCTGGAGGCGAGGGGCCAGCGGATCCCGCAATCCAGCCTCGCGCTGACCGCCTACACGCGGCCGTCCTCCGGGGGCGGCGGCCCAAGGCTGCTTGATGCGGCGCAGCCGGGCCATTAGCCTTTCCGGTGATGGAGCCGACGGAGCTGTCCAACGAAGAGATGATCCTCTCGTTCCTCGCCGAGGGCGGGGACGAGTTCGTCTCGGGCGCGGCGCTCTCGGACAAGCTGGGGCTGTCGCGCACCGCGGTGTGGAAGCACGTCGAGCGGCTCCGCGAGCTGGGCTACCGCATCGACGCGCAGCCGGCGCGCGGCTACCGCCTGGTGGAGGTGCCCGATCGGCTGACGGCGCTCGAGCTGCTGCCGCTGTTGGCCACGCGCGAGCTGGGCCGCACCGTGCACCACTTCGAGTCCACCGAGTCCACCAACCGGGTCGCCTTCGAGCTCGCGCAGGACGGCGCGTTCCACGGCGAGGTGGTGATCGCCGAAGCGCAGACGGCGGGGAAGGGCCGGCGCGGGCGCAGCTGGTCGTCGCCGCCGGGGAAGAACCTGTACTGCTCGGTCATCCTCCGGCCGGAGATCCCGCCCGCGCGCGCGCCCGAGCTGACGCTGGTCGCGGCGGTGGCGCTGGCCGAGACGCTGCGCGAGGCCGGCGGTGACGCGGGCATCAAGTGGCCCAACGACGTGCAGCTGGGCGGGCGGAAGGTGGCGGGGATCCTCACCGAGCTGTCCGCCGACGCCGAGCGCGTGCACTTCGTCGTGGTGGGCCTGGGCGTCAACCTGAACGCCACGGCCGACGACTTCCCGCCGGAGCTGGCCGAAGTCGCCACGTCGCTCAAGCTGGCGCGCGGCACGGAGGTGCCCCGCGCGCTCTTCACCGCGGCGCTGCTCACCCGCCTCGAGCAGTGGTTCGACACCTGGGCCGAGGAGGGCTTCGCGCCGGTGCGGGCCGCGTGGAAGAAGCTGTCGACGATCCTCGGCCGCGAGGTGCTGGTGCGCGGCGAGCAGAATGAGCTGCGCGGCATCGCCGAAGACATCGACGACGGCGGGGCGCTGCTCCTGCGCGTGGGCGGCACCGTGGAGCGCGTGCTGGCCGGCGACGTCGAGCAGGTCCGCGCCCGCAAGAGCTGACGCCTTTGTCGCGGACCGCCGTTGCACCGCGACGACGCGCTATGCTCGACCGCCCATGCTGCTGGCCATCGACGTAGGCAACACCAACACCGTCCTCGGGGTGTACGACGGGACGAAGCTCGCCGCGCACTGGCGGGTGGAGACCACGTCCCGCCGCACCTTCGACGAGTACGGCATCCTCCTGTTGCAGCTGTTTGCCCACGCGGGGCTCGACCCGAAGCGCATCGACGCGGTCGCGGTTTCCAGCGTGGTGCCGCCGCTGCAGTTCAACCTCGAGAAGATGTCCGACCGCTACTTCGGGCGGAAACCGATGTTCGTCGGCCCCGGCGTGAAGACGGGCATGCCGATCGTCTACGACAACCCGCGCGAGGTGGGCGCCGATCGCATCGTCAACGCCGTGGCGGCCTGGGAGAAGCACAAGCGCCCGCTCATCGTCGTCGACTTCGGCACCGCGACCACCTTCGACGCGGTGAGCGGCAAGGGCGAGTACCTGGGCGGGGCGATCTGTCCGGGCATCACCATCGCCATGGAGGCGCTGTTCCGCAACGCGTCGAAGCTACCGCGCGTCGAGTTCGCCCGGCCGCCGCAGGTGATCGGGAAGAACACCGTCCACGCGATGCAGGCGGGCCTGGTGTTCGGCTACGTCTCGCTGGTCGACGGGATCAGCGAGCGAATGAAGAAGGAGCTCGGCGGCGGCCCGCGCGTGGTGGCGACGGGCGGGCTGGCGCCGCTGATCGCGTCGGAGTCGAAGTCGATCGACGAGGTCGACGAGTTCCTGACCCTCGAAGGGCTGCGGATCATTCACGAGAGGAACCGGGCATGAGCGACGACCAGCCGGTCATCGAGGCCGCCCCCGAAGAAGCTCCGGCCGAGCAGGTCTACGCCTGCCCGGTGAGCGCCGACCTTCTCCCGCCGCAGTACCGAAAACACGTCGATCCGAAGGCGCCGGTGCCGATCCGCAGCATGGCGGCGAAGGGCCTCGTCCCGCTCTCGCCGTCCGACATGATCACCGTGCTGTTCATGCTCATGTACGATCCGGAGGCGAGCGTCCGCGACTCGGCGGGCAAGACGGCGTCGACGCTGCCCGATCGCATCGCTGCCTCCGCGTTCCGGGACGAGCAGGTGCCTGCTCCGGTGCTGGGCTGGTACTTGACGCTGTACGCGACGAACGAGGCGTACGCCGAGATGCTGATCCTGAACGGCAACACGCCGGACGACGCCGTGGCGGCGATCGCCGCGAGCTGCAGCCAGCGCACGGCCGAGATCGTCGCGCAGAATCAGCTGCGCCTGCTGCGCCACGAGAACATCCTGCGCGAGCTGGCGAAGAACCCGGTCGCCCAGGGCGCGCTCATCGACGGCGTCTGCGACTCCGCGGTGCGCAACGGGCTCGTGCTGGCGGACGTGCCGCAGATGCAGGAGGCGCGGATCCGCCTCTACGGTCCGGAGGTCATCGCCAAGCCGCCGCCGCCGGAAGGGCCGAGCGCCGACGACGTCATGGAGGAGTTCGGCATGGCGGCCGACGCGGAGGCCGAGGCAGCCGCGGCGCCGATGGAGGAGGGCAAGAAGCTCACCCTCTCGCAGCGCATCATGAAGATGAACGTGGCCGAGAAGATCAAGCTGGCAACCAAGGGCAACAAGGAGGCCCGCGGCATCCTGATCCGCGACTCCAACAAGCTGGTGGCGGTCGCGGTGATCCGCAGCCCGCGCATCACCGACGGCGAGGTGCTGGCGCAGGCGCAGAACAAGGTGGCGCACGACGACGTGCTGCGCGTCATCTATTCCAACCGCGAGTGGCTGCGGAAGTACGCGATCAAGCTGGCGTTGGTGAAGAACCCGAAGGTGCCGCAGGGCGTGGCGATGCGGCTGCTCAACCAGCTCCACGAGGCCGACGTGAAGGGCCTCGCGAAGGACAAGAACGTGTCCAGCAACATCCAGATGCTCGCCAAGAAGCAGCTGGACAAGAAGGGCCCGAGGAAGGAGAGCTGACGGCGGGCCGGCGGGGCCGTCCTCCGCAATCCGCCGCGGCCTCAGGCCTCGGCGAGCTCGTCGATGTCGAGATCCTCGCCGTCGGCGGTGACGTCGATCGACGCGAGCGCCTGCTGCAGGCTGTCGCGCAGCCGCTCGAGCTGCTCGGCCTGGGCCTTGACCCGGGCGAGGTGGCGGGCGGCCTTCTCTTCCTGGCGCGCGGTCTCGGCCTCGGCGTCGGCGAGGCGCTGCCGCAGCCCGGAGATCTCGTCGGCGAAGGTGGTGGCCTGCGTCGTCAGCTGGTTCCGGGCGGAGTCGAGGTCGATTTGCGCCTGCTCGAGCTGGCTGCGGACGTCCTCGGCCTCGCGCGAGCGTTCATCGAGCTGCGCGCGCAGCGCGTCGATCTCGCCGCGCGCCTCGGACAGGTCGGCCTCGGCCTGGGCCCGGCCATTCTCCGCCTCGGACTGGGCCTGGCGGAGGGGCTCGAGCTGGCTCTCGAGCTCGCCGAGCCGGGTCTGCAGCGTGTTCATGTCGGCCTGCAGCGTCGTCACCATCGCCTGGGCCGAACGCGCCTCTTCCTTCGCCTGCAGCAGCTGCTGGTCGACCTTCTTGCGCTCGGCGGACAGTTGGTCAGCCTTGGCCTGCAGCGTCTTGATCTGGGCGTCCTTGCGGGCGAGCTCGCCGCTCGACTCCGAGGCCTGCTGCTCGAGGTTGTTTTCCTTGTCGCGCAGCTCGATCAGCTCCTGCTCGCGCGCGTTCAGCTCGTTCTTGAGCCGGAGAATCTCCTTGTCCTTCTTGTTGAGGGAGTCACGGAGCGTGAAGACTTCCTTGTTGTCGCTCTTGCCGCCGGCGGCGCGCGCGGCCTCGAGCTCGGCGTTCTTCGACTCCAGCTCCAACTCCAGCGCGCGGACGCGGCCGTCGAGCTCGCTGGCGCGCTCGCGCGCCTCCTCGAGCGAACCGGTCAGCTCGGTCACCTTCGCGCGCAGCTCGCGGCTGTCGGCGTCGAGGCCCGCGGTGGAAGCGCTCGAGGTGAACGGCGGCGGGACGGTGCTCCGGGTCGGCATGAAGCCCACCACGGTCTTCTCGGCGGGGGACTCCTCCTCGCCCGACTGCGACAGGGAGACGTCCTCCTCGACGTTGAGGCCGAGTTCGGCGCTCTCGTCCTCGACGGGCGGGGCGGGCTTGTCCTCGAACATGTTGTCCACCATGTCGAAGTCCGGGTCGCCGGTGCCGACCGTCTCCTCACCGGTGGCCGCCTCGATGGCGATCTCGTCGGCCGAGGTGGTGCCTTCTTCTTCGAGCAGCGAGCCGGGATCGAACTCGTCCTCGGCGCTCGCCGGCTCCGGCTCGGCCGGGAAGCCGACCAGGCCGCCGATCCGGTCGACGATCGCCGGCGGTTCGAAAGGCTTGCCCACGTACTCCTCGGCGCGCGTCTTCAGCTTCTGGTGCTGCGCGAAGCCCTTGGGGTCGCCGATGATCACCACCGGCACGCCCTTGAGTTCGTCGTCGCTCTTGAGCTTCTTGCAGATGATGTAGCCGTTCTGGCCGGCGTCGAGATCGACGGCCAGCACCACGCAGTCCGGACGCACGCGGCGGATCAGCTCGGGGGCGCCCTTGCCGTCGCTGCTCTCCTCGACTCCGAAGCCCCGGCCCTCCAGCGCCTCGCGCACGGAACGCGACAGGCTCTGGTCCTTCTCGATGATCAGAACGGTCTTGGACATTCCACGGGGAAGGCTACTGACGCCCTCTCAGGGGGTCAACGAATCGCGGGGCGTCGTCGGCGCGGGTGATCGCGGCACCCGCCACCCGCGAAACCAGGTGGATCAGCGCTGCAGCGACGCAGGCCGCACGTCGAGCGTCGGCGTGCCCTGATCCGCCGGGTGGGCGACGGGGTGCGACGGCGGGAGCAGCTCGCGAATGTCCTGCTCGTCGAGATCGGTCACCAGCTGGTAGACGAGATCGCCGTTGCGCCAGCTCACCACGTTGTAGCCGTTGCTGTTGCTGACCGCTGGCTCGGTGCCCACGTCCACCTCGTGATCGTCGCCGTAGACGAACAGGCCCATCGGCCGTGGCGCGTCGAAGCGGATGTACGCGGCCGGCTTGTCGCGCACCTGCAGCAGCCGCGCACCGGCGGCGGTGGCGTTGGGGAAGCGCGGGACGGTGACCGGGTGGTCCAGCTTGCCGCCGAACCACTGCTCGAGGTCCGTCGTCTTCGGGTCGCGGATTTCCAGCGGGAACTGCCGGGCGTGCCGCAGCGCCGCGTCCTGCTCGAACAGGCGCCGCTGGAAGGCGCGGTACTGGTGGTTGCCCACGGCCACCACCAGCGTCAGGCCCGCGGCAGCGGCGGACACCTTCACCCAGCGCTGCCGGCGGCGGCGCGCGTCGTCGGCGCGGACCGCGTCGAACACCCGGGACCGAAGCGCCTGCGGCGCCCTGGGGCTGCCGCCCTGCCACAGCGCGCGGACGAGTGAGAGGTTGTGCCGCTCGACCTCCACCCGCTTCGCACAGGCCGCGCAGGCGGCCAGGTGGGCCTCCACGTCGAGCCGGGCTTCGGCGATCAACTCGCCGTCCAGGTAGGGGGTCAGCGCGGTCTGGAGCTCGCGACAGTTCATGAGGGGCGTGCGTGAGGACTCCGGCACGTCCAACGCCGGGCTACCCCAGCTTCTTCCGCTCCCGGAAGGCGTTCAAGTCGATCGGCTCGGCCGCCGGGCTGGCCTGCTCGGCCGAAAGCAGCGCCTTCTGGAGCGCCCGGCGCCCGCGGAACAGGCGGCTCATCACCGTTCCCACCGGAATGTCGAGGACTTCGGCGATCTCCTTGTACGAGAACTCCTGGAGGTCGGCGAGGATCACCACCATCCGGAAGTCGATGGGGAGGCCGTCGATGGCCTTCAGCACGTCTTCCCGGAGGACGCGCTCGAGGAGGTACTCCTCGGGGTTGGTGGCCTGGTCGGTGGTGTCGGGACTGAAGAACTGCGCCTCGACGGACTGGCGCTCAGACTCGTCCTGCAGGGACTTCTCGCGGCTCGTCCGCCGGTACGAGTTGATGAAGGTGTTGGTGAGGATCTTGAAGAGCCACGCCCGGAAGTTGGTGCCGCGCTCGAACCGGTCGAAGAAGCGCCACGCCCGCATGACGGTGTCCTGCACCAGGTCCTCGGCGTTCCGCTCGTTGCGCGTGAGCCGCAGCGCGGACGCGTACAACCCGTCCAGCCACGGCGCGATCAGCGCCTCGAACTCCGCCCGGTCATGCCCGCCTCGCTTGAAACCCAGCATCGATCTCCCTCCTGGCTGCCGTACACCCCTACAACGCACAACGCCTCGCGCCAGCGCTGTCACAGACGTGCAGGGGACGGGCCGATTGCTGCGCTACGTAAGTGCGTGGAATGACGACGCACACTGCGCGGCGCGGTGCGCGGCGTGTCAGGGGACCGTTGCAGCGGTGCCACGCTGACAGCGCCGCCGTGTCACGCGGACTCGGCGCTGTCCGAATGGGGAGGCCACGAAAAAAGCGCCGCCCCCGGTGAGGAAGCGGCGCTGGAGCGGTCCCGGCGCGATTCGAACGCGCGACCCCTGGCTTCGGAGGCCAGTACTCTATCCAGCTGAGCTACGGGACCAACGGCTGGCCGGAGCGTATACAACTGCTCGCGCGAGGCTGTCTCCAACATTTCGCGCCCGCCCGAATGGAACGGGACGCGTCGCCGTCCGTGTCCTGACAAAACGTGAAAACGAGCGCCCGTCCACTAGAGTGCCGCGCATGACGAGCGGGACCGAGAGCCAACGCCAACTCGGCCGCTACCAGCTCCTCTTCATGCTGGGGCAGGGCGGCATGGGCGAGGTGCACCTCGCGAAGCTGTCGGGCGCGGCGGGCTTCGAGAAGCTGTGCATCGTCAAGACGATCCTGCCGCAGATGCAGAGCGATCAGCAGTTCGTCGATCGCTTTCACCACGAGGCGCGGGTGCTGGTGCACCTGACGCACTCGAGCATCGCGCAGGTCTACGACATGGGCGAGGTCGAGGGCACGCTGTACATGGCCATCGAGTACGTGCCCGGCGTCGATCTCGCGCGGGTGCAGTCGCGGGCGGCGCGCGCCGGCGCGGTGATGCCGGCGCCCATCGCGCTCTTCATCGGCCAGCGGGTCGCGGAGGCGTTGGGCTACGCGCACCGCAAGACGGGCCCGGACGGCGCGCCGCTGGGGATCGTCCACCGTGACGTGTCTCCGCAGAACGTCATGGTGTCGTACGAGGGCGAGGTGAAGGTGATCGACTTCGGGCTGGCCAAGAGCGCCGCCCGGTCGAAGCACACGCTGCCGTCCACGGTGATGGGGAAGCTCGGGTACATGTCGCCCGAGCAGGCCATGGCCCTGCCGCTCGACCACCGAAGCGACATCTACTCGGCGGGGATCGTGGTGTGGGAGCTGCTGGCCGGGCGGCCGCTCTTCGAGGGCGGCACCATGGCGGAGATGGTGGTGAAGATGGCGCAGCCCACCATTCCTCCGCTGCGGACGATCCGCCCGGACCTGAGCCCCACGCTGGAGCAGGTGGTGATGCGCGCGCTCGCGGTGGATCCGGCGGCGCGGTATTCGCGGGCCGACGACTTTGCGCGGGCCATCAACGAGCTCGCGGTGCGGGAGCAGCTCACCGTCGGCGCCGAGGAGGTCGGCAACTACGTGCGGGCCATGTGCCCCGAGGAGTTCGCCGCCGAGCGGGCGCTGCAGTCGAAGTTGTCGATCCTCCGCAAGCGCGGCAGCGGCGCCTCGTCGCCGGCGCCGGTGCCGCCGGAGCTCGAAGGGACGCTCCTGCGGCCGTCGTCGCCCGGGACGGCGCCGGCCGAGCTGACGCCGGCCCAGCGCGCGCTGTCGGTGTCGGAGCCTCCCCGGGAGCAGGCCACGCCGGGCCCATTGACCGCGGTGGTGGCGCGGCGGAAGTCCGCCCACTCCGCGCCCGCCGTCGTCGGAGAGGCCGAAGCGCCGTCGGCGCCGATCGCGGTGCCGCGCAGCAAGGCGCCGTGGATCGTCGTCGGCGTGCTGGGGGTCGCGGCGGTGGGCGTGCTGGCCGCGGCCTTCCTGAAGAGCCGCGAGAAGGCGACGGGCGAGCCCGAGCAGCCCGCGGTCGTGGCGCCGGTGGCCGAGCAGCCGGTGGTGGACGCCGGCGCGGCCGTCGCCGAGGGAAAGCCCGAGGAGCCCGCCCGCGAGCCGGCCGAGCCCGAGCCACGGCCCATCGGCACGGTGATGGTGTCTGGCCCGCTCTTCCAGGTGAAGCAGGGGGACGACGAGCTGGTGGTGCTGTTGCGCGACAAGAATGCGCTCAAGAAGGGCGACCAGCTCGATCTCGTGGGCGACCCACAGGGGGCGAAGACGGCGCCACTGTTCGGCGAGGGCGTGGTGCTGACGGTCACCGGCGGCGTCGCCAGCATCAGCGTGTACGACGAGCCCCGGCTGCCGGCGCGCGTCTTTGCGCTCAAGGACGTCACGCACCAGGGAAACGAGAAGCGCACCGTGGGCAAGCCGAAGCGCACGACGCCCGTCGCGGTGGCGCCGGAACCCGCGAAGGCGGATCCGACGAGGGTCGATCCGGCGCGCGGCGACCCCGAGGCGAAGGTCGCCACGGCGGACCCGACCGCCCCGGCCCTGCACCCGGACAACCCGTTCGACAGGACGAGGCCGGTGCCGACCAGGGTCGAGCCGACGAAGGTCGAGCCCGTGAAGGTGGAACCCACGAGGGTCGAGCCGACGAGGGTGGACGCGGTGAAGCCCGCCGCGGCGCCGGGTCGCCAGGTGATGGGCACCGTGCAGCTGCTCGGGCCGAAGGGCGCGGGCGTGGCGAGGCTGACCAACAACAGCCCGTTCAGCGTGAACGGGTGCAAGCTGCGTCTGCCGGGCGCGCTCATCTACAAGTTCTCGAAGGAGATCTACGCGGGCGCGACGGCCGACGTGCCGGTCACCGCGTTCGCCGCGGACACGAACCCGCCGGATCCGCAGCTCGCGAAGGGCTGGGCGCCGGTGTACTGCGCCGAGGGCACCGGGTACCTGAGGATCTACGACCAGCGGCAGTAATGGTCAGCGCTGCGCGATGTCCCACTTGAGCCGCTTCCACGAGGCGCGGAAGGTGGCGGCGTCGGCCGAGTAGGCCCTCTGGTCTTTCTCGCGCGCGTCGATGAAGACGACGAAGTCCAGCTGCCGGTCCTCGCGGTCCGCCTCGCTGTCGAAGCGCTTCACCAGCTCGTTCGCGGGCAGCGTGCGGCGGCCGGCGACGTCGACCAGGTCGAACTGAACGCCTTTCAGATCTGCCCCCGGCTGGTAGGCCTTGTAGACGAGCTCGGTGCACACCAGCGTCCGGTCGGAGAAGAAGTCGAAGTCGAAGTCGTACGGCCGGCCCTGGTAGTTGAAGGCGCGCTCGATCGCCTTCGCCTTGTCCAGCGGGGCGCGGCGCGGGCGCATCGCGGCGAGGTAGTCGACGCCGAAGGCGTGCTCGATCGCGGTGAAGCTGACGCCTTCACTGATCGACTCGATCACACGGATCGGCCCGTGGCCCTGGAAGTCCCGGCCCTCGGCGTACACCTTCCACTTCGCGGGGTAGCGCTTCCGCAACAGCTCGGTGAAGGTCGCGGCCTTCTCCTTCTGGGCCTTCGTCCACGCGCTCACCTCGGGATCGAGGTCGAACGTGGCCGACAGCTCCTGCGCGGTGCCGACGAACAGCTCGGCGTGCGGCCAGAAGCCGGGCAGACCGATGTTCGACAGGAACCAGTTCTGCCGCGTGACGATGATGTCGCCGGGCTGCAGCTTCGGCAGCACCAGCTTCGCGACGTCGTCGGCGGTGATGAGCGGCTTGCCGACGCGGGCGACGCGCGTGTCGCCGGCCCACTCGGCGAAGCTCTTCTGCACCGGGAAGATCGCGTGCGCCGAGGTGTCCTTCACCACGTCCACGGCGTTGCCCGCGTACAGCGTGAGGCCCTTCTTCAGGAGCGCCTCCTTCGCGGCCTTCGAGTCCTTCTGCATCTCGTCCCACGCCCACTTCACCAGCGTGTCGTTGAGCGCCTTCGTCAGCTTGAGCTGAAGCTTCGCGGCCGGCGCCCAGCTGTCGCCCGTCATCAGCTGCGTCGACGTGGCGACGTGCACGCTGGTCAGCTTGAAGTCGGCGAAGGCGCCCTTCGGCACGCCGAACTCCTCGTTGGCCTCGTCCAGCAGGGTCTCGATCTGCTTGTTGTTGAGCGTCAGCGCGGTGAACTCGAGGCCGTTGGCGAGCAGCGCGGTGAGCGCGGTGTGCGTCAGCACGAAGCCCCACGCGTGGCGGGAGTCCGTCGGGGGCAGGGTGACGAACTTCCAGTACTTCTGGCGGAGGCCCTCGGTGGCGCTGAAGTACGCGAACAGCGAGCCCCAGGTGCTAAGCAGCGTGCGCTTCTGCTCGGGGGAGAACACGGAGTCCTGCTTCGAGGTGAAGAGCGCGCGGTTCGTCCGCACCCGCTTCATGACCGACTGCATGCCGCCGACGAACTGCTGCAGCGTGGCGAGGTCGTGCTTCGCCGTCTCGATGAAGGTCTCCGCCGGGAGCGCGTAGACGTCGGCGGAGCTGCCGGGGGCTGCCGCGAGGACGAGGGCCAGGGCCAGGGAAGGCATTTCGGGCGCGCAGTGTAGCGCGTGGTTAGGCTTGCCGGAGCCATGGCGAGAGAGCTGGTTTCGGACGAGGACATCGCGGCGCTGGTGAACGGGATCAGGCGGGTCGCGGTGCTGGGGATCAAGACCGAGGAGCAGCGCGGGCAGGCGGCCTTCTACGTGCCCGAGTACCTGCAGGGCGTGGGCGTCGAGGTGGTGCCGGTGCCCGTCTACTACCCGGACGTCAAGGCGATCCTCGGGCGGCCGGTGTACCGGAAGCTGGCCGACGTGCCCGGCGAGGTGGATCTGGTGAACGTCTTCCGCCGCCCGCAGGACATTCCCCCGCACCTCGACGACATCATCGCGAAGCGGCCGAAGGCGGTGTGGTTCCAGCTGGGGATCCGCAACGACGAGGCGGCCCGGAAGCTGATCGCCGCCGGCATCGACGTGGTGCAGGACCGCTGCCTGCTCGTCGAGCACCGGCACCACGCGCGGCGCTGAGGTCGTGCGCCCTCGGCCGTCAGCCCTCGCCCGTCCAGGGGCGCGACGGCGCTGCCAGCGCGGCCAGCGCCGCCTGCCTGCCGGCGGCCACCGCCTTCGGGCCCTGGTGCATCGTCTTCGGCGACACCGGCGGCAGGTGCGAGGTGACCACGTGCACCTCCACGCCCCGCGCCTTCAGCACCTCGAGCTGCAGGCGGAAGTGATCGCGGCGGAGCGCCGCGAAGCCCGCCGCCATGCCGGCCGGGTAGGCGAGGGCGCCGGCGGGCTCCTTCGCCCCGTCGCGGCTCGGCAGGTAGTGCACCAGCAGCACGTCGAGCGACGCGCCCACGTCCGAGTCCTTGAGCGCCAGCGCCGGCGCCTTGTCGACGATGCCGCCGTCCCACAGCAGCACGTGATCGCGGCGCACCGCCTGGAAGAGTCCCGGGTACGCGCACGTCGCGTGGACCGCCGACGCCAGCTCTCCCTGCGTCATCACGTGCGGCCGCTGCTTCGACAGGCAGGTCGCCACGAGGACGAGTGGCGAGGGCAGCGCCGCGAAGTCGGGCACCGGCAGGAAGTCCTCCAGCAGCTTGCGGAAGCGTGCGCCCTTCAGCAGCCCGCTCGGCCGGTGGCCCTTCCGCACCGCGTCCACCGCGATGCCCAGGTAGTCCGGATCCCAGAAGTGCTCACGCCGCTGCGCGAGCACCAACTCGGTGATGCGCGAGGCCGGCAGGCCCGCCGCCGCGAACGCCGCCACCATGCCGCCCGCGGAGGTCCCCGCCCACGCCGCCGGGCGGATCCCCGCCGCGGCCAGCCCGTCGACGAAGCCCGCGTGCCCGTAGAACCCGAAGTAGCCCGCCGACAGCACCACGCCCACGCGCCGGCCCTCGAGCCGCTGCCGCAGCGTCATCCCCGCCTCCCCGAAGTCCGGCTTGTGTCCATAGGTGCATCGATATATGTGGATGCGACGATATGGAAGCCCTCTCCGACGCCTTCCGCGCCCTGGGCGACCCCACGCGGCTGCGGATCCTGCGGCTGGTGGCCGAGGCCCCGCTGAACGTGTCGGAGCTGGTGTCGCTGGTGGGCGTGGCGCAGTCGTCGGTGTCGCACCACCTCTCGAAGCTCAAGGCGCTGGAGCTGATCCGCGAGGAGCGGCAGGCGGGCTTCACGTACTACTCGCTGGCCGTGCCGCCGAACGATCCCCGGTGGCCGCTGATCCGCCTCGCCCACGACGCGGAGGACTCGCACGGCGATCGCGCGCGCCTCGCCGAGCTTTTGCGCCGCCGGGAGGACCGGGCCAGCCTGAACGAGAAGCTGCTCGAGCCCGGCCAGTCGTGGATGCTGTGGGCGACCGCGCTGTCGGCGCTCTTGCCGCCGCTCGACGTGGTGGACTTCGGGTGCGGCACCGGCGTCCTGACCGTCGAGCTCGCGCGCTGGGCCCGCCGCGTCACCGCCATCGATCGCAGCGCGCCGGCGCTCCAGCGCGCGCGGGCGCGGGCCGAGCGCGAGGGCCTGTCGAACGTGACGTTCCTCGAGGCCGACCTCCACGCGCTGCCGCTGGGCGCGGGGAAGAAGGATCTCGTCGTGGTGAGCCAGAGTCTCCACCACGTCGAGGCGCCGGGCGCGGTGCTGGCGGAGGCCGCGCGCATCCTGAAGCCCGGCGGGCGCGTCATCGTGCTCGAGCTGATGCCGCACGGGGAACGGTGGGTGAAGGAGCGCCTGGGACACGTGCACCTCGGCTTCGAGCCCGACGCGCTCGAGCAGCAGCTCGCGAAGGCCGGCTTCAAGTCCGTCCAGTTCACGCCGTACGGGCGCGACGGGGGCGACCCCTTCCGCGTCTTCCTGCTCACCGGAGTCCGAAAATGACCGCCACCCCCCGCCCGCCGTACGCGCTCGCGCCCGACCTCAAGGCCGCCCGCGCCCGCCGCGTCGAGGCGCTCAAGGCCGCCCTGAAGCAGCGCGTCCTCGTGCTCGACGGCGCGACCGGCACGTACCTCCAGGGCCAGCACCTCAAGGCCGCCGACTTCGGCGGCGCCCAGTTCGAGGGCTGCAACGAGGTGCTGGTGCTGACGCGCCCCGAGCTCATCCGTGGGATGCACGAGCAGTACTTCGCGTCGGGCGCCGACATCACCGAGACGGACACCTTCGGTGGCACCCCGTTGGTGCTGGCGGAGTTCGGGCTCGCGGACAAGGCGCATGAGATCAACCGGCGCGCCGCCGAGCTCGCGCGGGAGGCGGCCGACCGCTTCTCGACGCCGGAGCGCCCGCGCTGGGTCGCCGGCTCGATCGGCCCGACGACGCGCGCCATCTCCGTCACGGGCGGCGTCACCTTCGACGAGCTGGTCGAGCACTTCGAGGCGCAGGCGTTCGCGCTGCTCGAGGGCGGCGTCGACTACATGCTGATCGAGACCTGCCAGGACACGCGCAACGTGAAGGCGGCGATCATCGGCTGCCAGAAGGCGTTCGCGCGCGCCGGCGACGAGGTGCCGCTGGCGGTGTCCGGCACCATCGAGCCGATGGGCACGATGCTGGCCGGCCAGTCGGTGGACGCGCTGGCGACCTCACTCGAGCACGTGGACCTGCTGTACCTCGGCCTCAACTGCGCCACCGGCCCGGAGTTCATGACCGATCACATCCGCACGCTCGCCGGCATGTCGCGCTTCCCGGTTTCCTGCGTGCCGAACGCGGGCCTGCCGGACGAGAACGGCCGCTACCTCGAGACGCCGGAGATGCTGGCGCGCTCGCTCAGGCGCTTCGCGGAGCAGGGCTGGGTGAACGTGGTGGGCGGCTGCTGCGGCACGCACGCCGGGCACATCGAGGCCATGGCCAGGGCCGTGCAGGGGCTTCCTCCGCGCGTCGCGGCCCCGCCGGTGCGCTCGCGCCTGTCGGGAGTGGACTGCGTCGAGGTGGAGGACGTGCGCCCGGTGATCGTCGGTGAGCGCACCAACGTCATCGGCTCGAAGAAGTTCAAGGAGCTGATCATCGCCGGGCAGTTCGAGGACGCCTCGGAGATCGCCCGCGCCCAGGTGAAGAAGGGCGCCGCGATCATCGACGTCTGCCTCGCCAACCCGGACCGGGACGAGCTCGAGGACATGCGGCGCTTCCTCGACGTGGTGGTGAAGAAGGTCCGCGTGCCGCTGATGATCGACTCGACCGATCCCCGCGTCATCGAGATGGCGCTGACGTACTCGCAGGGCAAGGCGATCATCAACTCGGTCAACCTGGAGGACGGGCTCGAGCGCTTCGAGCGCGTCGTGCCGCTGGCGCGCCGCTTCGGCGCCGCGCTGGTGGTGGGCTGCATCGACGAGACGGGCATGGCGGTGCCGCGGCAGCGCAAGCTGGAGGTCGCCGAGCGCAGCTACGAGATCCTCACGAAGGACTTCGGCGTGCGCCCGGAGGACATCTACTTCGATCCGCTCGTCTTCCCGTGCGCGTCGGGCGACCAGGCGTACGTGGGCAGCGCGGTCGAGACGATCGAGGGCGTGCGCCTCATCAAGCAGCGCTTCCCGCAGTGCAAGACGGTGCTGGGGATCAGCAACGTGTCCTTCGGGCTGCCGACCGCGGGCCGCGAGGTGCTCAACTCGGTGTTCCTGTTCCACTGCGTGCAGGCCGGGCTCGATCTCGCGCTGGTGAACTCCGAGAAGCTCGAGCGCTACCCGCAGATCGCCGAGAAGGAGCGGGAGCTCTGCGAGGACCTGCTGTTCAACCGTGGCGCGGATCCGCTCACGCCCTTCGCCGCGCACTTCCGCGAGAAGAGGCCGACGGCCCGGGTGGCGGTTCACGACCTGCCGCTCGACGAGCGGCTCAAGCGGTACGTCATCGAAGGCAGCCGCGACGGGCTCATCGCCGACCTCGACGAGAAGTTGAAGGACACCGCGCCGCTGGCGATCATCAACGGCCCGCTGATGGCCGGCATGGACGAGGTGGGCCGGCTGTTCGGCGCGAACGAGCTGATCGTCGCCGAGGTGCTGCAGTCCGCCGAGGTGATGAAGGCGGCCGTCGCCTACCTCGAGCCGAAGATGGACAGGTCGACCACCGCGACGCGCGGCAAGGTGGTGCTCGCGACGGTGAAGGGCGACGTGCACGACATCGGCAAGAACCTGGTGGAGATCATCTTCGCCAACAACGGCTTCCAGGTGGTGAACCTGGGCATCAAGGTGCCGCCGGAGCAGCTGATCGCCGCGGTGAAGGAGCACCGGCCGGACATGGTCGGCCTGTCGGGCCTGCTCGTGAAGAGCGCGCACCAGATGGTGACGACGGCGGAAGATCTCCACCGCGCGGGCGTCACCACGCCGATCCTCGTCGGCGGCGCCGCGCTCTCGCGCAACTTCGTCGACAAGAACATCGCCCCCGCCTACCCGTCGGGCACCGTCGCCTACGCGCAGGACGCGATGGCCGGCCTCGAGCTGGCGAAGACGATCGTCGATCCGCAGGCGCTGGCGCGGCTCCAGGTCGAGCTCGCGGAGCGCCGCGAGCGGCTCAAGGCCGAGCAGGCCGCGCGCCCGGCGCCCACGGCGGTGGTCAGCACCAGACGATCGCCGGAGATCCGCGTCCTGGACGAGCTGCCGACGCCGCCGGATCTCGAGCGGCACGTCATCACCAACACGCCGCTCGATCACATCTGGCGCTTCATCAACCCGTTGATGCTCTACACGCGCCACTTCGGCGTGAAGGGCTCGGCCGCGCGCGCGCTGGGCACGCCGGAAGAGGCGCGCCTGGGTGACACCGAGGACGGGCGCAAGGCGCTGGAGCTCAAGCGGCAGCTCGACGAGGTGAAGGATCTCATGCGCGGCGGTGTGATGAAGCCGCGGGCCGTCTTCCAGTTCTTCCGGGCGTCGGGCGACGGCAACACGATCCACCTCTACGACGCGGGCGGCGCGAAGCTCGTGTCCTTCGACTTCCAGCGCTCGGAGAAGGAGTCGAAGCTGTGCCTCGCCGACTTCGTCGCGCCGCTGAGAGCTGGCGCGCCCGTGGATCACCTCGCGCTCTTCGTCACCACCGCGGGCGAAGGCATTCGCGCGCTGGCCGACCAGCTCAAGGCACAGGGCGACTTCGTGAAGATGCACGCGGTGCAGGCGCTCGCGCTGGAGACGGCCGAGGCCTACGCCGAGCTGCTCCACGCGCAGCTGCGCAGCATGTGGGGCTTCCCCGACGCGCCGGGCCTCACGATGCTCGAGCGCTTCCGCGCGGAGTACCAGGGCAAGCGCTACTCGTTCGGCTACCCGGCGTGTCCTCGCCTCGAGGATCAGGAGAAGCTGTTCCAGGTGCTCGAGCCGGAGTCGCTCGGCGTGAGGCTCACCGACGGCTGCATGATGGATCCGGAGGCGTCCGTGTCGGCGCTCGTGTTCCACCACCCGCAGGCGACGTACTTCGCGGTGCAGTGATCAGTCGTCGAGCCGGCTGCGGATCCACACCGACAGCGCGCTCATGCCGGCCACCGCGGTGATCGGCAGCAGCAGGACCCACATGAGCAGCGACAGGGGCGGCCCCGCGAACGCGCCCCACAGCGTCGCCGTCACCAGCCCCGCGTCCAGCAGGAGATCGGGGTAGCGCGGCGGCTGCGGCTGCTCGGACTTGCTCCGCGGCCAGCGCGGCAGCGTCGTGTCGTCGCCCCAGCGCTCGTGCGCGAGCCACTGCGCCCAGCCGAGGCGCCGGGATCCCACCGCGCCGGCCAGCACGCCCGCCGCCACGGCGCTGAGCGATCCGAGCAGCGCGCCCGCCCCCAGCAGCAGGAGGCACACGGGCCCGAGCGCGATCGCCGCGGCGTACAGCGTCCACGCGAGCGCGCCGGTGCCGGTGGGGACCGAGGCGGGGCCGCGCGGCCTCGGCGCCGGGCCGGGCGCCTCCGCCCCGGCGGCGCGGCGGGAGAGGGGGCGCGGCAGCTCGTACGGTTGGAGATCGAGCTTTTCCACCATGGCCACGGCCAGCGGGAGGAGATCGATGCCCAGCGTCGCCTCCTCCAGCTCGGCGGGCGTCAGCTTGCGTTGGCGGACCCGCGCGTCGGCCGGCAGCGCGCCGCCGCAGTCGTCGAGCAGCTGGCCGAGCTGCTGGAGGCCGCGGCCCGGCAGCGCCTGCGCGGACACCCGGTCGATCTCGGTCGCGCGCAGCAGCACCGGCCGGCCTCCGTCGCGCGGGCGGAGCAGCACCGCGCGATCGACCGGGCGATCCTCCGGCCGCCAGTCGACCACCGTGACGGCCTGCAGCTCCGCGAGATCCAGAATCACCGTCACGCCGGCCGCCGTCGTGACGCGCCACTGGCCGGCGAACAGCTCCAGCGAGCGGGCGACGGTCCAGCCTTCCAGCACCGGCGGCTGCTCCGGGCCCGCGACGAGCGCGCCGATCTTCAGCCGCTGCAGCCCGGCGGCGACGCGCTCCGCCTCGGCGGCGGTGTCGAAGATGCCGAGCAGCCGGGGCGCCATCACCGGGAGATCGGACAGCCGCGTGCCGGTGCGCCGTGCGACGACCTCGCGCAGCTCCGCCGGCAGCCGGCCGGGCCCGCAGAAGACGAGGTGTCGCGGTGCGTACATGCGCGACTCGAAGCCTACCCATCCGCGGACGAAGCGGGGCGTTGCACCCTGTAGCGGTTTTCTTGCCGGGGCGCGGCTCGCTGGTACCGTCGAACGCGAATCATGGCGCGTCGTCGACAGGTGGTCTGGGGTTCGGTGGTGGTCGCGTTGGCGCTGGCGGTGGGCTCGGCCGCGGCGGAGGGCGGCTTCCGCCGGTACTGGCGGCTGAAGCAGGACGTGCGGACGCTCGAGGAGCGGAACGCGAAGCTGGCGCAGGACAACGCGAAGCTGCGGCGCGAGGTGGAGGCGCTCCGGGGCGATCGGGCGGCGCTCGAGCGCGCGGCGCGCGAGGAGCTCGGGTACGTGAAGCCGGGCGAGGTCGTCTTCGACGTGGAGGAGCCATGACGCCGTCGACGTCCATTCCCCCGAGGCAGCTGCGCGGCGCGCGGCCGATCGCCTTCACGCCCGGGCGCTGGCTGCAGGGCGCGCTGCGGCTGGTGCCGGCGCTGGCGGTGCTGGTGGTGTTCGGCCTGTTGGCCCGCGGACGCTTCGCGTCGTTGGATCAGCTGGGGTGGGGCGAGGCCGGCGCGGTGGCGGCGCTGCTGGCCGGCGGCGCGCTGGCGACGGTGCGGCGCGTGCGGCGCACGCTGTCGGGCGCGCCCATCCTCTTCCGTGACGAGCTGGAGTTCGGCGGCACGCTGCTGGCCGCGGCCTTCGTGGTGGTGGCGCTCGGCGGCGAGGTGCTCTTCCCGGTCGTCTACGTGTTGATGGCCTTCCTCGTGACGTTCCTCTCGCGGCAGGCCGGCGCCACGCTGCTGGGCGGCGCGGTGCTCTTCGACGCGCTGCTGACGCTGCCCGAGCACTGGGGCGTCTTCGGCGTGCGCACCGCCTTCCTCGGGCTGTTCGCCGCCCTGTACCACCTGGTGCTGTCCGCTCGCCTCGCCGCCGCCCGGCGCGCCGAGGAGGACGCGGTGAAGAACAAGATCAGGGAGATCGAGGAGCGCGCCCGCACCTTCCGCCTGGTGTCGAGCGGCGCGGACAGCTTCCCCGGCGTCAAGGACCAGGAGAAGTGGCTGGTCGCGGCGGTGAAGGAGATCGAAGGTGCGACCGGCAGCGTGCTCGAGGTCGCCGAGACGGTGCTGAAGACGCACACCGTCGGCGTCTTCATGCTGGCCTCTGACGATCGCTCGCTGAAGCTGCACGACTGCCGCTCCAGCTCCGAGCACGTGCAGCGCGAGCGCTTCTCGGCGGCGGAAGGCATCTTCGGGGCGCTGCTCAAGCGCGGCGTGCCGGTGCGCATGCACTCGGGCTCGGCCCTCAAGGGGGTGACGCACTACGAGCCCGGCGGCCCCGACGTGAAGGCGCTGGTGGCGGTGCCGATCCTCGAGGGCGGCGGGCTGGTGCGCGGGGTGCTGGTGGCCGATCGGCTGGAGAACGTCGAGTTCACCGAGGACGACGAGAAGCTCCTCGGGGTCATCGCCGGCGAGGTGCTCCGGGCGATCGAGGTCGAGCGCGTGATGTCGTACATTCGGCGATCGCGCGACGAGAAGGACCGGTTCTTCCGCGCCATCGAGGAGCTGAACCGCGCCGGCTCGCCCGACCAGGTCTTCCTGGCGGTGCTGGAGAGCGCGCGGCAGGTGGCGCCGCTGGACTTCTGCGCGGTGACGCTGGTGTCCGAGCAGAACAAGGACCGGCAGCACCGGATCGTCCGCATGAGCGGCGTGACGTCGACTGGGCGGGCGCTCGAGGGGAAGAGCTTCGCCGACAACAACGGCCTGGTGGCCAACGTGGTGCGCTACGGCGCACCGCTGCCCGGCCGGGACGCCGGCGCGATGGACCGGCAGATCATCTTCGACGACGACACGCAGATCCGCGGCCTGCAGTCGCTGAAGATCTTCCCGCTCGTCGCTGGCACGCGAATCCTCGGCACGCTGGTGGCCGGCTCCCGCAAGAAGGCGGCGTTCGACTCGGACGAACTGCGGATGCTCGAGGTCATCGCGATCCAGGCGGCGCAGGCGGTGCTGCGCGCGCAGCTGTACGAGCAGATGGAGAAGATGGCGACGACGGACGGCCTCACGGGGCTGACCAACCACCGCACCTTCCAGGGCCGCTTCGACGACGCGCTGGCCACGGCGCGGCGGTACGGCCGCAAGCTGTCCTTCATCCTCACCGACATCGATCACTTCAAGTCAGTCAACGACACCTACGGCCACCCGACGGGCGACCAGGTGCTGAAAGGGGTCGCGCGGATCCTCAAGGAGACGGCGCGCGACACCGACGTCGTCGCCCGCTACGGCGGCGAGGAGTTCGCCATCGTCATGCCCGAGACGGACGCGAAAGGCGCGCTGGTGATCGCCGAGCGGATCCGCGAGCGCGTGATGGCCGAGGTCTTCCAGACCGAGCAGGGCCCGCTCAAGGTGACGCTGTCCCTGGGCATCGCCACGTACCCGGACTCGAGCCAGGAGAAGCAGGGGCTCATCGATCTCGCCGACCAGTGCCTGTACTTCGCCAAGCGCCACGGCCGGAACCAGGCCGTCACCGTCGCGCAGATGCAGGCGAACCGCCCGAAGGCCGCGGCGGGCGAGTAGGGCACCGTCGCACACCGGCGGGGTGAAAAACCTGTCAGTCTCGGGTCTCCGTGCGACGTTCTGGGATGTCGATGGGCATTCGTGGACAGCTGACGCTGCTGGTGGCGGCGCTGGTCGCGGTCGCCCTGGGCGCCGCGTGGTACGCGCAGACGGAGCGGGAGGTGCGCGAGGAGCTGGCGGAGTTCGAGGTGCGCAACGAGAAGATGCTGCAGGCCGTGGGTGTCACGGTGGCCGTGCAGGTGGCGCAGAACGACATCAGCGGCCTGGACACGCTGATCGCCCAGCTGCACGAGGCGATGTCCTCCCGCGATCTCGTCGAGCTGGTGGTGGTGGACGATCAGGGCCGGGTGCTGGCGCACAGCACGCCCGAGCTGTTCAACACCATTCTGACCGACGACTTTACCCGCGAGGCGATCGAGTCCGATGCACCGGTGTGGCGACGCGAAGGGGACACCTTCCGGATCGCCGTGCCCGCGGTGTCCGGCATACGCTGGGCGACGGTGTTGGCGCGGTACTCGCTGGCGCGGCTCGAGGCGGCGCACCTGCGCGCGCGCTGGCGTCTGGGGCTCGGCGCGGCGGCGCTCTTTGGCGTCCTGAGCCTGCTGCTCTACCTGGGGCTCGACAAGCTGGTGGTGAAGCCGGTGCGCGCGCTGCAGCAAGCCGCGCGCCGCATGGGGGAAGGGCACCTGGGCACGCGGGCGCCGCCGCTCGGGGCGTCGGAGCTGCGCGAGCTGTCGGACACGATGAACAAGATGGCGTCGGCGCTGCAGCACGAGCGCGAGAACCTCGAGCACCTCGTCGCCGAGCGCACCCGCGAGCTGTCGGAGCTGAATACGCGGCTCGAGCGGCTGGCGGTCACCGACGGCCTCACCGGCGTCTACAACCACCGGCGCTTCCAGGAGGCGATCAGTGCCGAGCTGTTGCGCAGCGAGCGCCACAAGCGCCCGATGGGCGTGCTGATGATCGACGTCGACTTCTTCAAGAAGGTGAACGACACCATGGGCCACCCGGCCGGCGACGAGCTGCTGCGCCGGTTGGCCGAGGTGCTGTCGACGGCTCTCCGTCAGACCGATCTCATCGCGCGCTACGGCGGCGAGGAATTCGCGGTGGTGCTGCCGGAGACGACGAAGTCCGAGGCGATGCAGGTGGGCGAGCGCATGCGCTCCGCCGTCGAGGAGCGGATCAACGAGGGCTCCGCGTGGCCGAACAAGGTGACGGTCAGCATCGGGGTCGCCTCGTACCCGGAGGACGGGAAGTCCACGGAGCAGATCATCCACGCGGCCGACCAGGCGATGTACGTGGCCAAGCGCCAGGGCCGGAACCGCGTGGTGGGTGCGCGGGGAGGCCACGCGTGAAGGGCTCGAGGCTGCTGGCCCTGGTGCTGCTCTTTGCCGGGTGCCCCACGACGCCGGACCGTTCTCCGCCGGCGCCCCGGCGGCCCGTCGCGACGCGCCCCGTCTTCTCGCCGCCCGCGGGGTTCACCCGGCTGCGCTTCGGCCTGGTGCCGTTCCTCTCGCCCGGGACGATGAGCGAGGCGCATCAGCGGCTGGGCGAGTACCTGTCCAAGTCGCTCGGCGTCCCGGTGGAGATCGCGGTCGGCGACAGCTACGGCGACTCGATCGAGCGGCTCGCGCGGGGCGAGTTCGATCTCGTCGAACTCTCGCCGCTGGCCTACGCGACCGCGGCCGAGCGGGTGAAGCTGAACTGCCTCGTGCAGAGCATCGCCGACGGCTCCGCCACGGCGTCCGGCTACATCTTCGTGCGCGACGACAGCAGCCGGAAGACGCTCGAGGATCTGCGCGGCGGGACGCTGGGCTTCGTCGACCCGATGTCCACGTCCGGCTACCTCTACGCGCGCAAGCTGCTCAAGGACCGCGGCCTCGATCTCCAGAAGGACTTCGCGCGGGTCGAGTTCCTCGGCAACCACGAGGCGGTGCTGCTCGCGGTGATGGAGGGCCGGGTGGACGCCGGCGCGACGTACCAGGGCGCGTTCGGCGCGCTGAAGCGCTCGAAGGGCGTCGACCCGCTCACGTTCCGCGTGGTGGCGAAGACGCTGCGGACGCCGCGCGACATCTTCTGCGTGCGGCCGGAGGTGCCCGACGAGGTCGCCCAGGCGATCCGCGAGGCGATGCTGGCGCTCACCGGACGCGACCGCGCGGGCCGGGAGATCCTCGGACCGCTCAACATCAACGGCTTCCGCGTCGCGGACGATCACGCCTACGACGAGGTGCGCGCGGTGGCCGCGGAGCTGAAGCCGGCGCCGTGATCCCGCTGGCGGTCACCGTCGGCGCCCACGGGGGCCGCTTCGGGGCCGAGGCCCGCCGCGCCGCCCGGGCGTGGGGCCTGCCGTTCCTGGAGCGTCCGGCGAAGGGGGGGGTGGCCGCGCTGCTGGCCCGGGACGCGCGCGCGTGTCTCGTCCTGTCCGCCGACGGGTGGGCGCTGCGCGACGCGCACGGCAGCCTCGCCTTCTCCCCCGGACTCGCGATGGTGCGGCTCAAGCGGCTCGCCGCCGGCCGGCAGCAGGAAGACGTGTTGGTGCGCCTCGGCGAGCTGAAGGCGGGCGACACCGTCGTCGACGCGACGCTGGGCCTGGCGGCGGACGCGCTCGTCTGCGCGCGCGCGGTGGGGCCGACGGGCCGGGTGGTGGGGATCGAGGCGTCGTTGCCGCTGTGGATCCTCGTCTCCGAGGGGCTGGCGCGGCAGCCGCCGTTCCCCGGCTCCACCCGCGTGGAGGCGGTGCACGGCTCGGCCCGCGAGGTGCTGGCGACCTGGCCCACCGGCGGCGCCGACGTGGTGACGCTGGACCCGATGTTCGATCGCCCGAAGAAGGCGTCGCCCACCTTCGAGCTGTTGCGCGCGCACGCGGTGCACGAGCCGCTCGACGAGGCCACGTTGCGCGAGGCGCGCCGGGTGGCCCGGCGCTGGGTGGTGGTGAAGGGCGGCCGCTACGGCCACGAGTTCCGGCGCCTCCAACTCCAGGCGCTGCCGTTGAACCGCTTCGGCCCCGTGGTGTGGGCCCGCGCCGGCCCGCTGGGCGCCTGACGTCAGGGAATGTCCGCGGCGCGCAGGGTGGCCTTCGGGAGACTGTCGCCCCCCAGCATCGACAGGCCGAACGCGCCGGCCCGCTCGTGCGGCATGACCTCGCGCGGCGATCGGAAGACGTGGAGCGGCGAGTAGAAGACGAAGTTCGAGACCCGCGAGGTGTACAGGCACGCGTACTGCTCGACCTGCTCGCCGAAGCGCGAGTTTTCGTTGCCTTCCTTGAAGTGCAGGCCCCAGAACGGGTTGAAGCCCGAGTCGATCAGCTGCTCGAACGTCTTGATGAGCTCCACCGACTCGCGCATCGCGCGGCGCAGGCGGTCCAGCTCCGCCTTCACGCGCTTGAACTCCGCGTCCAGCGCGGCGGCCTCCACCTCGTTCGGGCGGCCCTTCTCGAGCGTCTTCTCGATCTGGTTCAGCCGGGCCTTGCGCGGGCCGATCTCGTCGTCGAGGCGCGCGCGCAGCTGCTCGAGGCTGTTCAGCTCCTCGATCTCCCGGCGCCGGCTGTCGAGCCAGGTCAGCTCGTCCTCGATCTCCTGGACGATCATGCAGGTGCGCCACATGGACGTCTTCTTCGACCGCAGGATGTCGCCGTAGATGTGATCGCCCACGTAGAGCACCGCGTCGCCGGCGTGGCCGGTCATGCGCTCGAAGTCGGTGAGGTTGCCGCCCTGGTAGATCTTCCCGCGCTCGAGCGCCGTGGCCTCGCCGAGGGTCGCGTTGGACTCGTTCGACGCGTCCACTTCGAGGAACGGCCGCTGCTCGCTGAAGAAGCCCGGCTTGGATCCCCCGGTGATGATGAAGTCGAAGTAGTTCCGCCAGCTCGGGTACTCGGGCAGCACGCCGTCGAGCAGGTAGGACATCACCGCGTTGGTGTAGTCCCACAGCGAGTTGGTGAGGACGAACAGCTTCTTGCCGCCCGAGCGCAGCTTGTGGAGCGCCGGCCCCAACTCGGGGTCCTTGAAGATGTAGCGGCTGATGTTCTGGCGGATGAGCGTCTTCAGCGAGTTGTCGCGGTGGACCGTGTCGATCGCCTCGCGGATGTCGTCGTACAGCTTCGTGTAGTCGAGCGGGCGCGCGAGCTTGTTCTCGTAGAGGTCGATGATGCCCGCGAGCAGACACGCCTCGGGCAGCGCGAAGAGCGTGTCGATCCACGCGTACTCGGGGTTCTTCAGGCGGATGCGCTCGTTGCGGTACAGCCGGTTCAGCTCCTCCTCGGGCAGCGGCGTGCGCCCGTGGTAGGCGCGGCCGACGTGACCGAAGCGGTCGATCTTGAGGAGGTTGCCCGCCTTCTTGTCGACGAACAGCCCGCGCATGACGAACTGGTGATCGTACGGGAGCTCGCGGATCGCCTCCGGGTAGCCGTAGTCGGTCACCAGCCGATCGACGGTGAGATCGTACGAGAGCTGCTCGAGCCGGCGCAGGTGATAGATCGCCAGGGTGTAGTCCATGTCGAAGCCGATCAGCTCGACCTTCGCCAGGTTCAGGTTGCGGTTGACGAAGATCTGCCGCTGCACCGGCGTGTCGTTCTGCGATGGCTGCGCGAGGATCCGCTGCAGCTGCTGGTCCTCGAGGAGGAGCTTCGTGCGCTCGCTGGCCTCGAGGGCGGCCTGGTCGTCGATCGGTCCGCGGACGATTCCGTGAATGGGTACCAAGGTCGCCAAGACATAGCGCCAAGGGCGCCCGGTGGCAGCAGCCGCAACTGGTGGCCGGGTTTTTTCCGAAAGCGCCGCGGGCGTGGCACGCTGCGCGATGGAGCGACCGCGCGTGAAGCGTCAGAAGAAGCGCACCGAGACCGAGCTGGAGCTGCTGCTTCGGGTGTCCGACCTCGAGGCCCGGGTGCGCTTCCTCGAGCGCCGGCTGAAGGCGGCGAAGGCGGCGGCGAAGTCCGACGCGCAGAAGAAGGCGTTGGCCGCGAGGCCGAAGGGTCGGCCGCGCCCGCGCTGCCCGGGCTGCACCCTCGAGCTGCCGCCGGGCCGCCGGGGCGTGTCCTGCGTGTGGTGTGGGTTCCGCTTCGACGCCGTGCCGCCCTGGCCGCCCAAGCGCGCCACGCAAAAGCGGCTATAACCGTCGTCGTGTACCGGCTGATCGGGCGCCTCGAACAGGGAGAGCTGGCAGACCTGTTCCGCGCCGAGCGCGGGGGCGACGCGGTCGTCGTGAAGCTCTTCCACCCGAAGACGACGGACGCGGCGTATGCCCGGGCGGTGGTGGAGACCGGCCACCGGTTGCAACGCGTCACGCGTGCCGGCGTGGCCCACGTGTTGGACGTGGGCCTTGCGAAGGGCCGCCTCGCCATCGTGCGCGAGGACGTGGGGCGCTTCCCGCTTGGGCTGGTGCTGCAGCGGCTCAACACGCGCGAGGTGCACCTCCCGCCGGTGCTGGCGCTGACGATGATGCTGGAGCTCATCGATCTGGTGGGCGAGGCGAACGACGCCGGCGTGGTCCACGGCGCGCTGACGCCGGGCAACGTGCTGCTCGATGAGGACGGGCGGATCGGCGTGGCCGACTTCTCGTCGCTGTCGGCCCTCAACGCGAGCCCGGCGCTGAAGAAGGCCTTCGCCGCGCGCGGCCGCTCCAGCTACCGGGCGCCCGAGGGCGGCACCGAGCCCACCGTCGCCGCCGACGTCTACGCGCTGGGGGCGATCGCCTACGAGCTGCTCACGCTGCGCGAGGCAACGCTGGGGAAGTCGAGCGTCAGCACGCGCGCCGAGCGCCTGCCGCCGCCGTCCCGGCTCGTGCGCCGGCTCAACGCGCGGGTGGACCCGGTGATCATGCGCGCGCTGGAGCCGTCGCCGGCGCGCCGCTACCGCACCTGCGCGGAGTTCGCCGAGGCGCTGCGCGACTTCCTGTCGAGCCAGGGCGGCGTGGCCGGCCGGTCGGACCTGAAGAAGTTCGTCGCCGAGCTGTTCCCCAACGAGGTGCAGCTGACCCAGCTGGGGCCGGTGCCGTTCTCCGAACCCTTCGCGCTGGACGACATCGCCGGCGTGCCGACGCTGGAGGAGGCGCCCGGCGAGGCGGCGGAGCGCTCCAGCTTCTCGGGCGGCGCGGTGGACGATCGCACGCCCACCAGCGACGGCCTGCCCGTCTTCGCGCTGGAGGAGGCGCCGCCGGGCGCGACGGCCGAGGTGAAGACGGTTCCGGAGGGCACGGCGGCGGCGTCGAAGCCCGAGGAGCCTGCGCCCGCGCCGCGCATCACCTGGGACGCGCCGGCCGCCGAGCTGCCGGTCAGCCAGCCCGAGGCCCCGCCCGCCGGCGACGACGCGCTGAACAGGCGGCTCCGCGCGATGGAGGACTTCGCCCCCGGCCCCACGCCCGCCCCCCAGCCGGAGCCGCGCGGCGCGAAGCGCACGGGGCCGAAGGCCGCGAAGACGATCATGACCTTCGTGGTGCCCTTCAAGCGGGAGGGAGATCCGGAGATCCCCGACCTCGAGAAGATGCGCGCGCGGTCTCGGCGGCAGGCGCGCGTCGTCGCCTTCATCGCCACGGTCATCCTCTTCGCGGTCGTGACCGGCCTCGCCGTGGGCTGGTACCAGTCGACGCCGGATCCGAAGGCGACGCTGCTCTCGTACCTCCCGGATCCGATCGAGCGCGAGGTGGCGCCCAACAACCGCCCGCCGCCGCCGATCGGCAAGCCGCTCAAGCTGCCCGACTTCGACAAGCAGCACCCGGACAAGGCGTTCAATCCGAAGGCGCTCGACAACGTGCCGCCGGAGCAGCCGCCCGAGGTGAAGGTGGTGAAGCCGAAGACGCCGGCGCTGCCGGCCCACTGCTACCAGGCGCCGAAGGGGAACAACGCGTACCTCACCGTGTCGGCCGGGCGACCGGTGCGCGTGGAGATCGACGGTCAGAAGCTGTGCGGCTCGATGACCAAGGTGCCCATCGAGCCGGGCAGCCGGAAGGTGCGCATCGTCGACACGAAGACGAAGCAGGAGTACGTGTCCACCACCCGGTTCCAGTCCGGCAAGCTCGTCAAGCTGATGCCCACCTTCAAATGAGCGCCGAAAAGATCCGCATCTTCGTCGTCGAGGACCAGCCGCAGCTGATGAAGAACCTGCTCAAGGTGCTCGCCACCTTCCCCGAGCTCGAGGTGGTGGGCTCGGCGATGGAAGGGGAGGCGGCGGTCGAGGCGATCCTCGAGCGGAAACCCCAGCTCGTGCTGCTCGACCTCGAGCTGCCCGACATCGACGGCATCGAGGTGACGAAGCGCGTGAAGAGGCGGACGGCCGAGGTGGAGATCCTCATCCTCACGTCCTTCGACGACGAGCAGAAGGTGTACGAGGCGATGCAGGCCGGCGCGTCGGGCTACCTGGTGAAGCGGGTGGGGCCGGAGAAGATCCGCGCGGGAATTCACGAGGTGATGGCCGGCGGCACCGTGCTCGAGGCGCTCATCGCCCGGCGCTTCTGGAACTACTTCCACTCGGTGCAGGCGAAGAAGGCCCGGCCCGACAACCCGTGGAACCTGTCGCCGCTGGAGTTCGACGTCCTCAAGTACGTGGCCAAGGGCCTGTCGAACGCCGAGGTGGGCAACGTGATGAGCCTCGAGCGCCGCACCGTGCGCACGCACCTCTCGCACATCTACAAGAAAATGGGCGTCAACTCGCACGTCGAGGCCGTCGTGTTGGCGCTGAAGGCGGGGATCGTCGAGCTGTGACGGCCGCGCTGGCGCTGGCCCTGGCCCTCGCAGCCGTGCCGCACCCCGAGGTGTCGCATCGCCGCGTGGTGACGGCCGACGGCGCGTCCCTGGCGTTGTACCGGTACCTCCCCCCGGGCGGCGCCGCGGGCCGGACGCCGGTGCTGCTGGTCGCCGAGGTGGGCTTCGGCCGGGCGCTGTTCGATCTCGCCGGGGAGGGGCTCGCGCGGTGGCTGGCGGCGCGTGGCTTCCCCGTCTACGTGGCGGAGCTGCGCGGGCAGGGGCGCGCGTCGCCGGGTGGCACGCTGCGCGCGTGGGTGCACCTCGATCTGCCGGCGATCGCCGCGGTCATCGCGAAGGACCGGGCCGGGCCCGTCGATCTCATCGCGCATGGGTGGGGCGGCACGCTGGCGCTCGCCGCGGCGGGCCGGGAGCTGCCGGTGCGGCGCGTCGTCGCGCTGGCGACGCCGGTGCTCGCCGAGGTGCCGAGCCGCCTCGCCGAGGCCTTCCTCGTCAGCGGCGGTCACTACTCGGACTTCGCGGGCTCGCCGCAGGGCGCCCACGACTTCGAGTTGCTCTTCGCCATGGAGACGCGCTTCCCGCCGCGCACGCTGGCGGCCCTGCGCGCGCAGGGGACGCGCGATCTCTCGGCTGGGCAGGCGGCGGAGTGGCTCGCGTGGATGCGGCAGGGCGATCTCCCGCTGGACGACGGCACGACGGTGCTGGAGCGCCTGCGCGCGTTCGACCGGCCGACGCTCATGCTCCTCGCCCTCGCGGACGGCTTCGCGGGCCCGGAGCTCTGCGCCCCGCTGCGCGACGAGTCGAAGGCGGCGGTGCGCCTGCGCACGTTCAGCCGCTTCGAGGGCGGCGACGACTTCTCCCACGTGTCCCTGCTCCTCGGCGCGGACGCGCCGACGCGGGTGTATCGCGAGCTCGAGGAGTTCCTCCGCGAGGAGGGCCCGTGAGGCGCGCCGTCCCGCTGCTGGTGCTGCTGCTGGCGCCGGCCTGCGCGGCGACGCGCTTCGTCCCGCTGCCGGCGGAGGCCGAGACGCACCGCGCGAAGACGGACGACGGCTGGGAGATCGCGCTCACGCGCTACCGTCCGCGTGGCACGCCGTCCGGGCCGCCCGTGATCCTCTGCCACGGCATCTCCGCGAACGCGCGGAACATGGATCTCGACGACGAGCACTCCATGGCGCGGTACTTCGCCGCGCAGGGCCGCGAGGCGTGGACCATGTCGCTGCGCGGCGCCGGCGAGTCCGACGGTATCGATCGGGACAAGGGCCGGCCGCCGCCGATCACCTTCGACTCGTTCTGGCGCTTCGATCTCCCGGCCGTCATCCGCCACGTGCGCCAGGTCACCGGCGCCGAGTCAGTGGACTACGTCGGCCATTCGATGGGCGGCCTGGTGGTCTACGCCTACCTGGCGACGGGCGGACAGGGGCTCCACGCGGTGGCGACGATGGGCACGCCCACGCGCCTCGACTGGGGCACGGGCCTCGAGACGTGGCTCGGCTCGTTGGCGCCCAGGCTGGTGAGCGCCGACGTGATGATCCCCAGCGCGCTCGGCGCCCACGCGGCGGCGCCGTTCCAGCCGTTGGTGGACGACGGCCCGTTCCAGCGTTTCTTCTACAACGCGCAGTCTACGCGGACGCTGGCCTGGCAGCGGCTCATGGCCTACGGCACCGCGGACGTCGCGGGCGGCGTCGCGCTGCAGCTGTTGACGCTGCTCGACCGCGGGCGCTTCGAGTCCCTCGACGGCGTCGATCTGCGCGCAGGCATGGCGCGGAACACCACGCCGGTGCTGGTGGTGGCGGCGCGCCTCGATCGCATCGCCCTGGCCCCGGCCGTCAAGGACGGCTACCGCGCCCTCGGCGGGCCCAGGGAGTGGCTGTTGATTACCCGGGCGAACGGGACCGCCGGTGAGTACGGTCACATGGATCTCGTCATCGGTGAGCGCGCCGCCGACGAGGTCTGGTCGAAGATCCTCGACTTCTTCAACCGCCACGCGCGCAAGGAGCGTTGATGCCCCCCCGCAGCCCCCGCCGTGCAGCCCGCCCGAAGGCCCCGACGGCGCCGATTCCCGCAGAGCTCAAGTCCATCGCGTCGTCGGTCATCGAGGCGAAGCTGCCCAACGGGCTTTCGATTCGCCTGCTGCCGTCGCACGAGGTGCCGACCTGCAGTTTCTACACGTTCTTCAAGGTGGGCTCGCGCAACGAGCGCCCGGGCATGACCGGCATCAGCCACCTCTTCGAGCACATGATGTTCAACGGGGCGAAGAAGTACGGGCCCGGGCAGTTCGACAAGGTGCTCGAGTCGAACGGCGGCACCTCGAACGCGTACACCTCGACGGATCTCACCGTGTACTACGAGGACTTCATGGCCGAGGCGCTCGAGCGCGTCATCGACCTCGAGAGCGATCGCATGAAGTCGCTCCAGGTGACCCCGAAGATGCTCGAGTCCGAGCGCCAGGTGGTGATGGAGGAGCGCCGCCTGCGCGTGGACAACGAGATCGCCGGCATGGTGGACGAAGAGCTCTCGACGCTGATCTGGAAGGCGCACCCGTACCGCTGGCCGGTCATCGGCTGGATGAAGGACATCGAGAACATCCGTCGCGAGGACTGCCTCGACTACTTCCGCACGTACTACGCGCCAAACAACGCGATCATCTACGTGTCGGGAGATTTCGAGCCTGCGCAGGCGCTCGCGCTGCTCAAGAAGTACTACGGCGGCATCAAGCCGGGCCCCGCGCCGGCGCCGGTGGTGGACGCGGAGCCGGAGCAGAAGGGTGAGCGCCGCGCCGAGGTGCACCACCCCGCGCAGGCCCCGATGCTGATGATCGGCTGGCGCGGGCCCGCGTCGACGCACCCGGACACGCTGACGCTCGACGTGCTGCAGTACGCGCTGTCGGTGGGTCAGTCGTCCCGCCTGACGAAGGCGCTCGTCTTCGAGCAAGAGCTCGCGGTCGGCGTCTCCATTGACTGGAGCTGGCGGCTCGATCCCGGCGCCTTCGTGGTCACCCTGGAGCTCAAGCCGGGCGCCGATCCCCGCCGCAGCGAGCAGTCGCTGTACGCCGAGCTGGCGAAGGTGGCGAAGGACGGGTTGTCGCCGCGCGAGTTGGAGAAGGCGAAGAACAATCTGTCGGCGCACCTGCTCCGGGAGCTCGCGACCAACAACGGCCGCGCGCACGCGCTGGGCACCTACGAGCTGATGCTGGGCCACTGGCGCGAAGGCCTCTCGCTGGTGTCTCGCTACGAGGCGATCACCGCCGAGCAGGTCCGGGCGGCGGCGGCGCTGTACCTGGCGCCGGAGCGCCGGAGCGTCGTGACGCTGGTGCCCACGCCGGAGGCCGAGGCGTGAAGACCGCGCGAGCCGAGGCGATGAAGCTGCGCCCCCTGCGCCTCCCGCCGCACGAGGCGCGGGTGCTGTCGAACGGGTTGACGCTGCACGTGGTGACGCGGCCGTCGCTGCCGCTGGTGGCGGTGCGCCTCGTCATGCGGGCGGGCAGCGCGTTCGATCTCCCCGGTCAGCGCGGCGTCGCGGACTTCGCGGCGCGGCTGCTGCGGCGCGGGGCCGGGGGCCTGTCGGCCGACGAGATCAGCGAGACGGTCGAGCTGGTCGGCGCGGCGATCGGGGGCTACGCGAACGAGGAGAACGTCGTCGTGTCGCTGAGCACGCCGTCGAAGCACCTCGACGCGATGCTGGGCGTCCTGGCGCAGTTGGTGCTCGAGCCGGACTTCCCCGAGGCCGAGGTGGAGCTGGCGCGGCGCCGCACGCTGGCGCAGCTGGCCAACGAGCTGGACGACCCGGGCACGCTGGCCGATCGCGCGCTGGCCCGGGCGGTGTGGGGCCAGCACCCGTACGCCTTCGACCCGTCCGGCGGGAAGGCCGACGTCGAGCGCCTCACCCGCGCGCAGCTCGAGGCGTTCCACGCCTCCCGCCTGGGGCCGAAGGTGTCGCACCTGTACGTCGTGGGCGACGTGGACGGGGAGCGCGTCGCGTCCGTCGTGGAGCGGCTCCTGGGGCACTGGGGGGGCGGCCCGGCCTTCGCGCCCGAGGTGCCGGCGTGGTCGGGCCTCGACAAGCCGGGCGAGGTGGTGATCGTCGACAAGCCCGAGCAGACGCAGGCGCAGGTGCGCATCGGCGCGCCCGGCGTGCGCCGCGGGCACCCGGATCACTTCCCCGTCATCACGATGAACGCGGTGCTGGGCGGGGGTTTCACCTCGCGGCTGGTGACGGAGATCCGCGTGAAGCGGGGCCTCAGCTACGGGGCCAGCTCGTCCTTCGACATGCTGAGCGCGGGCGGATCGTTCACCGTCTCGTCGTTCACCCGCACCGAGGGCGTCGCCACGCTCCTCGACGTCGCGCTCGCCGAGATCGAGCGCATGCGCGTGAAGGGCCCGTCGGCGAAGGAGCTGGCGACGGTGCAGCGGTACATCTGCGGGCTGTACCCGGGACGGCTGGAGACGAACGAGGCCGTCGCGGGCGCGATCGCCGACGTCGTCCACTACAACCTGCCGGAGGACTGGATCGCCACCTACCGCGAGCACGTCAGCGCCGTGACGGTGAAGCAGGCGGCGGAGGCGGCGAGGAGGCACCTCCCGACGACGGACCGGGTGATCACCCTGGTCGGCAACGCGGAGGTGCTCAAGCCGCTGGTGAGCCGGTACGGGCCCATCACCGTGCTGCGCCCGTCTGCGCTCGAGTAGCCCGCCGTGCCGCTGACGATCCTCGCGAGCGCAGGCGGGCTGGTCGCCGTCGACAAGCCGGCGGGGTTGCTCGTCATCCCCGGGCGCGAGGGCGGCGGGCCGTGCGCGCGCGAGCTCCTGGCGGAGCAGCTGGGGACACGCGTCTGGGTGTGCCACCGCCTCGATCGCGACACATCGGGTGTGCTGGTGCTGGCCACTACCGCCGAGGCACACCGCGCCGCGTCCATGGCCTTCGAGGCGGGCGAGGTGCGCAAGCGCTATGTCGCGCTGGTGGAGGGCCGGGTGGAGCACCCGCTCGACCTCGACGTGGCGCTCACCGGGGCGCGGAGGGGGCGGATGCGGCCGGTGTACCCGGGCGAGGCCGGCAAGCCGTCGCGCACGCGGGTGCGCCCGCGGCAGGTGTTCGCGCACGCGAGCCTCGTGGAGTGTGAGCCGCTCACCGGCCGGCAGCACCAGATCCGCGTGCACCTGAAGCACGCCGGACACCCGCTGCTGTTCGATCACCAGTACGGGCGGAAGGCGCCCGTGACGGCGACGCACCTGGGCGGGGCCGGGGACGAGGTGGTGCTCGCCCGGACGCCGCTCCACGCGGAGGCGCTCGACGCGCCCGCGCTGGGCCTGAGCGTGACAGCGCCGCTTCCGGACGATCTCCGGCGCTGCATCGAGCTGCTCTCGGCGGGCGGCCGGGCTCCCCGGTCCTCAGGTCTCTGACGGCGTGTCGGACGTCGGCGGCGGCTCGCTCGGCGCGGCCTCAGGGGCCTTCGCGGAGGGGGCAGGCGGGGCGGGCGGCGCGGAGGCCTGCGCGGGCGGGCCGCCCTTGCCGTGCACGAGCACCTTCTCCTCCTGCTTGAAGGAGACGTCGACCTTGTCCTGGCGCACCGCGACCACCAGGCCGAGGCCGAAGGTCGGGTGATCGATGACGTCGTCCACCGCGTAGGTGTCGCGGATGCTGTACTTCCGGGCGCGCGAGAGATCCTTGCCCTTGAACTGGTCCTCCCACGCCACGGCGGCCTTCGTGGCCCGGGGCGCGGCGCTCGAGGTCGCGCGCTTCTTCGGGTTGGCGAAGGACTGCGCCTTCAGCAGGGGCTGCTCGCCCCGGTACTGGTGATCGTTCCCGCAGGTGTTGCACTTCACCTTCACCACCTTCGGGCCCACCATCGCGATGATGGTGTGCGCGAGGTTCAGGTCGCACCGGGAACAGAACGCGTCGATGTCGCCGCCAGTTCGAATGGCCGTCATGGGGCCACGGCGACTAGCACGTCTTGTCCGGGGGGCGAAGTGACGTAGAGTGCCGCCTCGTCCGCATGTCGCCGTCCTCCGAGTCCAGGCCGTCTCCGCCCCGGCCCCGCCCGCTGTACACGGCCGTGGAGAGCATCGGCGCCGCCCTGTACGCCCTGGTGGAGGAGCTGGGCGGGTTGGCGAGCCTCCTGGTCGAGGTGGCGCGCTGGGCCGTGCGGCCGCCGTTCCGGGTGGTGAACCTGTTCGCCCAGCTGGACTTCGTGGGCGTGGGCTCGGTTTTCATCGTGGCGCTGACCGGCGTCTTCTCGGGCATGGTGTTCGCCCACCAGAGCTGGCGCGCCTTCGACATGTTCAACGCCGAGTCCATGGTGGGCCCCACCGTGTCGCTCACCATCACGCGCGAGCTGGCGCCCGTCTTCTCGGCGCTGATGGTGACGATGCGCGCCGGCAGCGCCATGTGCACCGAGCTGGGCACGATGCGCGTCACCGAGCAGGTCGACGCGCTCGAGACGATGGCCGTCAACCCGATCCAGTACCTGCTCGTCCCCCGCGTGCTGGCCGGGCTCATCATGGTGCCGATGCTGGTCATGATCTTCGACCTCCTGGGCATGGCCGGCGGGTACTTCGTGGCGGTGACGGTGAAGGGCCTGTCGGCCGGCACCTTCGTCGCGCGCACGCAGCAGTGGCTCGATCCCGAGGATCTCGCCGAGGGGCTCATCAAGGGCGCCGTGTTCGGCCTCTTCGTGGCGCTGGTCGCCTGCTACAAGGGCTACAACGCGTCGGGCGGCGCCAAGGGCGTCGGCAAGGCCACCACGGAGGCGATGGTGGCGTCGGCGCTGGGCATCTTCATCCTCGACTACTTCGTGGGCGTGATCCTCCACTGATGGCCGCGCCCGCGACACCAAAGCCGCCCGCCGCGCCGATGATCGAGGTCGTCGACCTCCACAAGTCCTTCGGCGACCACAAGGTGCTGACGGGCATCAACCTCGAGGTGCCCGCGGGCAGCACGCTGGTGATCCTCGGCGGATCGGGCAGCGGCAAGACGGTGCTGATGAAGCACATGATCGGCCTGCTCAAGCCCGACCAGGGGCAGGTGATCGTCGACGGGGAGGACATCGTTCCCTTCGGCGCCGAGGCGCTCGAGCGGGTGCGCCGGAAGTTCGGCATGGTGTTCCAGGCGGCGGCGCTGTTCGACTCGATGACGGTGTACGAGAACGTCTCGTTTCCGCTGCGCGAGCACCGCAAGGATCTCTCCGAGGCGGACATGCGGGATCTGGTGCGCCAGAAGCTGGCGATCGTCGGCCTGAAGAACGTCGAGGAGAAGTTCCCCGCCGACCTGTCCGGCGGCATGCGCAAGCGGGTCGGCCTTGCCCGGGCGATCGTCCTCGATCCGAAGATCGTCCTCTACGACGAGCCCACCACCGGCCTCGATCCGATCACCACCGACTACGTGGACGAGATGATCCTCGACGCCAAGCGGCAGCTCGGCGTGACGAGCGTCGTCATCAGCCACGACATCGCCTCGGCCTTCAAGGTGGCCGACAACATCGCCTTCCTCTCGCAGGGCGTGATCGTCGACCAGGGCCCGCCGTCGAAGCTGCGCCACTCGGAGCACCCGGCGGTCAAGGTGTTCCTCCAGACCTGGTTCGGGAAGAACTGAATCGAGGTCCCGCGGGAAGCACTGGCGGGCCGGGGCCGACCGGCTAGAGTGCCGGGCTCTGTGAAGAAAGTCCTCACGCCCTTCCGGGTGGGCCTGCTGGTGATCGGTGCCGGGGTCATCCTCTTCTTCTTCCTCACCTTCGTGAAGAAGGGCGGGATGAAAGAGAGCGAGTCCATTCGCGCGTACGCGTTCTTCCGCGACGCGTCGGGCCTCGGCCCCCGCAGCCGCGTTCAGATCGCCGGCATTCCGGTCGGCGAGATCACCGGGATCTCGCTGGACGGGACGAAGGCGCGCGTCGACATGCGCCTGCGCACGGACGTGGGCGTGCGGAAGAACGCGTCGCTCACCAAGCGCTCCGAGTCGCTGCTGGGGGACTACATGCTCGACCTGATTCCCGGCACCGAGGACCAGCCGCTGCTGGAGGACGGGGGGGAGATCACCAGGGTCGTCGACGCGCAGGGCATGGAGCAGATCTTCAACTCGCTCGCGACGATCACCGCCGACATCCAGGCGGTGACGGCGTCGTTGCGGGCCGTGCTGGGCGGCACCCAGGGGCAGGGTTCGATCGAGTCCATCGTGCAGAACCTGGTGCGGCTCACCGAGGCGGTCGAGAAGACGGTGCGCGAGAACGCGCAGCGCCTCGATCAGATCCTCGCGAACGTCGAGGCGGTGTCCGGCGACGTGCGCAAGGTGACCGAGAGCGAGCGCGCCTCGGTGCAGCGGATAGTCCAGAACATCGACACCATCTCCACCGACGTGAGGGACGTCGTCGCCAGCGTGAAGAAGATGGTCGGCGAGAACGAGGAGGACGTGGCCGGCACCGTGTCCTCGCTCAAGGAGACGCTGGCGAAGCTCGACCGCTCGCTGGCCAACGTCGAGCAGATCACCCAGGACATCAAGCAGGGGAAGGGGGCGGCCGGAGCGCTCCTGCAGGACGAGCGGTTGCAGCAGAAGGTCACCGACACCGTGGAGGACATGGCCGAGTTCGCCGGGAAGCTGACCGGCTTCCAGCTCGAGGTCGGCATGCGCGCCGACTACCTGACGCAGCAGTCCGCCGCGAAGACGTTCTTCGGCGCCCGCCTCATCACCAAGCCCGACAAGTTCTACCTGCTCGAGGTGATCGACGATCCCCGCGGCACGGTGGAGACGACGTACGTGCAGCAGAACCCGCCGGGCACCGGCCAGCCGGTGGTGCAGAAACAGACCATCACCCGTGAGGCGGTGAAGTTCAGCGCCCAGTTCGCCAAGCGCTACAGCTTGCTCACGCTGCGCTTCGGCATCATCGAGTCCACGGGCGGCCTCGGCGCCGACGTGAACCTGCCGATCAAGTTCCCGTATTACTCGCGGTGGCTCGAGGACGCGATCGCGCTCAAGGTGGACGTCTTCAACTTCTCCATCGAGGCGCTGCGCCTGCCGCGCCTGCGCGCCACGCTGCGCTTCACGCCGATCGAGCACATCTACGTGAACGTCGGCGTCGACGACGCGTTGAACAACCCCAACCGGGACTCGCTCACCAACCGGCTGGTCAGCGGCCGCGACTTCTTCATCGGCGCCGGCATCTACTTCACCGACACCGATCTCAAGTCGCTCTTGCCGATCCTCCCGACGCCCTGACGCGCGTCAGAGCGCGTTGCCGGGCAGCTCGGTGCCGAAGCTCGCGAGGTACCGCTGCGCGAACGACGCCTTGTCGAAGGTGTGCTCCTGGCAGCCGCGCTTCTCGATCGCGTAGGCCGCGGTCAGGGCCGCCAGCCGGCCCGACACCTCGTGCGGCAGGCCCTTCGCGAGGCCGTAGGCGAGGCCCGCCAGGTATGCGTCGCCGGCGCCCGTCGGGTCCACCACCTGCTCGACGGCGGCGACGGGGATCTCCGCGGTGGCCTTGCCCTTCACGTAGATGCGGCTGCCTTCGTGGCCGCGCGTCATGACGGTGAGCGGCGCCATGGCGATCAGCGCGCCCTCGCTGACGCCGGTGGTGCGCGCCATCATCCCGAACTCGTAGTCGTTGCCGATCAGCGCGGCGCAGCCGTCGATGCCGCCGAGGATCTGCTGCTTGTCGAGGCGGGGCGTCTGCTTGCCCGGGTCGAAGATGTAGCTGACGCCCGCCTTCTTGCACTCGGCGGTGTGGCGAAGCATCGACTCGGGATCCGTCGGGCTGATGATCACCCAGTCGCCCTTCGTGAGGCCGACCGACTCCAGCGTCACCTCGCGCGCGTGCACCACCGCGCCCGGGTAGAAGGCGACGATCTGGTTGTTCACCTGGTCGGTGTTGATGAAGCACGACGCGGTGAACTCGTTGGGCACCTCCTTGACGCCGTCGAGGTTCACGCCCGTCTTCGCCAGCACGTCGCGGTACTCGGCGAAGTCCTGCCCGGCGGCCGACACCAGGACCGCCTTCGCGCCCAAAAGACCCAGGTTGTAGGCGATGTTGCCCGCCGTGCCGCCGCGCAGCCGCTTCATCGAGTCCACCAGGAAGCTGACCGTCAGCATGTGGACCTTGTCCGGGAGGATGTGGTCCGAGAACTTCCCCGGGAAGTCCATGATGTAGTCGTAGGCGAGCGAGCCGGTGACGATGATGCGCACGGGGTGAACCTCGAGTGAGTGGGTACAGCGTGACTGGGGAACGCTCATACCCCACCAGGCCGCCGTTGGGGGGAGGGGGAGCCGAAGAGACGACGAAGGGCCCCCCGGACGTGCCGGGAGGCCCTGCCAGGTGCGCGCGAGGGCTACTTGCCCTGGGCCTTCAGGAGGTCGCGGTTGAACTCGGCGATCACCCGCACGCTGATCTCCTTCGGGCAAACCGCCTCGCACTGCGAGAGGTTCGAGCAGGTGCCGAAGCCCTCCGCGTCCATCTGCGCGGCCATCTTCTTCACGCGATCGTACCGCTCCGGCTGACCCTGCGGCAGGTGGTTCAGGTGCGACGCCTTGGCGGCCACGAAGAGCATCGCCGAGGCGTTCTTGCACGCGGCCACGCACGCACCGCAGCCGATGCAGGCGGCCGCGTCCATCGCCAGGTCTGCTTCCTTCTTGGGGATCGGCAGGGCGTTCGCGTCGGGCGCGCCGCCGGTGTTCACCGACACGTAGCCCCCGGCCGCGATGATGCGGTCGAAGGCCTGCCGGTCGACGACGAGATCCCTCAGCACGGGGAAGGCCCGCGCGCGCCAGGGCTCGACGAAGATCTCGTCGCCGTCCTTGAAGTGGCGCATGTGCAGCTGGCACGCGGTGACGCCGCGGTGCCCGCCGTGGGGGATGCCGTTGATCACCATCGAGCACATGCCGCAGATGCCTTCACGGCAGTCGTGATCGAAGGCGACCGGCTCCTCACCCTTGTTCAGCAGCTGCTCGTTCAAGGTGTCCATCATCTCGAGGAAGGACATGTGCGGCGACACGTCCTCGACGACGTACTCCTTCATCGCGCCCGGCGCGTCCTTGCTGGCCTGGCGCCAGACGTGGAGCTTCAGCTTCATCTTCTTGTCGCTCATCACTTGTAGCTCCGGATCGAAGGCTTGAACGTCTCGAACACCAGGGGCTCCTTGTGGCGCACCGGCGCCTGCCCTTCGCCCTTCCACTCCCAGACGCTGACGTGCTGGTACTCGGCGTCGTTGCGCTTGGCCTCGCCGTCCTCGTACTGGTGCTCCTCGCGGAAGTGGCCGCCGCACGACTCGTTTCGGTCGAGCGCGTCCATCACGAGCAGCTCGGCGAACTCGAGGAAGTCGGCGACGCGGCCGGCCTTCTCGAGCGCCTGGTTCAGGCTGTCGGCGCTGCCGGGCACGTTGACGTTGCGCCAGAACTCCTCGCGCAGCTTCGGGATCTCGACGAGCAGCTCCTTGAGGCCCGCCTCGGTGCGCGCCATGCCGCACTTGTTCCACAGGAGCATGCCGAGCTCGCGGTGGAAGCTGTCGACGGTGCGCTTGCCCTTCACGTTGAGCAACTTCGTGATGCGCGCCCGCACGTCGTCGACCGCCTTCTTGAACTCGGGGTGGTCGGTGGTCACCTTCGGCTGCTTGGCGGTCGCGAGGTATGCGCCGATCGTGTACGGCAGCACGAAGTAGCCGTCGGCGAGGCCCTGCATGAGCGCCGACGCGCCGAGGCGGTTGGCGCCGTGGTCGGAGAAGTTCGCTTCGCCGATCACGTGCAGGCCGGGCACGTTGGACATCAGGTTGTAGTCCACCCAGAGGCCACCCATCGTGTAGTGGACGGCCGGGTAGATGCGCATCGGGACCGTGTACGGATCCTCACCGGTGATGGTGGTGTACATGTCGAACAGGTTGCCGTAGCGCTCGCTGATCACCTTCTTGCCCACGCGCTTGATGGCGTCGGCGAAGTCCAGGTACACGCCGCGGCCGCCCGGGCCCACGCCGCGGCCTTCGTCGCAGACCTGCTTGGCCGCGCGGCTCGAGATGTCGCGCGGCGCCAGGTTGCCGAACGACGGGTACTTCCGCTCGAGGTAGTAGTCGCGCTCGTCCTCGGGGATCTGCCCCGGCGCCCGGGTATCGCCCGCCTTCTTGGGCACCCAGACGCGCCCGTCGTTGCGCAGGGACTCGCTCATCAACGTGAGCTTCGACTGGTAATCGCCCGCCTGGGGAATGCAGGTCGGGTGGATCTGCGTGTAGCAGGGGTTCGCGAAGCCGGCGCCCTTCTTGGCCGCGCGCCACGTCGCGGTGACGTTGCAGCCCTTGGCGTTGGTCGACAGGTAGAAGACGTTGCCGTAGCCGCCCGTGGCCAGCACCACCGCGTCGGCGGCCCAGGACTCGATCTTCCCGGTCACCATGTCACGCGTGACGATGCCGCGCGCGTGGCCGCCGATGATGACGAGGTCCAGCATCTCGTGGCGGCTGTGCATCTTCACGCCGCCGGCGTTCACCTGCTTCTCGAGCGCCTGATACGCGCCGAGCAGCAGCTGCTGGCCGGTCTGGCCGCGCGCGTAGAAGGTGCGCGACACCTGCGCGCCGCCGAAGCTGCGGTTGGCGAGGTGGCCGCCGTACTCGCGGGCGAACGGCACGCCCTGGGCGACGCACTGGTCGATGATGTTCACCGACACCTCGGCGAGGCGGTACACGTTCGCCTCGCGGCTGCGGTAGTCGCCGCCCTTCACGGTGTCGTACGCGAGGCGCCGCACCGAGTCGCCGTCGTTCTGGTAGTTCTTCGCGGCGTTGATGCCGCCCTGCGCGGCGATCGAGTGCGCTCGGCGGGGCGAGTCCTGAAAGGCGAACGCCTCGACCTGGTAGCCCAACTCGGACAGCGTGGCCGCCGCCGAGGCGCCGGCGAGGCCGGTGCCCACGACGATGATCTTGAACTTGCGCTTGTTGGCCGGGTTCACCAGCGGGAGCGACAGCTTGTGCTTGCTCCACTTCTGTTCGATCGGCCCTTCGGGGATCTTGGAGTCGAGGTTCATGGCTTGAGGATTCCCGCGAGGACGGCGAGGGGAATGGAGGCGAAGCCGAGGCACAGGCCGTAGCCGACCACCAGCGACGCGTTCTTCAGCCACGGCGTCCACCGGGCGCCCCAGAGGCCGAGGTGCTGGAACATGCTGTAGAGGCCGTGCGAGAGGTGCGCCGCCAGCAGCACCTGCGCCAGCAGGTAGAAGCCGGCGATCAGCGGCTGCTGGAAGCCCATGATCAGCATCGAGTAGGCGTCCCAGTCACCCGTCGGCAGCGTGGCCGTCGGCTGCGGGCCCGTCACCCGCCAGGTGAAGTGCGCGATGTGGTACCCGAAGAAGACCAGCACCACGAGGCCCGACAGCATCATGGACTTGGCGGCCATGCGGGCCGGCGCCTTGTTCTGGTACGCGTACTCCACCGGGCGCGCCGCGCGGTTGAGCGCCACGGTACGCATCGCGGTGAAGATGTGCAGCGGAAAGCCGATGATCATGCCCAGCCGCACCGTCCAGAGCAGCAGCGGCGTGTGGTGCAGCGTGGCCGCGTAGTTGTTGAACGCGTCGCGGCCCAGGTAGGCCGTCAGGTTGCCCGCCAGGTGGCCCATGATGAAGATCCACAGGCCGATGCCCGTGATGGCCATCACGACCTTCGATCCCACGGAGCTCGTCGCAAACTTCAGCAGGCTTCCGAACAGCGGCTCGACGGTGGTCTCCCGCCGGAGTTCTGTCGCTTCTGCCATCGTCTCTCTCCCGGTCATGTTGCGTTGCGTCAGGTCTCTAAGGGACAGGCCCCGCGAAGACCAGCGCGGCGTTTGCCGTCAGGGGTGCTGAATCACAAGGAAAATCGTGGCCCCGAAAAGTCTGCGTGATGCGGGCGCGCGCCGTCGGGCGCGGAGGTGCTAGCAGGTTGCTGAAAAACGCCTCGAGACGATCGACTGGCCGTACCGAGGCGTGATCTGGTGCTGGCCATGCGTGGAACGAACGACGGACAGGGCTCGATGCTGGTGCTGATGTCGCCGGACTC
>JBFMAB010000023.1:0-51510 GCA_040755835.1 Myxococcota bacterium
ACGCCGGCACAAACAGCCAGCCCTGGTCTCGCTGCGGCTCCTTCGTGCGGACCCTCGGACTCACGTCGTCATGATCGAGCGCGATCAGTCGAAGTTGCGGACGGCCTGATTTTTCGACTGCTCTTCACCGCCGTCACCGACGCCCAGGGGCGCTACCACCTCGGCGCCGTGCCCGGGCGCTCGCCGGACGCGCTCTTCGGCGGAAGGCTGTTGCCCGGCCGGCACCGCGCGAAGGTGGACGCCCGCTGGCTGGCCGAGGGCGCCGTCGTCACGCCCGCCGGCGCTACCTTCGAGCTACCGATGGGCGGCCTCGTCATCGTCGACTTCGCGGTCCGGCCGCCGGAGGCCGCCGCCCGGCCGCCCGCGTTCGCCGAGTCCGGCGCGCCGCCGGGGCTTCGGGACGGTCAGGTGCAGTACCCGCTCGCGTTGGAGGCCCCCGAAGGCCGGGAGCTGCGGGTGCGCGGCGTGCCCATGGAGGACGGGAAGGCGCTCATCGGCCTCGAGCCCGGGCGCAACGAGGTCGTCGTCAGCACGGCGATCCCCGGCACGCTGCACCTCTTCCTCCACGCCGTCGACGTCGTGCGCCGGCCGAGCAGCACGCTCGTCGTCCCGCGCGATCTGCGCCCGGCCGGCAGCGTGACGGTGGACACCCAGGGACTGCTGCGCGCGCAGCTGCCACCGGGCAGCACGCTCGAACTCGACGGTCGCCCCGTCCAGCTGGACGGGACCGGCCGCGGGGCGCAGCAAACGACGGCGCACACGCTGACGCTCGCGATCCGTCTGCCCGGCGTCACGGTGTGGACGGAGGTGCTCGAGCGGCCCGGCCCGCGGGGCGTCTTCGCCGTCGGCCTCCTCGATGTCGAGGCGGCGTACGACGTGCGCGCCGGTGCGTTCCAGGTCTTTGGGCGCGGCGCGGGCGCGCTGCGGGCGCGGCTCGCTGGCTTCGATCTCTCCGGCGAGCTGGACTTCCGCGACTCGGACCTCGAGGCCATCCGCACCGGCAACGCGCCGGCGCTCCTCCTCGCGCGCCGGCAGGACGTCTTCGCGCGGCAACTCGACCCGTCGCGCGTGCCGCTCGCCTGGGCCGACGACGCCGCGACGGTCGCGACCAACCCCGGAGAGGGCCGCTTCCGCGTCGAGGTCGCCCGCGAGGGCTGGGGCAAGGCGGGCTACGGCGACGCGCGCCTCTTCTTCTCCGACGCCGAGGTGGGCCGCGCGCACCGGGCGGTGCAGGGCGGCTTCGTCGCGCTCACGGTGCCGTCCTTCGGCACGCCGTTCCGCGCGGCGCTCAACGGTGTGGCCGCGCCCAACCAGGCGGACGCGGCGCTGGGCCTCGCGCGCCGGCCGGCGCACGAGCGCTTCGACGCCACCGGCGGCAGCCTCTTCTTCCTCGGGCACGCCTCCGTGGTGCAGGGCAGCGAGGTGTTGCGGGTCGAGTGGCGCGATCCCGTCACCGGTGTGCCGATGCGCGACCTGCACCTCACGCGCAACCTCGACTACTCCGTCGACGCGCTGTCCGGCCGGGTGTTGCTGACGCGGCCGCTGTCCTTCGTCGCGCAGGAATCGCTCCTGGCGACCGACCCGCTCTCCGCGTCTGCGAGCCCGGTGCTGGTCGTCGACTACGAGTACCTCGACTCGAGCGCCGGCGGCGCGACGCTGGGCGGCGAGGTCCGGCTGACCGGTGGGCCGGTGACGCTGTCCGCCGGGGCGCTGCGCGACGGGGCGTACGATCTCCTCCGCGCGAAGGCCGAGGCGACGTTGGGCCCGGTGTGGCTCTCGGCCGAAGGCGCCCGCAGCCGCGGCGTCATCGCGGGGCTCGGCGTCTCGTCCGACGGCGGCCTCTCGATGCTCTCCCGCGCGGCGCCGGCGGATACGCCCGACGGCTACGCGTTGACGGTGCGCGCGCGGAGCCGGGGCCTCTTCGGCAAGGGCGCGTGGGACGCGGCGTGGCGCTGGCGGCAGTCGGGCTACGAGGACATCAGCGGGGTGGGCGCGCTGAGCACGCTGTCCCTGCGCGGAGAGCAGCCGCTCGGGCCGGTGGTGGTGACGGTGCAGGCGAGCCTCTTCGACACGCCGGATCCGCGCGATCCCTTCTCCGGCGCGCGGCTCGTCGGGCGGAGCATCGGCGGCGGCGTCGGCTTCGAGCGCCACCGCTGGGGCGTTCGGCTGGAGGCGAGGGATCTCGAGTCCCAGCGCGTCGATCCGCTCGCGACGCCGTCGTCGTCGACGGGCGCCTTCTCCCTCGGCGTCGCCGGCCGTTACCGCGTGACGGACTGGCTGCAGTTGCGCGCGGGCTACCGGCAGCGCCTCGTTCCGCACGGCGTCGATCTCAACGACACGTTCGCGTCGCTGGGCGTGGATCTGAAGCCCACCGACGCGCTCGAGCTCAACCTGCGCGGCGGCTGGGGGCCGGCGGTGGGGGCGCTCGCCTGGGGCAGCGTCTCGTACTCGCGCGGCCGGGAGACCTGGTACGGCCTGCAGTCGATGGACGTCGACGCGCCGTCCACGGGCGAGCGCCGGCTGGTCGCCGGGGTGCGGGAACAGCTCGATCCCGCCACGGCCGTCTTCGTGGAGGACATCAGCGCGACCGACGTCGACGGCCTGCGCCTCGCGCGCGCGGTCGGCGTCAGCCAGCGCCTCGGCGACGCCTTCACCATCACCGGTCGGTATGAGCACGGGGCGCGCAGCACCGTCGGCGCCGCCCCCGACGTCGCGCGGGACGCGGGCGGCCTCACCTTCGCGTGGGACTCGGAGCGCGTGCGGCTGTACGGGCGCGGCGAGCTGCGAGCCGACCAGGGGCCGGCGCCGCTCACGCAGTGGCTGGCCACCGGCGGCGGCGAGGTGAGGCTGCACCGCGACGTCACCGGCGCGGCGCGCGTCCTCTTTTCGCACGGCACGCGCAGCGGCCGGATCGAGTCGCGGCTCCTCGACGCGTCGGCGTCGGTGGCGTGGCGCTTCGCGGTGGGTGCGGTGGTCGCGCGGTACACCTACCAGCAGGAGCTGCGCGGCCTCTCGGAGCGCCGGCTCCACCTGGTCTCGCTGCTCCCGGCGGCGAAGCTGACGGACCGCTTCGCGCTGGGCGCAGGTGGCCACCTGGCGTTGACGCCGGAGGGCGCGGTGCTGTCGGCGTCCCTGCGGCCATCGGTGCGGATCGTCGCCGGCCTGGAGTTCGCCGTGGAGGGCGCGCTGCGGACCAGCAACCCCGGCGGGGGCTCGCTCTCGTCGCTGCGTGGCGAGGTGGGGTACCGTTTGGACGATCGATTCTACGTCGGCGCCGGCTACACCGCGTTCGGCTTCTCGGGGACCGGGCTGGAGAACGGGGCGAGCGGATCGCGCGATCGCCTCTACCTGCGCACGGAGGTGGCGTACTGATGCGGCGGCTGGCCCTCCTGAGTGTGCTGGTGTCCGGCCTCGCGCTCGCGGGGTGGAGCGAGCTGCCCGCGCTGACGGGCGCGCCGCAGGACATTCTCGCGCCGGACGCGGGCACGGTGCTCGCCGCCTCCAGCGGCACGAGCGGGCAGGTGGTCGGCTGGACCGTGAGCGACGCCGGCGTCAGCAACTTCCTCACGCAGGCCGGCGTGAGCTTCGTCAGCGTGGGCGCGTTCAATGGCTGCGTCTCGGTGCTGGGCAGCAACGGCGCGCTGATTCACTTTCCGGCGAGCTGCGGTGTCACCCCCAGCCTCTCGGGAGCTGGCTTCTCGCGGCTGCGGATCCTCCCGGGGGGGATCTCCGTCGTCCGGTTTACCCCCAACGCGTCGCTCGACAGCATCTACGTCGCGCCAACGCCGATCGGTGCGTACTCCGCCACCTCGCCGACGTGGCTCGGCTCGAACCCGCGCAGCCTGGAGACGGCGCGGATCGGCGGTGTCGACTACGCGGTCCTCAACGAGAACGCGGCCTCGCTGCGCGTCAGCATCGACGGCGGCATCGCCTTCACGGTGCCGATCTCCGCGGCCGCGCGCGACGCGGTGCCGTTCGCGCGGCTCGGGAAGCCCGGGGTGGTGGTGCTGACGACGGCGGGCGGGGCATGGCTGCTCCCCGATCTGGGCGCCGCGGGCCTGGAGACGCCCATCACGCTGCCGGGCGGCTTCGTGCCGCAGTTCGTCACGATGACGACCGAGCGCGGGAGCGACGCCGGCGCCGGCTACGGACTGATGACCAGCACGACGGGCGTGGTGCTCTCGCCGGTGCCGGATCCGTCGCGCCCGGGCAGCGTGTGGATCGCCCGCGGCGGCGCCCCGGCGCTCGCCTTGCGTGCGCACTGCGTCGACGCGCGCTTCTGCGCGGCCATCGGCGACGGCGGCGTGCTGCACGTGCTGTCCAACGACGCCCCGCCGGTCGTCGGGCTGGACGCGGGCGCGGTGGCACCCGGCGCGACGGTGTCGCTGACGGCGGTAGCGGGCGACCCCGACGGCGATCCGGTCTTCGTCTCCTGGAGCAGCGGGACGGCGACGGTGGCGCCCGGGACCGATCTCCAGGGACTCACCGCCACCCTGACGGTGCCGGCGGCGGCGGAGTGCACGGCGACGGGTGTCGCGGTGGCGCTGACCGTCTCCGACGGCCTCGGCGCGCACGATCGCACGCAGACCGTGACGATTCCGCTGGCGGTCGCGACGCAGGCGTGGATTTCCCCCGGATCGGCGACGGTCGCGGCGGGCGATCCACCCGTTGCCTTCACCGGCGGCAGCGACGCGGGCTGCAGCGCGGGCACGCTGACGTGGTCCACCACCGATGGACAGATGGGCAGCGGCGACGCGTTCAACTTCGCCGTGCCGGCCACCGAGTGCAGCCCCGACGGCGGCGCGTACGACGTCTCGGTCGCGTGGACGGACCAGGCGGGGCACCAGTCCAGCGCGACGGCCCGCGTCACCGTGGCGCCGTGGGGCCGACCGGAGGCACCAGCGTTCGAGACGCCCGTCTCGCAGCCGGCCGGCACCCCGAAGAGGTGGTCGCCCAGCAACGCGGCGCACGCCTGTGCGATGACTCCGGGCTTCCCGGACACGCAGTTGGTCTGGGCGCTGCCGACGCCGCCGGCGGGCGTCTCGCTCACTCCCTTCGACGGCGGCCTCGAGGTCAACGCGCCCGATTTCTGCACCGCGGCCAGCGTCAGCGTCTCGGCGGTCCGCGTGGTGAATGGCGACCCGATCTCGCGTGCGTCGGACGCCGGCACGCTGACGGTGACGATCGTCCCCGCGCCGCCGCCGCTCGGGGCGAACACGCCGTTCGACGTCGGCCTTCAGGTCGACGCGGGCGTCGCCTTCGGCCAGTTCACCGTCGACGCGGGCTGCCGGCCGCTGTCCCTGCTGTCGGCGGAGGTGACGCTCGGCGTGCCCGACGCCTCGATCGTGGCGACGACGGGCGCGCTCCCGGTGCCCGGACCGTGGTCGCTCGGGATCCCCGCGTCCTGCGGCGCCGGCCAATTCGAGCTGGTCGCGCGCCTGTTCGACGACGGCGGCTTCACCGGCGCCGTCGTCCGCGACACCGTCCCCGCGGACTCGCTCCCCGTGCTGCCCGGCGTCGCTTCGCCCGACAGGCTCCCGGTGAGCTGCGGCCTCGGCGTGCGCGGGACGCTGCGCGTGGAGTCGGCCGACGGCGGCTGCGCGACGCCCGTCGCGACGTGGCGGCAGGTGGGCGGCCCCGCGCTGACCCAGGCGGCCTATTCGGGGACGTCGGTGGACGTGCAGTCGGTGTCCAAAGGCCTCGAGCTCGTCGGCGAGCGCCTGTCCTTCGAGGTCGACGTGGGCGACGGCTCGGGCGCCTCGGCGACGGGGAGGCACGAGGTGCTGCTGGTGGCCGATCCCTTCGTGGAGATCTCCGAGTCCACTGCGCCGTTCCCCGCGCAGGAGGAGGAGGCGCTGCAGGTGACGGTGCGGCTGGTCAACACCGCCACCTGCGACGTCTCGGGCCTGGAGGTGCGCGAGGCCCTCAGCGGCCTGGCGCCGGCGATGGACACGCTGCGGCTGGGCGACGCCGCCGTCACCGGAGAGCTCGTCGACGGCACGCTCACGGTGCGGGGCGTGTCGCTGGCCGCGGGCGAGGCGCGCACGCTTTCGTTCCGCGCCCGTCCGCGCCTCCTCTCGCGCGGCACCCTGGCCGGCACCGTCTTCCTGCGCGAGCAGCTCGTCTCGACGCGGCCCAGGCCCGGCGCGCTGACCGGCTGTGGCTGCCAGGCCGCCGACCCGGCCCCGTGGCTGCTGGGGCTGATCCTGCTGGCGCTCAGGTGCCAGGGGGCTCTCCGCGCGCGGCGCCGTTTCGAGTAGGGTTTGCCACTTCTCGGGGAGCCGCTCTTGATGCCGCGACGCGCATGGGGACTCGTGGGCTGTCTGCTCGCCGCGGCGTGTGGCGCGCCCGCGATGACGGGAGCGCCGCCCGACTCCGGCGTCGACACGGGCCCGGCCCGCTGCGGCCCGGGCGCCGAGTGCCCGCCGTCGATGCAGTGCGTGCTGGGCTCGTGCGTCGAGGCGGACCTGCCCTTCGACGCGGGCGTCTTCTGCACGCGCGACGAGGACTGTCCGAAGGGCCATGAGTGCCTCAAGAGCCGGGGCGAGTGCGTGCTGCCGACGCCCGATCCGCCCGTCGACGCCGGCCCCGCCATTCTCCCCGCCTGCACGCCGGGCGCCGAGCAGTCCTGCGGCAGCTCGAAGTTGGGCGAGTGCCGCCTCGGCGTGAGCCGCTGCGAGGCCGACGACGCGGGCGTCTATTCCTTCGGCCCGTGCGTGGGCGCGGTGGGCCCGGGCGCGGAGGCGTGCGACGGCAAGGACAATGACTGCAACGGCCTCGTGGACGATGGGCTGGGCGAAGTCACCTGCGGCGTCGGCGCGTGCCTGCGCCGGGTGTCCGCCTGCGTACAGGGCGGCGCCGCCACGTGCACCCCGGGGGCGCCGGCGCCGGAGCTCTGCAACGGCCTCGACGACAACTGCGACGGCACGGTGGACGAGGGCCTCGCGCCGCTGACGTGCGGCATCGGGGCCTGCGCGCGCAGCGTGCCGTCGTGCCTCGGCGGCGTGCCGCAGGTCTGCACCCCGGGCCAGCCCGCCGCCGAGACGTGCAACAGTCGCGATGATGACTGCAACGGGCTGGTGGACGACGGCCTGCCGACGCTGACCTGTGGCGTCGGGGCGTGCGCCCGCACCGTGTCCGCGTGTCTGGGCGGCCAGGCGCAGAGCTGCTCGCCCGGGGCGCCTACCGCAGAGAGCTGCAACGGGAACGACGACGACTGCGACGGCCAGGTGGACGAGGGGCTGGGCACGGTGTCGTGCGGCGTGGGCGTGTGCGCGCGCACCATCGCGTCCTGCGTGGCCGGCACGGCGCAGACCTGCACGCCGGGCGCTCCGGGCATGGAAACGTGCAACGGCCTCGACGACGACTGCGACGGACAGGTGGACGAGGGGCTGGGCACCGTGGCGTGTGGGCAGGGCGCCTGCGCGCGGACGCTGCCCGCCTGCCTCGCCGGGCTGCCGCAGACCTGCACGCCGGGCGCGCCCGGCGCGGAGATCTGCGACGCCATCGACAACGACTGCGACGGCCAGGTGGACGAGGACCAGCCCACGGTGACCTGCGGCCAGGGCATCTGCCAGCGCAGCACGCCCAGCTGCATCGCCGGCGCCCCGCAGGTGTGCACGCCGGGCACCGCGCTGCTCGAGGCGTGCAACGGCCTCGACGACGACTGCGACGGCCAGGTGGACGAGGGCTGCAGCTGCCTCGATGGGCAGGTGCGCAGCTGCTACTCCGGGCCGCCGGGCACCGCGGGGATCGGCCGCTGCCAGGCCGGCACGCAGGTGTGCGCGACGGGGCAGTGGGGCGCCTGCCAGAACGAGCTGACGCCCGGCACGGAGCTGTGCAACGGCCTCGACGACGACTGCGATGGGCAGGTGGACGAGGCGTTGGGGACCCTCTCCTGCGGCCTGGGCGCCTGCGGGCGCACCGTCCCGGTGTGCGCCGGCGGCGTGTCGCAGACCTGCACGCCCGGCGCGCCGGTGCTGGAGGTATGCAACGGCGTAGACGACGACTGCGACGGCCAGGTGGACGACAACCTCGGCTCCGTGTCGTGCGGGCAGGGCGCCTGCGCGCGCACTGTCGCGGCCTGCGTGGGCGGCGGAGCGCAGGTGTGCACGCCGGGCGCGCCGAGCGCGGAGGTCTGCGACGGCGTCGACAACGACTGCGATGGCCAGGTGGACGAGGGCCTCGCCAACGTGACGTGCGGGCAGGGCGCCTGCGCGCGGACGGTGGCGTCCTGCGTCGGCGGGGTGAGCCAGGCGTGCACGCCGGGCACGCCCGTCGCCGAGGCGTGCGACGGCGTGGACAACGACTGCAACGGCGCCGTGGACGATGGTTTCGGCACCACCACCTGTGGCCAGGGCGTCTGCCTGCGTACCGTGCAGGCCTGCGTGTCGGGCACGCCGCAGACGTGTACGCCCGGCGCGGCGGCGCCCGAGACGTGCAACGGCCTCGACGACGACTGCGACGGCGTGGTGGACGACGGCACCTGCGGCCCGACGGCCCTGTGCCCGGCCGGCCAGACGGTCAACCCGAACACCACGGTGACGCTGAACACCGCGGCGACGTCGCCCGGCGGTCGGGCGCTCGCCTGCGCCTGGAGCGTCGTGAGCCGGCCGGCCACCTCCAGCGGCACCTTCTCGGCGCCGACCAGCTGCACCAGCTCGACCTACTTCGCCGACGTGGTGGGCGCGCACGTGCTGCGCTTCACGGTGACGGACTCCATGGGAATCTCGTCCAGCTGCGACGTCACCATCACCGTGCAGCCGCTGGGCGATCTCTGGGTCGAGCTGACGTGGAACCAGAACAACGACATGGATCTCCACCTGCTGCACCCCGCCGCGGGCAACCGTCGGCAGGCGGCGAGCTGGTCCACGAGCCCCTACGACTGCTACTGGCTCAACACCGCGCCGTCCTGGGACGCCGCGGGCGCTGCGGACGATCCTTCGCTCGATCGCGACGACATCACCGGCAGGGGCCCCGAGAACATTCGCATCAACACGCCGTCGACCGCGCACGTCTATTACGTCGGCGTGCACATGTACTCGTGGTCGGCCAGCCCCACGCCCGTCGTGGCGACGGTGCGGGTGTATTGCGCGGGTCAGCTCAAGTCGACGCAGACGCGCACCTTCTCGACGGTGAAGGAGCTGTGGATCGCCGGGGAGATCGACTTCGCCGGCGCCGGGGGAGCCGGGTGCACGTACACGCCGGACACCTTCACGCTCATCAAATGATCGCGCCGCAGGGCTTCCACCACGTGGCGGTGCAGGCGCGCGACGTCGAGCGCGTGGCCGCCTTCTACCGCGACGTGCTCGGCCTGCCCGAGGTGGCCCGGCACCACTTCGAGGACGGGCGGCTGCGCAGCGTGTGGCTGGCCGCGAAGGCGGGGGGCGACGCCGCGGGCGGCTTCTTCGCCATCGAGCTCGCGCCGGACGAGCGGCCCGCGGGCACGCTGGGCTTCTCGATGGTGGCGCTGCGCATCGATCCCGCGGCTCGTGAGGCCGTCGAGGCCGCGCTCGCCGCGAAGGGCGTGGCGATCGAGAAGCGCACCGGCTGGACGCTCTACGTGCGCGATCCCGAGGGGCACCTCGTCGGCCTGAGTCATCATCCACACCCGGCCGGGCGTATGCTTTAACTCCGCGCGTGAGCCGACTGGGCGAGCTGTTGCTGGCAGAGAAGCTGGTGACCCCCGAGCAGGTCGAGGAGGCGCTCGAGACGCAAGTGGTCCACGGCGGTCGGCTGGGCACCAACCTCGTCGAGCTGGGCTTCCTCAAGGAGGCCGATCTCGCGCGCGTGCTGGGCCGTCAGCACAACCTGCCGTACGCGTCGGGCGAGATGGTGCCCGATCCGCAGGCGCTCGCGTTGGTCGATCGGCAGTTCTACGACGACCAGGACGTGCTGCCGATGCGCATCGACGCCACGCGGCTCACCGTGGCGGTGCTGCACCCCAACCAGATGAAGGCGCTGGAGGCGTTGGCCTTCAAGGCGGGCAAGCGGGTGGTCGCGGTGGTGATCCCCGAGTTCCGCATGAACCAGCTGCTGCGCAAGCACACCAAGGCGTTTCGGCCGATGCGCCCCATCGACATGAACACGCTGCGGCCGTCGAAGCGCCGCGGCGATGATCAGCCGAGGCCGGTGGGCGGCGAGGATCTGATCAACGAAGACGACTTCGCGAAGATCTACGCGAACGCCATGGCCGGCGCGGCCGAAGAAGAGGTGCTCGAGGGCCAGGTGGTGGAAGACGAGGCGCCCGTGGTGACCGGCGCGGTGCTCGAGGCCGAGTCCGCGCCGCACCCGAGCGCGCCGCCGGAGCCCGAGCCGTCACCGCTCACGTTCGCCGAGGCGCAGAGGCTGCTGCAGTCGTCCGCCGACCGCGAGGACATCGCGCGGACGGTGCTGCGCTTCGCCCGCAGCAAGTTCCGCCGGGCGCTCTTGCTCAACGTGCGGGGCGACCTGGTGACCGGCTGGACGGGCCTGGGCATGCGGGTGTCGCAGCGCGCGGTGCAGCGCATCGGTGTGTCGCTCCGCGAGCAGAACACGCTCAAGCTGGTGCGCGATCTCCGCAGCCACTTCGTGGGGCCGATGAAGGTCACCCCGGGCATGGATGTCTTCTATACGCTGCTCGGCGGCGCGTACCCGGCGACGGCGGTGCTGATGCCGCTGCTCGTCCGTGGCAAGCCGGTGCACCTGCTGTACGTCGACCAGGGCCCGAAGCAGCTCACGCCGCCCGACGTGGGCGAGTTGCTGATCGTCAGCCAGGGCGTGACGCGAAGCTACGAGGCGCTGATCCGCCAGCGGAAGGCCGCGCGCGCCTCGTAGGTCGTCATTGCAACTCGACGTTGAACGAGACGCGCTGGCCGCCGTACAGGTTGAACGGCTCGCTCCACTTCGCCTTGCCGTAGTTCACGCTGATCCGGTGGCTGCCTTCGTAGACGGGCACCTCGCCCTTGATCGGCGCGTAGCCGATGCGCACGCCGTCGATGAAGATTGCGGCGCCCTCGGGCGCGGCGACGGTGACGTAGCCCTTCTCAAAGGTGAACGTCTCGGAGACGGGCTCGGCCTTGAGCACCACCGAGCGCCAGGCGTTCAGCATCACCGGCTTGTTCTCGAGGTGGAAGACCTTCCTTCCGGGCGGCAGCCGGCCGGTCCACGGCGTCTTCCCCAGCGACTGCCCGTCGAGGAACAGCTCGGCGGACGGGTTGGAGGCGATCGTCACCTCCACGTCGCCCGTCGGCGCGACCGTCTGGGCGCCCGCGTCGGCCTGCGGGCCGGCGTCCATCGGCGTCTCGACGGGCTGGGCGGCGTCGCCGGCATCGGCCTCGGGCGCGCCGGCGTCATCCACCCAGCCCGCATCCACCTTCGGTTCCACCAACGCCACGGGCGCGGCGCCCGCGTCCACCACCGGCTTCGGCGGCGGCGCCGTGACGACGGGGCGGTCGACGCCGGGGATCGGCTCGTTGGCCTTCTTCCAGGCCCACCAGCCGGCGATGACGGCGACGAAGGCCGCGAGGAGGAGCAGCCACGGCAGCGAGCTCCCCTCGTCGGACGGGGGCTCCTCGTCTTCGTCCTGGCTGGCCAGCGCGCGCTCGGCCGGCGTGGCGGGCTTCGGGGCAGGCCTCGGCGGCGCGGGCGCAGGGCGAGCGGGCGCGGCCGGGGCGGCGGGCGGTGGCGGAGGGGCGGGCGCCGGCTCCGGCGCCTCGGACGGCGGCTCCACGGCACGCATCATCGGCACCGTCTCGGTGCGGTCCTTCTGGGCCCACTGCTGGCGCACGTAGTCGGCGATGCCCGCGTCGATGGTGTGGCGGCGGTCGGCGCGCAGCTGGTGCGACTGCGGGAAGAGGCCGTCGAGGTACGCCGACAGCTCCTCGGTGGTGGCGAGGTCGCCGCCCATCGCGGCCTCGATCGCCTCGCGCATCGCGAGCGGGTTCGGATAGCGCTCGCTGGCCTTCTTCGCGCACGCCTTGAGGATCACCCCTTCGAGCTGCGGGGGAATGTCGCCGGGCGTCGACGGGGGCAAAGGCAGCGTCAGCACCGCGTGATCGAAGAAGTCGCCCTGGTCCGCCCATGGCACCACGCCCGTGAGGCACTCGTAGAGCGTCAGCCCCAGCAGGTAGACGTCGGTGTGGACGGTGATCGCCTCGCGCCCGCCGATGATCTGCTCCGGCGCGCTGTGCACGCGGCGGCCTTTCACCCGCTGCCCGCCGAGCTCGCGCGGCGCGAAGGCGAGCGCGCCGTAGCCCGTCACCTTGGTGACGCCGTTGAAGGAAATGAGGATCGTCTCCGGCCGCAGGTCGCCGTGGACGAGCGGGCTGCCGTCGTCGTTGCCGGCGATGTGCGCGTAGTGCGTGCCCGTGCAGGCGTCGGCGACGATCTTCGCGGCGATGCGCGGCGGCAGCTTGTGGGCCGTGTCGATGATCCTCCGGAGCGACTCGCCGTCGGCGAACTCCACGACGCGCGCGCTGCCCTCATCGAGCTTCGCAAAGCCGAGGACCGTGACGATGTTCGGGTGATCGAGCTTCGCCGCGTGCTCCGTCTCGCGCTGGATCTTCGCGATGAGCTCGGCGTCGCCCTGCGCCGCGTCCGGCACCCAGATGATCACCACCGGGCGCGCGCGGTGATCCTCCGAAATGGCCAGGCCGAGGAAGGCGCGCGAGCCCTCGCCCGCCAGCAACGGGCCCAGCGCCTTGTACCGGTACGCGGTCATGCCATGACCCTACGGCCATGCCGCTCGGGGTCAACAATTCTCGAGGGTTCCGATCCAGCTGAAGCCGCGCTCAGACAGATCAGAAGGGCAGCGTCAGGTAGTAGCCGCGCGGCCCGCGGCGGACGAGGAGCAGCACGCTGCGCTGGCCGCGGGCCTGCACGACGGCCTCGCGGAAGGATTCGGGCGTGGTGACCGGCTGGTTGTTGAGGCGGAGCAGGACGTCGCCAGGCTCGAGGCCGACTCGGTGTGCCGGCGTCCCGGGGCGCACGGCGACGATCGCCATGCCGCCTTTGCTGGCCCTCAGGCGCAGGCCCAGCCGCTCCCAGACGGTGGCCTCGACCAGCTTCTGCGGGAACTCGGTGGGCGTGACGGACATGTCGATCATCCGTCCGCCGCGGAACACCTTGATCGCGACGGCGGCGCCGGGCGTGAAGTTCCGCAGGCGGCTGCGGAGATCGTCCGCGCTCTCCACCTGCGTCGAGCCGACCTGGGCGATGACGTCGCCGGGCTGGAAGCCGGCGGTCGCGGCGGGGCTGCCGTCCTCGACCGACGCGACCAGCGCGCCGTAGGTGCGGTCCCAGCCGATGCGGCGCCCGAGATCGAGCGACAGCGGCACCACGTCGAGACCCACCCACGACGGGCGCACCTTCCCGAAATGCGTCAGCTCCGCGACGATGCGCCGCACCTTGTCGGCGGGGATCGCGAAGCCGATGTTCTGCGCCGACGCGATGATCGCCGAGTTGATCCCGATGATCTCGCCGTCGATGTTGAGCAGCGGCCCGCCCGAGTTGCCCGGGTTGATCGACGCGTCCGTCTGGATGAAGTCGTTGAAGACCTGGTCCTCGCTGCGGATCGACCGGCCGAGCGCCGACACCACGCCGACGGTCACGGTCTTCTTGAGCCCCAGCGGGCTGCCGATCGCGATGACGGACTCACCGATCATCAGGTCCGACGAGGTGCCCAGCTTCGCCGCGGGAAGCGGCGTCTTCGACGACACCTTCAGCACCGCGAGATCCGCGTCGGCGTCGCTGCCGATCACCTCCGCGTCGAGCTGGCGGCCGTCGGCCAGCACGACGTGGATCTCCGAGGCGCCGCGGATCACGTGGTCGTTGGTGACGATGATGCCGTTGGGGTCGATGATCACGCCCGAGCCCAGGCCTTCCACGGCGCGGCGCTCTTCCTGCGGGCCGAAGAAGAACTCGTCGAAAGGCGACCCGCGGCGGAAGCGCGTCTCCACCACCTGGACGGTGCCGATGTAGACGACGGCCGGCGAGACGGCGTCCACCACCTTCACGACGGGACTCCTGCGGGCCTCGAGGTCGCCGGAGACGAGTGACAGCGCGAGGAGGAGTGCGGTGCCCATGGTCCTCAGGTAGGCCGGGTTCGACGCCCGCGCAAGGCCACGATCGCCAGCCCGAGCAACCATGGAGCCGCGCCGGTCATGCCGCAGCCGCAGCCCTGGGGCATCGGGGTCGGCCCGACGCCGCCATCCGGAATCCCGCCGTCGGTGGGCACGCCGGCATCGTCGAGGCCCGCGTCCGTCGACCCGCCGTCGGGCATCGGCGCGCCGGCGTCCAGCGCCGGGTTGTAGAAGAGCCGGCAGGCCTGCACCTCGTCCCACGTGCCCGCGCAAAGCGTGGGCCGCTTGCTCAGGATCGCTCCGTTGCCTGCGCGCGCGGTGTTGATCACCGCCACGAGGAGCTCGGCGCCGCCGGAGGTGTCCACGACCTCGGCCGACGTCGGGTCCTGCACGTTCACCGGGGTCGCCGCGCCGACGTTGGCGCCGGCCTTGCGGCTGACCACGACGAGCGACAGCCCCGCGACGTCGTCGTCGGCGCTCGAGGGATCGTCGAGCAGCGCGGCGGTCATCGTCGCGCGGCCGTTGGAGGCGACCCGGAAGTACTGCGTCGACGCGTAGTAGACGCGCAGCGCCGGCTTGTAGGTGGGCACCGGCACGTCGGTGAACGCTGGCTGCGGGTACGCCGCGGCGTTCGCGTAGGACTTCGTCGGGTCCGCCGCGGTGCCGAGGTACAGGTTCCAGGTCGAGAACTCGCGGAAGGCCTCGGCGAAGCTGGACTGGTAGTCGCGCTTGAGCAGCGCATCGAGCTGCACGAGCCAGGTCGGGTTGGCCTGATCCTGCGGCTCCGATGGATCGCCCTGGCCGTTCTCGAGACGCTCCCACAGCTTGCGGATCAACGCGGCGTCGTACCTCTCCGAGAGGAACTCGAAGAAGATCGCAGAGCCGTAGGCGAAGGTCGGCACGGGCCCCGGCGGCGGCGAGTCGAGCGAACGATCCGTCCGGTCGAGGTAGCCGTGGATGAAGGCCTCGAAGTCGCTGGTCGCGGGATCGTACTGCTCGGTGCCCCAGACGGCGGTGCCCTCGGAGATCACCACGTCCTGCCCGTTGTCGTACGCCGCCTGGATCCCGTGGAAGTACTCGTGGCTGCCGAGGATCTTCGTGGCCTCGGTGAGGCTCGGGTAGCCGTAGCCGGCGAAGTCGTTTTCCTGCACCACGTAGCCGATGCAGTGCTCCGCGGTGGGGCAGGTGTCGATGCGGAAGGCGCCGTCGGCCGAACGCGCGAAGTCCAGCAGGTAGACGTCGAACTTCGCGTCGCCGCCGTTGTCGGCGATGGTGCCGTCGGACAGCGGGTGCCGGAAGCCCAGCGTCGCGTGGTACGTCGCACCGACGGACTCGTACACCTGGCTGACGGCCTCGACGAAGTCGGGCACGCCGCCGTCGTCCAGATCAGCAGGCGGGACCGCGTTGATGCCGGCGCGCGTGAAGTGCACACGGAAGTCACCGCCGTCGGCTGCGAAGGACTCCACGACGTCCGTCGGCTGGTAGCGCCACATGAGGTTGCTGTCGGTGTCCGTCGGGCGCAGCTCGTCCGCCCGGCTGGCGCGCGCGTGGGGCGGCCGCGCCGGCTGCGGCGTGGGTTCGCCGCCGCACGCGGCGAGCAGGCAGACGACGGCGACGGCCGGGAGCGCGCGGGGCATGGCGTGGGGCTCCGCGCTCAGTCGAGGTACTGCCAACGCACGCGGATCGTCCCGCCCTGCGCGCCGCCGGTGTTGCCGTTCATGTCGCAGCCCGTCTGGCCGGCGATCGTCGAGTAGTACGTGGTGACGAGCAGCTTCACGTGCCGGTGGTCGCGCGTCCGCACGATGAAGACCTGGCCCGTCATCGAGACGCACGTGGTGTACCGGTAGTAGTCGGCCAGCGCGGTGTTGGGCGAGGTGCCGAGGCCGGATCCGTCGGCGATGAAGGTGCAGGTGGGCGCGCGGTCGAGGAAGTTGTCCGTCTCGTACGTCAGGCCGGCGGGCACCGTGGTGACGGAGTCGTACGTGGTGCCGGGCGCCAGCTTCGCGGCGGAGGTGCACGACGGGCCGGAGTCGCCGCCGTTCAGGCGGATCACGAAGCGGCGGAACGCGATGTCCCAGTCCATGCTGTCGAGCGCCGCCTGGTCGCCCAGCGCCACCTTCTCGAGGCCGTTGGGGCCGAACTTCGCGTAGACGAAGCTTTGCGTCGGATTGAGCCCGCCCGCGCGGGAGTCGATGGTGCTGCGCCAGCCGGTGCCGTCCGGTGTGTTGGACACGCCGTCGGGCGACGGGGCCGTCTTGAGATCGAGCTCGATGATCGCCGCGTCCGAGCACTCGACGGGCGTCGCCGTGCACACGCCGCTGCCGCCGCCCATGCCGCCGTCGTCGGTCCCGCCGCCGGTGCCGCCGCCCGTGCCGGCGTCCGTGCCGCCGCCGCCGCCCGAGCCGCCGCCCGAGCCGCCGCCCATCGGCGCGACGCACGCTCGGGCCGCGCACACCTGGCCGCCGCTGCACACGTCGCAGTTGAGCCCGCCGTTGCCGCAGGAGTCGTTCTGATCGCCCGTGCGGCACCTGCCCGTCGCGTCGCAGCAGCCGTCACACGTTTGGGGACCGCAGCTGGTTTGCCCTGTCTGTCCACACGCGGCGAAGGCGAGGGCGGCCGCGGCCACAGACGCGACGGCGAGGCAGGACAGGCGTCGAAACATCGGAGGACTCCGGGGAAGGGGGGAACGAGGAGCCGTGGGCCTTATCGCAGCGCCGGCCCAGCGGGAAGGGGCGCCCGAGACTGTGGCGTTTCGACGCGGTTCGGTGAATCCTCCCCGGGTCCGTCCGTCGAGCCGTCACCCCTCTTCGAGGAGCATGTCCATGTCCCGACTCATCGCCGCCAGCCTCGTGGTGCTCGCCCTCCCGGCCCTCGCCCAGGACGACGCCGAGGCGAAGAAGGTGGCCGAGACGTACCTCAACGCGTTGACGGGCGCGGGGGACGAGGCGGGCAAGGATCTGCTGCTCGGCGGCGTCACCATGAACGCGCAACTCTTCTCGCTCGAGAACTTCAAGTTCAAGGCGAAGGACCCGGTGAGGAAGGAGGACGGCGACCTGGCCCACGCCGTCCAGATGATGAACGCCCTCGACAAGGCCGGCCGCAGCGCCCTCACCAGGCTGATGGGGGTCGAGCAGGTCGGCGACGATCTCAAGATGACCGAGGTGAGCCAGGAAGAGGCCGCCAAGCTGCTCGCTCCCACGCGCGAGAAGGCCGCCGCCTTCCAGAAGCACCACGGCGTGCTGGCCTACGTGCTGCGCGTCGGCAAGGAGGTCTACTGGCACCCGAAGAACCCGATGCGCGCGGTGCTGGCCAGGGCGGGCACGACGGGCAAGTACTCCATCGAGGTGCACCGCTGGACGATCGTGAGCACCGAGGGACCGGCGAAGACGCCGCGTGAGTGGCCCCTGCGCGTGCTGCGCTTCAAGTCGGGCAAGCTGGACACCGGCTGGAAGGTGCTGCCGGCCTCCGACTGGAACGCGGAGTAGCGGCGCCTCCGAACGGCGCCATTCACTTCTGCGACAACAAGGCCCAGCCGATCATCTTGTAGAGCAGCCGCGCGCCGACGTTGGCGTCCCACTCGTCCCCGGCGCCGGGCGCGACCTCGTTGAGGTCGAAGCCGATGATCTGCTTGCCGGCGCGGTGCAGGCCCTCGAGGAGGCCCTGCGCCATGGCGAAGGACAGGCCGCCGGGGACGGGCGTGCCGGTGTGCGGGCAGAGCGTCGGATCGAGCCCGTCGATGTCCCACGACAGGTACACGCGCTGCGGCAGCTCGGCGACGATCGCGTCCACCGCCTCGCGCCACGGCATGCCATCGAGCCGCGCCTTCTGCAGCCGCGCGTCGAAGAAGGTGTGAATACGCCCGCCCGAGTCCTGGATCATCCGCAGCTCGGCCTCGGCGAAGTCGCGAATGCCCACCTGCACCAGCTTCTTCACCTTCGGCAGCCGCGCCATCACGTTGAACATGATGGACGCGTGCGACCAGGTGAAGCCCTCGTAGGCCTCGCGCAGGTCCGCGTGCGCGTCGAGGTGGAGGATGCCCAGGTCCGGGTAGCGCTCCGCGTGCGCCTGGATGCAGCCGTAGGGCGTGGAGTGATCGCCGCCGATGAGGCCGACCAGCTTGCCTTTCGACAGCCAGTGCTTCGTGGTCTCGTACACCCACGCGTTCATCTTCTCGCAGAGCGCGTCGATCGGCCCCAGGCGCGGGTCGCCCTTCTGCGCGCCGGCCTCGGCGATGATCGGCGCCGCCAGCTTTCTGGCCTCGTCGTTCCACGCGCGCACCTGCGCGGGGATCTCCAGCATGGCGATCCCGCCCTCGTACGGCTTGCCGGTGTCGAGGTCGAACAGGTCGACCTGCTTCGACGCCTCGAAGATCGCCGCCGGGCCGTCCGCGGTGCCGCCGCCGTAGCTCGTGGTGGCCTCGAAGGGCACGGGGATCAGCACCACCTTCGCCTCGTCGGGCGAGTGGGGCAGGCCGAAGATGCCGGAGTCAGGGAGCGCGGCGGCGTTGGGATCGAAGGCCATGTCTCTCTTTCACCAGGTGAGGACCAACTTGCCGAAGGTGTCGTTGGAGGCGAGGCGCGCGAGCGCCGGCTGAAGCTCGCTCATCGGCAGCACCGCGTCGACGACGGGCTTCAAGGCGCCCGAGGCGAACAGCGGCACGACGCGCTTCTCGAACTCGCGGGCGACGGCGATCTTCTCCTCGGGCGGGCGGGCGCGCAGCGTGGTGCCCTGCACGCGCAACCGTTTGCCCAGCACCGTCCGCAGCGGCACGTCGGCCGACGCGCCGGCGACGAGGCCGACCAGCATCAGCGTGCCCCGGGGCGCGAGCGCGTCGAGCGTCTCGGGCACCCAGTCGCCGCCGACGAGATCGAGCGCCACGTCCACGCCCCCGCCGGACAGCTTCTTCACCTCGCTGGCGAAGGCCGGATCCCCCTTCGAGACCAGCACCGCGTGCGGCAAGCCCAGCGCCTTCGCGCGCTCGAGCTTCTGCGCGCTGCGGCCGGTGCCGATCGCGTGCGCGCCGAAGGCGTTGGCGAGCTGCAGCGCCGCGGTGCCGACGCCGCTGGCGACTGCGTGGATCAGCACCTTGCTGCCCACGCCCATGCCGCCCTGCAGGACGAGCGCGTCCCACGCGGTGGCGAAGGCCTCGGGGATCGCCGCGGCCTCCGCGAAGGACAGCCCGGCGGGGATCGCCAGCGCCTCGCGCTCGTGCGTCACGAGCTCCTCGGCCCACGCGCCGCCGGCGACGAGGCCCATCACCCGGTCGCCCACCTTCCACCGCGTGACGCGCGCGCCCACCGCAGCCACCTCACCCGCGTACTCGAGGCCGGGGATGTCGGCGGGCACGCCCGGAGGCGCAGGGTAGAGGCCCATCGTCTGCAGGAGATCGGCGCGGTTGAGCGCCGTCGCCTTCACCTTCACGCGGATCTCGTCGGGGCCCGGCGTCGGAGCCGGGACGTCCTCGATCCGAAGGCCCTCCGGTCCTGACAGCTCCACCGTTCGCGCGGCTCTCATCGTGGCCGCGAGTAGCACACGCGGTGGAGCGCGTCATCGTCGGCACTGGAGTAGGGTGCGCGTCGCCATGAACTTCGACCAGCGCCGCGCCGCCCTGCTGAAGCGCCTCCAGCGTCCCCTCGTGCTGTTCGCCGGGGGCCTCGTCTCGCGCAACTACCCCGCGAACGCCTTCCCCTACCGGGCCGACTCGGTCTTCTTGTACTTCTTCGAGCGCCCGGAGCCGGGGAGCGCGGCCTTCTTCGATCCGCAGGAGGGCACGGTGACGCTCTTCCTGCCGGAGCGAACGGTGGCCGATGCGCTGTGGCACGGCGAGCTGGAGTCCTTCGAGGCCGCGAAGGCGCGGCAGCGGGTCGACGGGGTGATGAACGTCGAGGCGCTGGAGTCGCACGTCGCGATGCTGGCGAAGGGGCGGCAGGTCGACGCGCTCGCGGTGGCCGATCGCAAGACCACGGCGCGGGCCCGCGATCTCACCGGCGAGGATCTCGACTTCGACGACCCCGCCAGGGTGGGCCGCGGCGAGGTGCTGGACGCGATCGCCGCGCTCCGGCTCGTCAAGTCCGGGGAGGAGCTCGCCGAGATCCGCCGCCTCGTGGCCATCACGAAGGAGGCGCACGTTCTCGCGATGCAGCACTCGAGGCCGGGCGTCACCGAGCAGTTCCTCGCCGGGACCGTGGAGGGCGCGTTCGCGAAGGGCGGCTGTGTGCCGGCGTACAACACGATCCTGAGCGTGCGCGGCGAGGTGCTGCACAACAACGCGCACGAAGGGACGTTGGCGAAAGGCGACATCGTGCTGCTCGACGCCGGCCCGGAGTCGATCGCCACCGGCTACTGCAACGACGTCACGCGCTGCTGGCCGGTGGGCGGTCCGTTCTCGCCGGAGGGGCGCGACGTGTACGATCTGGTGCTCGAGAGCGAGCGCGCGGCGATCGCCGCGGTGAAGCCGGGCGCGCGCTTCCGCGATCTTCACCTGTTGGCGAGCCGCGTTCTGGCCGAGGGCCTCGTCGCGATGGGCCTGCTGTCCGGCAGCCCCGACGGCCTCGTCGAGTCGGGTGCCCACGCGATGTTCTTCCCGCACGGCCTCGGCCACCAGCTGGGCCTCGACGTGCACGACCTCGAGGCCTTCGGCGATCGCGTCCATTACCCGATGGGGCGCACCCGCAGCCCGCAGTTCGGTACGGGCTACCTGCGCATGGACATGGATCTCGCCCCGGGCATGACGTTCACCATCGAGCCCGGGCTGTACTTCGTGCCAGCGATCCTCCGGAACCCGGAGTTCCGCGAGAAGTTCAAGGGCCAGGTGCACTTCGACAAGGCCGAGCGCTTCCTCGCGATGAACGGCGGGCGCGGCTTCGGCGGCATCCGCATCGAGGACGACATTCACTGCACGGCGTCGGGGGCGGAGGTGATCACCGCCGCGATCCCCAGGGCGCGCGCGGAGATCGAGGCGCTCGCCGGCTCCGCGAGCTGATCACTCAGACAGTTCGAACGTCACCGGGCCGCCGGCACGCGAGAAGCGCTGCGTCTTCCCGCTCGGGAGCGTCACGCGCACCTCGCCCGCGTCGCTGCCCGGTGGGCGCCACGCGCCGGAGAGCCGGGCGCCGTCCCAGCGCACGTCGAGCGCCTCGGAGCGCAGCGCGTACGGCGTCGTCGTCTGGCCGGGGGCGATCGCGAGGCCCGTCGGGGTCGTCTCCACGCCCGCCGCCTTGAACGCCGCGAAGAGTGCCATCGCGTGGACGTTGTTGTTCTGCACCGGGAAGTCGCGCATCGGCGTGGCCGGGCTGCTCCACGCGCGGCCGCTCTGGCTGGACGCGCCGTCGGGGCCGCTCCAGATCCCGTACCAGACCTCGGGGAAGGCGAGGGCGTGCGCCTCGAGCCCGTTCCTGCCGAGGTGCGCCCACGCCGCCGACGGATCGCCCTGCCGCGCGAGGCCCCACGTCCACAGCCCGCTGATCGCCGGCCACACCTCGCCACCGGGCGAGAGCGCGACGCCGAGCGGTGAGTCGAGGCGCGTCGTCACGGTGTCCCTCAGCGTCGCCGCGTCGGCAGGCGAGGGGAAACCGTCGTTCGCGATCGCAGGCCACACCTGAGCCTCGAGGTCCGGCGTGTTCGCGCGGAACAGCACCCCGTCGCCGAAGTACGCGCGCCCGAACTGCGACTGGCTCCACGTGGCCGCCACGGCAGCACGGAGCCCAGGCAGCCTCTGCCGCAGCTCGGTGGCCAGCGCCGGATCGCGCGCCTCGACGAGAGCCGCGACGCGCGGGAGCACGTACAGCGCCATTTGCGTGTTCGGCACGCTCTCGCCGTCGCGGATCGCCACCGCGCGATCGGCGGTCGATGACGCGACGATCCCGTCGCTCCAGTCGCCGGTGCCGATGCGGAGGAGCCCGTGCGGCCCGGTGCCGACCACGTCGAGCAGGTGGCGGATCGCGTCGCGGGTGTGATCCCACCCGGTCGCGCCGGGCACCGCGTCCTTCGGCCAGTACGGCACGGCCGCGTCGAGGATCGAGCCGTCCCGCGTCGCGAACACGTACTCGGTGAGCGCCCAGAGGAAGAAGAGGTCGAGATCCGACGGCGCCTTGTGGAGCCCCAGGGCGTCGTCCACCATGCCGTGGCCCTGGAAGGCGTAGCTGAAGCGGCGATCATCGGCGCGCTGCACCTGCATGAAGAGCTGGAGCTCTTCGCGGGCGAGCGCGGGGTGCGTGAACACGAGCGGCAGCGTGAAGAGGCCGAGATCGCGCGCCGCGCCGTCGGCGCCGTGCAGGTACAGGTACGCCGAGCCCTGCGGCACGACGTGCAAGCCCTGGTACTCGCGCCGGCCCACCGACGCCTCCAGCTGCGCCGCATGCCACGCCAGCTCGCGCGTCAGGTGCGGCAGGCCGCCCACCTCCGCGCGGAGGAGGTGCGCGTCGAGCGCCGCCTGCGCCTCGTCGACGGTCGCCGTACGCCAGCGCCCGGGCACCTCGAGCGGCGCGCCGTTCGGCACGGTCCCGAAGGCGAAGCGCAGCCGCTTCGACTCCCCCGGCGCGAGCGTGACGTCCGTCTTCACCACGAAGAGCCGACTCTGCCCGTTCCCCGTCGTGGCGCGGCCGATCACCCCGTCGACGGGCGGCGTCGTGGGCGCGCGCGTCACCACCGCCTGCGGTGCGTCGGGTCCGCCCTGGCCGAAGAAGGCGGCCTGCTCGGTGAAGACACCGCTGGCGTCGCCTTCGAGCACCGCGAGGAACGGATCAGCCGGGTACCAGTCCCGCGCGTCGGGGGCGCCCGCGTCCGGCCGGGTGACGCCCTCCACCGGCGCGCGACGCAGCAACAGCGCCCGGTGCGTGGCGTCCCAGGTGAGCGTCTCGCGGAAGTCGGCGTTCCGCGCGTCGCGCTCGGCCCGCACCGTCGCGGGGATCTCCGCGGAGAGATCGCCCGACACCAGCCAGTTGATCTCGATGTTCCGCCGCGCCACGTCCCAGTACTCGTAGTGCGCCACCGTGCGCGTCTGGCTGGAGGTGTTCGTCAACGTCACGTCCGCCAGCACCACCGCGTCGTCCCCGGCGGGCGCGAACACCTCCCGGTCGCTGCGCACGCCCCGGTGCTCGACGGAGAAGCGCGCCGACACCATGCCGAATTCGCGCGACGTGCGGCTCGGACGGGGCCGCCACTTCCAGCCGGTGCACCACGTGGCCTCGCCGTCGTCCAGCCACCCGAAGCCGCCGGAGTAGTTCTTCCGCCGCTCGTCGTACGCGTTCCAGGAGGTGACGCCGCGATCCTGATCGACGACCTCGACGTGCCCGTCGTTGAAGGCCAGCGCGTTGACCCGCGCGTTGCCGAACGCGGCCCAGTGATCGCGGCGATCGATCCCCTCGGAGTTCTCGAAGCTCGCGCGCGCGTCGCTCAGCTGGTCGAAGCGGTAGCGGTACGCGGGGCGGGCGCGTCCGTCGAGCGTCCACTCGCCGAACAGCCCCGAGCCGGTGCTGCACGCGGCGAAGGCGTCGAGGGTACCGGCCTCGCACGCGCCCGCGCTGGCCACGAAAGGCTCGTCCCGGACTTCGGGCAGCGCGGGCGGTGGGCAGGCCGACGACGCCAGGAGTCCGAGGAGCGCGAGGAGCCGTCGCATGCGCTCACTGTGGCCCGGCCGGCGGCCCCGCGGAAGGGCGCGCCCCCGGCGCTGTCACCCGACGCGTGTCGCGATGCGTCAACCGCCATCCTTGAGGGCGACGGGCATTGCCGCTACGAGGCGCGGCATGTCCCAGCCGTGGTTCCAGAAGAAGCCGCGCATCGCCACCTCGCCGGAAGCCGTGGCCGAGGTGCAGGCCTCCAGCCGCATGGAGGGCCTGTGGTTCAAGTGCGACGAGTGCGACGAGATTCTCCTGCGGGAGGAGCTCGAGAAGAACTGGAACGTCTGCCCGGCCTGCGGTCACCACATGCCGTGGCCCGCGCGGCAGCGGCTCGAGGCGCTGTTCGACGAGGGCAGCTTCGAGGAGTTCGACACGGGCCTCGAGCCGGTGGACGCGCTCGGGTTCGTCGACTCGAAGAGGTACAAGGATCGCATCAAGGCCACCCGCAAGGCGCTCGGCGAGAACGACGCGTTCATCAGCGGGATCGCGACCATCGACGGCCGCAAGGTGTCCGTCGGTTGCTTCCTGTTCACGTACATGGGCGGCTCGATGGGATCGGTGGTGGGCGAGAAGGTGACGCGCGTCTTCGAGCGCGCGCGCGAGCTGCGGATCCCCGCGATCGTCTTCTCTGCGTCGGGGGGGGCCCGCATGCAGGAGGGCATCCTCTCGCTGATGCAGATGGCGAAGACCTCCGCCGCCATCGCCCGCTTCCGCGAAGTGCGGCAGCCGTACATCTCGGTGCTCTTGCACCCGACGACCGGCGGCGTCGCCGCGTCCTTCTCGTGGCTGGGCGACGTGATGATCGCCGAGCCCCGGGCGCTCATCGGCTTCGCCGGCCCGCGCGTCATCGAGCAGACAATACGCCAGAAGCTCCCCGAGGGCTTCCAGCGCAGCGAGTTCCTCCTCGAGCACGGGATGATCGACGCGATCGTCCAGCGGAAGGACCTGCGCGCGAAGCTGGTCCAGATCCTCGGCCTGCTGGCGTCCTGACGTCATGAGGCGGCTGTCGCCCGCCGCGGCGCTGGCCCACCTCGCCAGCCGCTCGCCCTCGTCGATCAAGATGGGGTTGGAGCGCGTGCGGGCGGCCCTCGCGCGCCTGGGGCACCCGGAGCGTCGCGTGCCCGCGCTCCACGTCGCCGGCACCAACGGCAAGGGCAGCACCTGCGCCATGGCCAGCGCGTGCCTCGCCACGCGGTACCGCACCGGCCTGTACACTTCGCCGCACCTCGAGCGCGTCAACGAGCGCTGGCGCGTGAACGAGCAGGACGTCGACGACGACACGCTGGGCCGCCGCATCGCGGACGTCGTCGAGGTGCTGGGCGAGGAGCACGAGCTGACGTACTTCGAGCTCGGCACGCTGGTGGCGTTCCATCACTTCGCGGAGGTGGGCGTGGAGATCGCCGTGCTCGAGGTGGGGCTCGGCGGGCGCCTCGACGCCACCAGCGCGTGCGCGCCGCGCGTCACCGCCATCACACCGATCGCGTTCGACCACATGGAGTACCTCGGCACGACGCTGACGGCGATCGCCGGGGAGAAGGCGGGCATCATTCGCGACGGCGTGCCACTGGTGTCCAGCGCGCAGCTCGCCGAGGCGCTCGCCGTCGTCGAGCGCACCGCCGGAGAGCGCGGCGCGCCGCTCGCGCTGGAGGGGCGGGACTTCCGCGCGCGGCTGGAGCACGGCCGGCTGGCGTACGAGGGCCGGGCGCTGCGCCTCGAAGGACTGCCGCTGCCGCTCGCCGGCGCCCACCAGATGCAGAACGCCGCCGTTGCCCTCGCTTGTCTCGAGGCGCTCGGCGCGCAAGGCTTCCCGCTGTCGCCGGAGGAGATCGCCCGCGGCCTCGCCGCCACCCGCTGGCCCGGCCGGCTCGAGCGCTTCGACGGCCCGCCACCGGTCGTCCTCGACGGCGCGCACAACCCCGCCGGTGTCGCCACGCTTGTCGCCGCGCTGCCGGGGCTCGCCGAGGGCCGGCCGGTGCACCTCGTCTTCGGCGTGCTGAGCGACAAGGACAGCGGGCCGATGATGCGCGCGCTCTTCCCGCGCTGCGCGTCCGCGGCGCTGACGCCGTTGCCGAGTCCGCGATCCCGGGCGCCCGCTGAGTACGTGGAGTTCGCCCGATCGCTCGGCCCGGAGGTCTCCCTGCATGACTCTCCGGCCGATGCCCTGGCCGCCGCGCGCGCCCACCCGGACGGGCTGGTGCTGGTCGCGGGCTCATTGGTGCTCGTCGGCGAAATCCGAAGGCTTCTCGCTGGCCTGCGTTGACAGCCCGGGCTCGGCGGTTAGCTTGCCGCCGCCATGAGTCATCCAGCCCAGCCGCCGACCTCCGAGGGTACCGCCGAGGTCAAGGTCAACGACCGCCGCCGATTCCACGAGGACGGAACGCCCCGGGACGACGCGCGAGACGCCACCGGGGAGAGCAAATCCACGAGCGAGGAGGAAGTGCACCGCCTCCAGCAGGAGCTCGAAGCCGCCCGCAAGCGCATCGACGAGCTCGCCCGCGCGTACCAGGCCGGAGAGCGCGACCGCGAGGAGTTCAAGAAGCGCGTCGCCCGCGAGCGCGAGCAGCTGATGGACGTGGAGCGCGGGAAGGTGGCCCTCGCGCTGCTCGAGGCGATCGACGAGCTCGATCTCGCGCTGTCCACCGCCGTCGACTCGCCGCTCAAACAGGGCGTGCGGCTGGTCCGCGAGAACCTGCTCAAGAAGGCCGAGGCCACCGGCATTGAGGCGGTCCCGCTCGAGGGCCAGGCGTTCGATCCCAACCTCGCCGAGGCCACCGACATGGAGGTCACCGCCGTCGAGGCGGATGACGGGAAGGTGGTCGCCGTGACGCGCGCCGCGTATGCGCTGAAGGGCAGGGTGATCCGCCCCGGGCAGGTGAAGGTCGCGCGGTACGTGAAGCCGGCGCAGGCATAAGGTTCCGACCGCTTCCTCCTGGGGGCAAGTCGCTGTCGTGCCATGGATCCTCGGCCGCGTCCGTCGGCGCCGCGCCGGCTGGGGGTGGGGCGCCGTCGTGCTGGGCGTGATGCCCGCGGCGCTGCACCCGGCCGCCTGGCTCGGCGCCCGATCGGGCGGCTGCGGCCGGACAGGCACCGCCGCCACCGTCGCCCTGGGCGTCATCGCTCTCGTCTGGACGGCACGGCCGATGAAGTGCAACGGCCCGCAGGTAGGATGAGGGCGATGACCCGCTGGCTCTCCGTCGTGCTGCTGTCCGCTCCGCTCGCCGCGCGCGCCGAGGCGCTCGAAGACTGGGTGCGCGAGAAGATGGCGGCGCAGCGCGCGAGCCCGTCCGCGGTCTCCGCCATGTCCGGCGCCCTCTGGCAGGAGCGCACCGGCAGCGCCTCGCCGGTGTTGCCGGACTTCCGCCCGCCGACCTCGCTGGCGCCGCTCGTCAAGGCGGTGCGGCCCGGCGTCGTCAACATCAGCACGCGCAACGAAGGCACCAGCCGCTCGTTGGGCTCGGGCTTCGTCATCAACGCCGACGGCCTCGTGGTCACCAACAACCACGTCGTCGAGCGCGCGCAGCGGATCCTCGTGCGCCTGGCGGACGGCCGGGAGTTCGCCGCCCAGGTGGTCGGGAGAGACCCCTCCACCGATCTCGCGCTGCTCCGCCTCGAGGGTGCGAAGGGGCTGCCCACCGTCACCCTTGGCGACTCGGACCAGCTGGAGATCGGCGACTGGGTCGTCGCCATCGGCAACCCGTTCGGCCTCGACACGTCGGTGACGCACGGGCTCATCAGCGCGCGCGAGCGCGTCATCGGCATGGGCCCGTTCGACGACTTCATCCAGACGAACGCGCTCATCAACCCGGGCAACTCCGGCGGGCCGCTCTTCGACATGCGCGGCGACGTCGTCGGGGTCACCACCGCCATCATGAGCCAGGGCCAGGGCATTGGCTTCGCGGTGCCGATCAACCTGGTGAAGGACCTGCTGCCCAACTTGATGAACAACGGCCGGCTGGTGCGCGGCTGGCTCGGGCTCAACGTCCAGGAGGCCGGAGACGGCGACGCCCGCGTACCCGTCGTCGTCGACGTCTTCCCGGGGAGCCCGGCGGCGCAGGCCGGCGTGCGCCCGGGCGATCGCGTCGTGGGCATCAACGACAAGCCGGTGAAGCGCTACCAGCAGCTCTTGCGGAAGATCGCGCTGCTCGCGCCGGGATCCACCGTGAAGCTGGAGCTCCGCCGCGAAGGCAAGCCCGTCGAGGTGTCCGCCACCCTCGTCGCCCGGCCGTCCGTCGAGGCGATGCAGGCGATGAACAGCGGCGGCCGCATCGACGCGTTGGGGCTGGTGCTGAAGGCGTTGTCGCCCGACGCGGCGAAGGGCCTGGGCGTCGAGCCGGGCCTGCGCGTCGAGGTGGTGCTGCCCGGCGGCGCCGCGGAGCTCGCCGGTGTGATGACGGGCGACGTGGTGATGGAGGTGAACCGCGCCCGGGTGACGACGCTGTCCGAGCTGGACGCCGCGCTCGCGGAGTACGAGGCCCCCGAGCCCGTGCTGGTGAAGTTCCGCCGCGGGACGAGCTTCCGCTACGTCGCGCTCAAGCCGCGCACCTGAGCGCTACTTGTTCACCCACAGGCCGACCTGCTCGCCGGTGCGGCCCACCGTCACCAGCACGGCCTCGAACTTCGCCTTCACGCCCTTGATCGTCCCGCCGCCCTTCCGGGGCAAGGTCCACAGGCCCTGCGGCGTGAAGACGATCTGCATGCGCAGCGCCTTCGACTGGACCTGCCGCGCCATGAGGCCCGGGTTCCAGCCTTCGGGCAGCGCCGCCGGAATCCGGATGAAGGGCAGCACCGGGTTGCCGTTGGCGTCCACCTTCGACGGCGCACCGTGGGTGATGGCCGAGTTCGAGCCCGCGAAGAAGGGTGTCAGGTTGAGCACCAGCGTGCCCTTGCCCACGTTCACCTCGCCCATCTGCAGCGCGCCGGACGAGTCCTCGGTGACGATCATGTAGAACTTCTTCCCCGTCGCGCCCCGGCGGAAGAGCTCGGCGTTCTTCACGCACTCGCCCCCGCCCAGCAGCGGGGAGGCGCACTCGCCCACGTACTTGTCCACGAAGCTCGACACCGAGCTGAGCGCCTCGGCCTGGTCCCGCAGCTGCGCAAAACGCGCGTCCGCGTCCGCCAGCGCCACCGCCGGGGCCAGCACTGCGAGAGTCACGAGCCAACGCACGGATCTTCCTCCGGGTGACATGTCAGGCCGGGTGGAGAATTTGCCTACATCATCGCACCCTGTACGCTTCCCGAGGTCCATCCTTCCCGGGAGCCACATGCACAGCGAGCGGCGGCAGAGTCTTCGGTTCGACAAGGTGTTCACGGTCTACCTCACGACGGCGGACGGCATGACGCGGGGGATCGCCAGAAACATCAGCGTGGCCGGCCTCTTTGTCGAGACTCGAGAGCCGTTGCCGTTGGGCGGGCGAATCAAGGTGACGTTCACTTCGGAGGACGGGACGGAGATGACGGCTCTGTGCGAGGTCCGCTACCAGGTGGCGCTGAACTATGGAGACGGCGAAGGCGCATCGGGCACCCGCGGCGCGGGCCTGCGCATCATCGCCTACGAGACCAAGGAGGACCATCCGCTTCTGTTGGTCGACCGCGAGCGGGTGTTGCATTGACGTACACGCTCGGGCGTGTCACGCGATGTGCCGGAGCTGCTCGACGTCCGCGGTGAAGCCCCGATGAGCCACGCCGGGCCGAATGCACCGCGGCCCGGCCACTCGAGTGAGCGACCGGGCCGGGCACCACCACCAGCTCGTCTTCCCAGGGCTACTGCGAGAAGCCTTCGAGCATGTAGTGCGCCTCGATGCGCTTGAGCGCGAGCACCATCGCCGCGCAGCGCGTGTCGAGCGTCTTGCCGATGCAGTAATGCCGGCTGTCGTGCATGTCCGTGCGGCGCGGCTGGTTGCGCGCGATGTCGCGGATGATGCGGTAGTTCTTCTTCAGCGCGTGCTCGAGGCGCGCGTCGACTTCCTTTTCGGTCCAGATCTCCATGCGCTTGTTCTGGATCCACTCGTAGTACGACACGGTCACGCCGCCGGCGTTGCAGATGATGTCGGGGATGAGGTCGATCTTTCGCTTCTCGAACACGCGGTCGGCCTCCGGCGTGGTGGGGCCGTTGGCGCCTTCGGCCACCAGCTTCACCTTCATCTTCTCGGCGATCTCCGCGGTGATCTCACCGCCGAGCGCCGCGGGCACCGCGATGTCCGCCGGCACTTCCCAGAAGTCCGACTTGGAGATCGCCTGCGCGCCCGGGTAGCCGAGCACCGAGCGTTTCAGGTTCTTCGGGTTCTCGTTCGTGTACTTCATGAGCTCCATCGCATCGATGCCGTTCGGGTTGTAGATGGACCCGTCGGCGTCGTTCACCGCGAGCAGCCTGGCGCCCATGTTCTGCAGGATCACCGCGGCCCATGAGCCCACGTTGCCGAAGCCCTGCACGATGAAGGTCTTGCCCTTCAGCGTCTCGCCCTTCTCGGCGTAGTAGTCCTCGATGGTGAAGGCGACGCCCTGGCCGGTCGCCTTGGTGCGGCCCTCGGACCCGCCGATGCGCACGTCCTTGCCGGTGATGACGCCGCGCTGGTTGTGGCGCTCGCGCTCACCGTCCGAGAACTGCCGCAGGAACAGCGCCATGATCTCGCTGTTCGTACCCACGTCCGGCGCGGGAATGTCGATGTTCGGACCGATGAGCGACTTCAGCTTGTACATGAAGCGCAGCGAGATCGCCTGGAGCTCTTCCTTGCCGTACTGCCGCGGGTCGATCTGGATGCCGCCCTTGCCGCCGCCGAACGGGACTTCGGCGATCGCCGTCTTCCACGTCATCTCCGCGGCGAGCGCCTTGAACAGATCCAGCGACACCTCGCGGTGGTAGCGAATGCCGCCCTTGTACGGACCGCGCGCCTGGTTGTGCTGCACGCGGTACGCCTTGAAGCGCGCCGACTGTCCCCGCACGAGCTCGTACAACTGGCCGTTGTCCAGCCGGAGGTGCCCGCCCTTGATGAACACGTCCGAGCCGAGCAGCGCCTTGCCGTTCAAGATGATCGTCCCGTCCGCGAGCCGCTCGAGGCCGTTCGGATCGCGCACCGTGGTGACCGGCAGGTCCGTGAACTGGGTGGCCTTCTCCGCCGCCACCGGGACCAGGCGATCCTTCAGCCTGGTGGTGACGTAGAAGATGTGCTCGTAGTCGGGCTCCTCCAACTCGAGGCGGACGCGGGGGTCGAGGCCCATCGCGTCGGCCGCGCGCTCGAAGATCTCCATCGCCTCCGTGTAGATGGTCTTCCGCGGCTGCGGCGCCGGGGCCCGCATGAAGGTCTCTTCAGCCATGTTGTTTTCTCCTGGTGGCTCGCCGTGAGTCGTCACGTGCGAGGCGCGCGCACCATACGCGCGGCCCGATCGCCCGCGGCAGCGAAAAACGACGGCACGCTGCGTCATCGCCTCATGCGCGCCACGCGCGTTTCTGATGGACGTGCGAAGCGCGCTTCGCGGCCGTGCCGCCGCCACGAAAAAGGCCTCCCGATCAGCGACCGGGAGGCCATGGTTTCTGAGCCGACGCCCGGGCTTGAACCGGGGACCTACTGATTACGAATCAGTTGCTCTACCGCTGAGCTACGTCGGCGAAGCGCGCGCGGAGTACCACAACAGCCCATGACGTCAAAGGGGAAGTGGCCTGACCGGTCGCCCCTTCAGCGCACGCGATTGAGGGTGACGGAGGTGCGGGTGGCGTCGCCGCCCGCCGAGACGGTGGTGACCAGGTCCAGGTCGCCGTCGCCGTCCACGTCGCCGACGTCGAAAGACAGGCGCGGGCCGGGGCCGAGGGGCGCCGTCACCTCGCTGAAGAGCCAGTCGCCGCGGCTGCGGCGGACGATCGCCTGGTCCGCCACCGTCCACAGCAGGTCGGGCCGGCCGTCGAGGTCGAGATCGACGACGCGGAGATCCGCCGCGCCCGCGGCCGGGAAGGTGCTCTTCGGCGCGAAGCCGAGGCCGGTGTTCTCGAACAGCCGCACGTCCGCGCCCACCAGCGCGGCGAGATCGACGTCGCCGTCGGCGTCGAGATCGCCCGCCGCGATCGCCGCGGGCAGGACGGGCAGCGGCAGCCCGGCGTCGCCGTCGAAGCCGGGCGCCGCGCGGATCGCCAGCGTCGGGCCCGAAGGGTCGACCCACAGCAGCTCGAACGCACCGTCCCCGTCGACGTCTGCCAGCGTGGCCGCGCCGCCGTCCGGGGTCGCCACGCGCTGCGCCGCGCCGGGGCCCAGCACCCACAACGCGTCGCAGCCCTGGGCCACCGCGCGCAGGCCCGCGTCCGCCGCGAAGACGCGCGCGCCGAGGAAGGTGCTGCCGGCGCAGCCCGCGTCGGTGGTGCGCAGCGCGAAGCTCGCGCCCGCGAAGACGTAGTGATCGAACGTGCCGTCCTGGTTGATGGTGGCGACGTCCTCGTTGCCGTCGCCGTCGACGTCGCACACCGCGACGCGCTCGGGGGTACGCAGAAAGGACAACTTGCGGCCGCCCGGCCCGTCGAAGCCCAGCGGCGTCACCCAGCCGAAGACCTCGACGCGTCCGAGAGAGGGCACCGCCATCACCAGGTCGCCCGGGCCCGCCGGCGAGAGATCGCCCACCACCGCCTGGCCGCCCCTGGTGAGCTCCAGGACCGGGCCCGTCTCGAAGCCGGTGGCGACGCAGTGCCGCGCGTCCACCTGGCAGTCGCCGGTGCAGCCGAGGTAGCCGAACTGCGCGCACGGCATCAGCCCGGCGTCGCCGTCGCAGGCCTCGCCGAGGTCCTGCGTGCCGTTGCCGCAGCGCTTCGCGCACAGCGAGGTGCTGAAGCGGCAGTCGGAGCCGCAGACGAGCTGCCCGGTGTCGAAGCCGAGCGACTGGCAGGTCGCGCCCGCCAGGTCGGAGAGGTCGCAGTCCTCGCCGCCGTCCGCGTCGACGTTGCCGTCGCCACACTTCGGCGGCGGCGGCGGCGGGGGGACGTCGACGGGCTTCGTCGAGGCGCCCTTGCAGGCGGAAAGCGCGAGGCACCAGGCGAGGGCGAGCAGCGGGAGTCGCACGCGTTCACCATACGGCCTTCGGGCCCGTCCCGCGCGAGTGTGGTACGCAGGACGGCATGTCGAAGAAGTCCCCGGTGTGCCCGACCTGCCGCCGCGAGGTGCTGACGCGGACGGAGAACCCGTGCTTCCCGTTCTGCAGCGAGCGCTGCCGCGCCGTCGATCTCGGGCGCTGGCTGGGCGGGGAGTACCGGATCGTGACGCGGTCCGCCGACGAGGACGAGGACGGCGACGCCACCCAGGCGCCTCCGCGGGCACCGGGAGACGCATGAGTCTCCTCCTCACCGGCGGCGTGGCGCTGGCGTACGCAGCGGGCGTGGTGGGCCTGCACCGGTACGCCGTGCACCGCCGGCGGGTGGGCGCGCAGAACTTCGAGACGCTCCGTTGGCTCGACTGGGACACGCTGCTCGCGGGTCTGCTGCCGGAGCCTCCTTCCCAGCTCGACGCCCAGGGCCCCACGCCCGTCGAAGGCGGGCCGCCCACGCGGCTGCTCGCTCGCGCGCCGACGGACGACGAGCGTCGCGAGGTGGAGCTCTTGTCCGCCCTGGTGGCGGGCGCGCCGGTCTCGCCGGATGCGTGGGCCGCCGCCCGCTTCTCCGGGGGCGAGGCGCGCTGGCTCAAGGTGCTGGCGGGCTTCCGGGCCGAGCCGCGCGCGGCGCTCGCGCGCCTCGAGGGGGCGCCGCCCAACTCCGTGGCCGAGGCGTACCTGCGCGAGTGGCTGGCGCTCACGCACACCGCGACGCCGCTCAACCTCGAGCTGCTCGTCTTCGGCGCCAAGCGGCGTATCAACGTGGCGCTGGGCCGCTTCGGGGACCACCCGGCGCTGTACTTCGTCCGGGCCTACGCCTCGGCGGCGCTGGGCTTCACGGGCGCGGTCCTCGACGATCTGGCCCGCGCCGTCTACTTCAGCCGCGAGGCGCCGTTCTACCTCCAGGCGGTGCTGCAGCTGCCGTTCGTCGAGGAAGCCAGGCCCGCGCTGGTGCGCGCATGTCGGGAAGGACTCGAGCGCTAGCTTCGACAGTGGCGCCGCCCCCGGATCCACGCTCAAATCCCGCTACCGATGCCGGAGTCGCTGCTCGTCTGGTTCAACCTCTTCACCGATGATCCCGGGCTCGTGCGCGGCCGGCTGAACGGACGGCCGGTGCTGTTGTACGAGCCGCCGATCGAGGACGAGCCCGACGACGAAGAAGACGAGGACTTTCGCCTGCGGACGCAGTCGGGGATCGTCATGCCGGCGATCGGCGGCGGCGAGCCGCTCGCGGTGGTGATCGAGAAGACCAAGGACAACGCGTTCCAGCGGCGGATCACCGTGGGCCGCACGGCGAACAACGACATCGTCCTCGACGATCAGTCGGTGTCCCGCTTCCACGCGTACCTGCAACAGGACGAGCGCAGCGAGTGGACGATCACCGACGCGGGCTCGCGGAACGGCAGTTTCGTCTCGGGCCGGCGGCTGCCGTCGAAGACGCCCGTGCCGCTGTCAAACGCCTGCGTGCTGCGGATCGGCGCCGTGCAGCTCACGTTCTATTCCGCCCAGGGCTTCATGGACCTCCTGAAGCGGCGCGCGCACGGGTGACCGCCGCGCCCGGAATTCACCTTGCCCCCCTCGGTGGGCGCACCCTACAGTTCACCGGCAGTTTTCTTCGCAAGGGACCTTCGTGCTCACCACCGAAGCGCACGGCAAGACGGACGTCGGCCGCAAGCGGCAGCACAACGAAGACGCGATGCTCGTGGACGCCCCGGCGGGCCTCTACATCGTCGCCGATGGCATGGGCGGCCACGCCGCCGGCGAGGTGGCCAGCGCCCGCGCCGTCGAGGTGGTGCGCCAGCACCTGATCACCAACAAGTCGATCCTCAAGGATCTCGAGAAGGACCCGAACCAGGCGGCCCGCGCCGCGGCGGCGAGCCTCGTGGAGGTCGCGGTGCAGCGCGCCTGCGCCGACATCTACAAGCTGGCGACCACCGACGCGTCCAAGCGCGGCATGGGCACCACCTTCGTGTGCCTCGCGATCTCGGGCACCAAGGGCGTGATCGGCCACGTCGGCGACAGCCGCGTGTACCTGGTGCGCAACGGCCAGTGCCACCGCCTTACCGAGGATCACACGCTCATCTCCGCGCAGCTGAAGGCCGGCACCATCACCAGGGAGCAGGCCGCCACCAGCCAGTACCGCAACGTGATCACCCGGGCGGTCGGCATACAGGAATCGGTGCAGGTCGACACGCTGATCGTCGACTGCCTCCCCGGCGACGTCTTCATCCTGTGCAGCGACGGTCTCCACGGCTACCTCTCGGACGACGAGGTGGCGGGGCTGGTCGCGTCCACGAAGCTGGCTGAACTCCCCGAGCGCTTCGTGGCGCTGGCCAACGAGCGCGGCGGCAAGGACAACATCACCGTCGTGGTCGTGGGCTGCGCGGGCGACCCCGCGACCGCCACCGAGGAGGTCGCCGAGGCCGCCTCCCGGATGGAGGCGCTCAAGAAGATCCCGCTGTTCCGGCACCTCACCTACAAGGAGCAGACGGCGGTGCTGTCCGTCGCCTCGACGCGCACCTTCCCCGCGGGCCGGGAAATCGTCACCGAGAACCAGCCCGGCGAGGAGCTGTTCGTCGTCATCCGCGGGAGGGTGTCGGTCGAGAAGGGCGGCGTGGAGATCGCCGAGCTTCGCGCCGGCGGCCACTTCGGCGAGATGGGCCTCATCGACAACGCGCCGCGCTCCGCCACCGTGCGCTCCATCGAGCCCACGCGCGTGATGGTGATCGCCCGCGGCGACCTGATGAACCTGATGAAGCGCGAGTCGATCCTCGCGGTGAAGCTCTTGTGGAGCTTCGTCCAGGTGCTGTCGGATCGTCTGCGTGAGACGAACTCGGAGCTGTCCGAGGCCCGGCAGGAGCTGGCCGCGGCGCAGGCGATTCAGCCGTTCGCCGAAGAGTAGCTTTCGTCCCGTCGGGGAGGACTTCGATGCAGCGTCGTGCGTACGTCGGGGCCGCGGCCATGCTCGCCGCGTGGCTGGCCGCCAGCGAGGCTCGCGCCGACAACTTCAACCTGTTCGGCTACGGCCCGCGCGCGGCGGCGATGGGCGGCGCGATGACGGCCGAGTCCACCGACTACACCAGCGTCTTCTACAACCCCGCGCTGACTGTCGAACGGAAGGACGTGAACTTCGGCTTCGCGTTCCAGTGGTACCGCATGACGTCGGAGGTGAAGCCGAAGGATCTCGCGCAGGAGATCGACTGCAGGGCCTGCACCGCGCCGGACGCGGTCGGCTACTCGCTGGGGCTCGTCTTCCCGCTCGGCGGGAAGGTGAAGAACCACGTGGCGATCGGCCTGGGGCTGTACCTGCCGAGCCAGGTGATGCTGCGGGTGAACGCGCCCGATCCGAACACGCCGTTCTGGTACCGGTACAACGGGAACCCGGAGCGGATCGTCATTCACACCGGCGTGGGCATCAAGATCGTCGACTGGTTGAAAGTCGGCCTCGGGATCCAGGCGCTGGCGGATCTGCTGGGCGACGGCGCGGACGTTCGCGTCGACCTGTTCTCCAAGGAGGTGCAGCGGCGCGAGTTGAACAGCTACCTCGGCACGCGCGTCGCGCCGGTGTTCGGCCTGCACGTCTCGCCCATCAAGCGGCTGCGCTTCGGCGCGACGTTCCGCTGGGAGATGAAGCTGGTCTACGAGATCCCCGCGAAGGTCGATCTCGCCACCGTGGGCACGCTGGCCTTCGCCGTCACCGGCGTGGCGCACTTCACGCCGCACACGCTGAGCTTCGGCGCAGCCTTCGACATCACCGACCAGCTCACGGTGTCGCTCGACGGCGAGTGGCAGAACTGGTCGGCGGCGCCGTCGCCGTACACCAACCTCACCATCGATCTCTCCGGCCCGCTGCTCGACGGCCTGGGGCTGGGCAGCGCGCTCGATCTCACCTCGCCGGTGCAGAAGCCGGGCTTCGCCGACACGCTCGGCGCGCGGCTGGGCTTCGAGTACCGCATCTCGCCGCGCTTCCAGGCGCGCGTGGGCGGCTTCTTTCGCCCGACGCCGGTGCCGAAGCAGAACGTCGCCGGCACCAACCTGCTGGACAACACCACCATCGGCGTCAGCGGCGGCTTCGGGTTCAACTTCGACGATCCGCTGGAGATCATGCAGCACCCGATCCAGATCGACATCGCCGCGCAGGGCCACTTCATCCTCGGGCGCGAGGCGGTCAAGGAGCCGACCGACGTGGTACCGTCCTACACGGCCGCGGCCCGCGTCGGCGGCCTCACCGCGTCGGTGCGCTACGACTTCTGACACCCCGTCCCGGCGGGGAACGGCCGTGGCGCGCCTGGTGTCGGAGGGTTAGCGTCTCTTCGCGCATGCGCCGGTGGCTCCTCCTTCTCGTCAGCGTCGCGGCCCTCGCCGGCGGGCTGGCGGTGTGGCTGTGGCCGGAGGATCCGCCGCCCGCGCCTGTCGTCGAAGCGCCCGCGCCGCTGCCCGACTTCACGCCCGTCGACGTCCGCGCGACCGGGACGCAGCAGGGCCTGACGCTGACGGGCACGGTGCGCGATCCACAGGGCGCGCCGATCGCTGGCGCCGAGGTGTCGCTCGCCTCGTCCGGCCAGCAGAGCCTCACCGGCGCCCGCTGCGGGATCTGCGAGCAGCCGCTGTTGTCCTGCCGCGCGCACGAGACGACGCGCACGGTGGGCTCGCTCCTCGACGCGCACCAGGGCGAGCTGGTCGCCGCGCTCACCACCACCTCGGACGAGCAAGGCCGCTTCCGCTTTGAGCAGCTCTCGGGCACCAGCTTCACCGTGTGGGGCCGCGCGCCGGGCTTCGGTGAAGGCGTCAAGGAGCGCGCGGCGCCGGGCGACCCGGTGGAGCTCTTTCTCCCCGCGCCGCGCTCCATCGCCGGGCGCCTCAAGGACGAGGCCGGGCGGCCGGTGCAGGGCACGGTGCGCGCGGTGTCGCACCGCCTCGCGCGCCCGGTGGAGACCACCAGCGACGCCGAGGGTCGCTTCGAGGTGCGCGGGCTGGGCGAAGGGCCGTTCTACCTCCTCGCGACCGCGCCGGGCCGGCTGCCCGCGCACCGCGCGCAGGTGGAGGCGGGCCCCGAGCCGGTGGCGCTGACGCTCTTGGCGCCGCGGCGCCTCGAGGTTCGACTCGTGTCGCAGGGCAAGCCCATCGACGGCGTGGTGCTGCTGCGCGGCGATCACCTCACGCGCGAGCTGGCGGCGAAGGGCGGCTTCCTCGGCACCGACGGCCTGTACCCCGGCGAGCTGCTGGTGTCGGCGGTGTCCGGCGAGCTGTCCGCGGCGCCGCAGGAGGTCGCGCTCACCGGGCCGGTGACGCAGGTGACGTTGACGCTGGAGCGGGGCGGGCGGCTGGCCGTGTCGGTGCTGGACGACGCCGATCAACCAGTCGTGGATCCGAAGCTCGAGCTCGTCACCCGCAGCGGGGAGATCGTCCACGAGAAGCGTCTGAACACGGGCGAGCTGGCGCTCCTGGGGCCGCTCGCCGTGGGTGACTACGTCCTGCGCGCGACCGCCGACGGCTACGAGCCCGGCCGCTTGCCGGTGGCGGTGAAGCCCGGCGAGACGCAGGTGGTGGTGACGATGACGAAGGGCACGCTGATCACCGGCCGCGTCATCGACGAGTATGGCCGCCCGGCGCCAGGCGTGTCGGTGCTGATCACCCCCACCGGCGACAGCGTGCTGGCCGACGCCGAAGGGCGCTTCAAGGCGCCGGTGCCGTCGCCCGGCCTCTACGCGCTGCACGCGCACCACAGCGACTGGGGCGGCGGCGAATTGGAGGTGACGGCGCCGAAGACGGGCGTCGAGTTGCAGCTCGAGCCGAAGGCCGGCGCGGAGGTGACCGTCACCGTCGACGGCCGCCGCGTCGAGGGCGCGCACGTCGTGCTGCTCCACGCCGAGGGCAACTACCGCAGCGATCGCCCGTCGGGCGCGGACGGTGTGGTGCTGATGCGCGGCCTGCCGCCGGACACCTACACGCTGGTCGCTACGCACCCCGACTTTCTCCCGTCGGATCGACAGACCTTCACCCTGGCCGACGGGCAACTGCTCAAGGTAACGGCCGAACTGAAGGCCGGCGCCGCCATCGAGGGCCAGGTGGTGGACACGCTGGGCGCGCCGGTGCCGAACGTCTCGGTGACGATGATGCCGCGTGGCGCGGAACCCGGCGTCACCGACGCGAACGGGAAGTTCAGCCTCCGGCCGCTCCGCCCGAAGGCGGTGTACGCGCTTCGCGTCTCCGAGCGCGGGTACGACCAGGTGGACCGGGTGTTGGCGACCGCCGGCGGCGAGCCCGCGCACATCGTCGTGAAGCGGCAGCCCGTCTTCCGCGGTCGCGTGATGGCCGACGGGCAGCCGCTCAGGAGCTTCCGCGTCGACGAGCACGAGGTGAACAGCGCCGACGGGCGCTTCGAGCTGCCGCTGCCGGCGACCGAGGACCGGGTGATCGTCACCATCGAGGCGCCGGGCTACGAGCCGCTGATGACCGATCGCCCCAACACGCCGGACCTCGGCGACTTCACGCTGACGCGCGCGCCGCTGGTGACGGGCCTCGTGCGCGACGAGGGCGGGGGCCCCGCCGCGGACGCCGTCGTCACCTGTGACAGCTGCGAGCAGTCGGTGCTGACCGGCCCCGACGGCCGCTTCGCCCTCGGCAAGCCGCCGTTCCAGCGCGAGTTCAACGTGGTGGCGAAGAAGGGCCGGCGCACGGCGATCAAAACCGTCACCGACGGCGCCACGCAGGGGCTCGAGCTGACGCTGCGGGCCGGCGTGAAGGTCACCGGCACCGCGTGGCTGTCCGACGGGCAGCCGGCAGCGGGCGTGGAGATCGCCGGCGTCAACGTCGACCGCAGCGAGCCGGTGTCCGTCGTGACCAACGCGGACGGCACCTTCTCCCTGGAGGCCTCGCCCGGCACGTGGCGCTTCATGATGGTGGTGCCCGGCTTCCAGGAGCGGGCCGCCGATCCGCCGGCGCTGATCACCGAGGTGAGCGGCACGGAGACGCGCATCGACTTCGGGCCCGCGCCCACGCTGGGCAAGCTCGTGGTGCGCGTCGCGCCGCAGCCCGGCTTCGCGCTGTGGCTGGTGCGCGGCGAGGTGCCCGCGCTGGGCGACCCGCCGATGGAGCTGTTGCGGGCGAAGTACGCCCAGCTCGTGTACCAGCCGCGGATCGACACGGTGGTGTTCGGCGGCCTCCTGCCCGGCCGCTACACGCTGATCTGGGCCAGGTTCCACGCGCAGTCGGCCGGTGGGCCGGTGAAGGTGGCGGTCGATGTCCCCGGGCAGGCCGAGGTCAACCTGGTGAGGTGAGCGTGCGCGGGCGTCGCGTGGCCGCAGCGGTCGCGGTGCTGGCGCTCGTGGGCGTGGGCGGTCTCGTCGCGTGGCACGGGGATTCGAGCGGGCCGACGATGTCGCCGTCCCCCTCCGGCACCGTGACACCGCAGGGCCCGGTGGTGGTGGCGCCTCCGCGGGTGGCGCCGGGGATCGATCCCGAGGCCTGGGCGCTCGAAGGCTCGGACGGCGGCCCGTGGACGCTCGCCGGTGAGGTGCGGGACGCGAAGGACCTCCCCGTGCCCGGCGCGGTGGTGCAGCTGTTCGCCGCGCGCGGAATGCCCTTCGCCGGCGCCAGATGCGATGCATGCGGCCGGCCCGTCACGTGGTGCGAGGCGCCGGTCAACACACGGGCGGTGCTGGCGCGGATCCGCGAAGGCGCAGCGACGCCGGTGCCGCTCGCCACCGCGACCGCCGACGCGCAGGGCCGCTTCGAGCTCGCGGGGCTGCCGCCGGAGGCCGTCGCGTTGTGGGCGCAGTCGGGCGCGCTGCAGGGCACGGACGTGCTGGAAGAGATCCCGCCGCCCGGCGAGCGGCACCTCGTCCACGTCGCGCCGGTCCGGCAGCACTCCGTGCGAGTCCTCGACGCGAGGGACAAGCCGGTCGCCGGCGTCTCTGTGACGGTGTTGTCGCTACAGACCGGCGAGGTGCAGGTCGTCTCGACGGATCGCGACGGGCGCCTGTCGTACCGACTGGCCGGCGAGGAGGTGTGGGCGGGCGTCGACGCGCCAGGCTGGCTGCCCACCGGCCAGGTGGTGGCCCCGGAAGGCAAGCTGGTGCTGAGGCGGCCGCGGGCCCTCCTGGTGCGCACGCGCGTCGCGGGCAAGCCGGTGGACGCCGAGGTGCACGTCGACGAGCACGGAGAACGCACGGCGAAGACGTCCGGCGGCGAGGTGCGCTTCGACGATCTCCACGGCGATGCGGTGACGCTGTGGGCCACCACGGCGGAGCTGTCGTCCGAGTCGCCGATGGTGTGGCTCGAGGACGGCGTGGTGCGCGAACTGACGTTGGAGCTTCGCCGCACCGCCTCGCTGGACGTCGTGGTGGTTGACGGAGACGGTCGGCCGATCGAGGAGCCATGGGTCGAGGTCGTCGCGGGCGGCGCCGTCGCCGGCGTCAGCCCCGAGGTGGTCGAGGGCCGCGCCCACTTCGCCGACCTGCCCGAAGGCGCGTACACGCTCAACGTGCGCGCGACAGGTTTTCACGACGTCGCGCGGGAACTGGACCTGGTGCCGGGCGTACACGAAGAGCGCGTCGTGCTGGCGAAGAAGCCGACGATCCGCGGGCACGTCGTGGACGAAGCCGGCAACCCCGTGTCCGACGCCGAGGTGTGGGTTCAGGACGACGACCGCGATGCCGACAGCACCACGACGGACCAGGACGGGCGCTTCGAACTCGAGCTGCGGATGCCGGGCGTCGTGCCACTGGTGGCCTGGAGCACCACGCACGGCCGCGGGACGGCGACCGGGCGCAGCGGCGAGCCGGTGGTGGTCACGCTTCGGCGCGGTGCCGTCCTCGAGCTCGAGCTGCGCGACGTCGACGGCACCCCGATCTCCGAGAGCGTGCGCCTGCGTGGGGTCGACAACGGGGAGAACCAGTGGGCCCAGGTCGAGGTGCCGCTCTCGCGCATCGCCGGGCTGGAGCCGGGGCGCTGGGAGCTGAGCGTCACGCGAGAGAAGCGCCTGGCGATCACGAAGGAGCTGACGCTGCAGCGCGACGAGGTCGTTCGCCTGCGCCTGCAGCTCGAGGCCGGGGCCACCGTTGACGGACGCGTGGTCGAAGCGGGCGGCGTGCCGATCGCCGCCGCGCAGGTGACGATCGATGGCTCGATCGTGGACACGAGCGACGAGCGCGGCCACTTCGCGCTGCTGGGCGTCCCGGCCGGGCCGGTGACGGTGACGGCTTTCGACCAGGAGTCCTCGCGCAATGCGAGCGCCGACGTGGTGGCGCCCGCTCGCGACGTCCTCATCCGCTTCGCGCCCACGTGGCGCGTCACGGGACGCGTCGTGGACGAGCAGGGGCGGCCGGTCCCGAGCTTCACCGTCGAGCGCCAGGTCGTCGCGCAGGCAGACGGGCGCTTCGACGTGCAGGTCGAAGCCGGCAACGTCCGGATCGCCGCCGACGGCTACCGGACCGCACGCTTCGAGGTACAGGGGGACACCGATCTCGGCGTGGTCAGGCTGTCGCGCGTCGGCGTCCTCCGCGGGGAGGTGGTGGCGCAGGGGCGGCCCGTGCCCGGCGCCACGGTGCTCGTCGTCTCGACCTACGAAGAGGCGGTCTCCGACGCGGCCGGTCGCTTCGAGGTGCCGCTGGACGAGTGGGCGGACTGGCCGATCGAGGTCCTGGCGTTCCGCGGCGGGCTCTCGGGGAAGACCTCGGCGGTGGAAGGCCAGCCGGTGCGCGTCGAGCTCGCCGCGGGGACTCACGTCGTGGGCCGGTTGGTCGACGATCGGGGACAGGGCGTGGAGGCCGACGTGACGTTCGAGCTGGCGGGCGAGGTGTCGCGCCGGGTGACGGCGTCGAGCGACGCCGCGGGCCGCTTCGAGATCGATCTCCTCCCGGGGCAGTGGATCGCGACGCCGCGCGCCGGGGCGCGCTACTGGTTCTCCATCTCCGGCGCTCGGCAGGAGCTCTCGCTCGTCATCTCGCGGAGCTGCATGTTGTCCGTCGAGCTGCCCGACGTGGACGCCGCCTGGCTCGTCCCTGCAGGCGCCTCCTCGGCCGGGGCCCAGTGGGACACCGGCACCGGCGTCCCTCCGGGCACCGTGATCCCGCCGCTCGGGGAAGGGCTGGCTTCGATCGGCATGGCGTGCGGCCGCTACGAGCTGGTGACGGTGCGCGACGATCAGGTGGCGCGGGTGCCGGTCGAGCTCACGTCGGGCCGTACGGTGGTGCGCTTGCCGGCCGCGCCGCCGCCTGCCGAGTGAAGCGGCGTCCCCCGGCCCGTGCTAGTCGTACCTTCGTGAGCACCAACTACCTCCAGGGGCGCCGCATCGCCGTCGGCGTGGGCGGCGGCATCGCGGCCTACAAGGTGGGCGATCTCGTGCGCGAGCTGCGGCGGCAGGGGGCCACCGTCCGCGTGGCGATGACGAAGGCCGCGCAGGAGTTCATCACCCCGCTGACGATGCAGAGCCTGTCGGGGCAGCCGGTGCTGACGGACTACTTCGACACCTCGCAGGAGGCGCAGTTCGGCCACCTCCACCTCGCGCGCTGGGCCGACGCCTTCATCATCGCGCCCGCGACTGCGGATCTCATCGCGCGCATCCGCCTCGGCATGGCGAACGATGCGGTGACGACGTCGCTGCTCGCCTTCCGCGGCCCGGTGCTGATCGCGCCCGCGATGAACACCGCGATGTGGGAGAACGCCGCGACGCAGGAGAACGTGCGCGCGCTGCTCACGCAGTCGCGCTTCCGAATGGTGGGCCCGGGCGTGGGCCCGCTGGCCGACGGCGACGTGGGGCCGGGCCGGCTGGCCGATCTGCCGGAGCTGGTCGAGGCCGCGGCCGCGCTGGGCGCGGCGGGACCGCTGGCCGGGAAGAAGGTGCTCGTCACCGCGGGGCCGACGCAGGAGCCGATCGACCCGGTCCGGTTCGTGTCCAACCCGTCCACCGGGAAGATGGGGCTGGCCGTGGCCGAGGTGGCGCGTGCGCGCGGCGCCGACGTGACGGTGGTGCTCGGCCCGGTGGGCGACGTCGCCACCGATGGGCTGGACGTCGTCCGCGTGCGCACCGCCGACGAGATGCTGGTCGCCGTGATGGCGCGGGTGGAGTCGGTGGACGCCTTCGTCGCCGCTGCCGCCGTGAGCGACTGGAGGCCCGCGATCGTCGCCGCCAGGAAGATGAAGAAGGGCGACGAGCCCGAGGCTCTGACGTTGGTGCGCACGCCCGACGTGCTCGCCACCGCCTCGACGAAGGTGCACGGCAACGTGAAGCGCCCGCTGCTGGTGGGCTTCGCCGCCGAGACGCACGACGTCGTCGCGTACGCGAAGGACAAGCTGGCCCGCAAGCGCCTCGACTTCATCGTCGCGAACGACGTGACGCAGCCGGGCGCCGGCTTCGGCGCGGACACCAACCGCGTCTCCATCCTCGGCGCCGACGGCAGCCAGGTGGAGGTGGCCGGAACCAAGCGCGACGTCGCCGCGCGCCTCTGGGACATCGTGGCGGCCCACGGCTTCGCTCGATAAGGTGCCCGCCCCGATGTCCGACGAGCTCTCCGATCTCGCGCTCGAGCTGAGGCGCCACCTGGCCTGGCAGGAGCAGGACGGGACGCGCACCATTCTCAAGGACCCGAAGGCACCGCCGCTGTTCGGCGCGTCCGCCGCCGCGACAGAGGTGCGCGCAGCCGCGCCTCCCGCCGCACCGCAGCGCCCGGCCGCCCAGGCCCGGCCGGCCGTTCAGCCGCCTCCGCCGGCGCCCGCGCTGACGCTCCAGGGCCCGCGCCGGACGCTCGACGAGATCCGCAGGGAGCTCGGCGACTGCCAGCGCTGCAAGCTGTGCAAGGGGCGATCGAGCATCGTCTTCGGCGTCGGCAACCCGCGCGCCGAGCTGGTCTTCGTGGGCGAGGGGCCCGGCGCGGAAGAGGACAAGCAGGGAGTCCCCTTCGTCGGCGCCGCCGGTCAGCTGCTCACCAGGATGATCGAGGCGATGAAGTTCCAGCGCGACGACGTCTACATCTGCAACGTCGTGAAGTGCCGCCCGCCCAACAACCGCAACCCCGAGCCCGATGAGATCGAGGCGTGCGAGCCGTTCCTGAAGGCGCAGCTTCGCTCGATCCAGCCGAAGGTGATCGTCGCGCTGGGCAAATTTGCGGCGCAGACGCTGCTGCGCGAGTCGACCGCCATCACGCGGCTGCGCGGCCAGTGGCGCACGTACGAAGGTGTTCCGCTGATGCCGACGTTCCACCCGGCGTACCTGTTGCGGCAGCCTGGCGACAAGAGGCTGGCGTGGATGGACCTGCAGGAAGTGATGAGGCGGTTCGGAAAGACGCCATGAAGGGCACGATCCAGATCCACCAGGTGTTCGCGGGCTCGCTCGACGGGAACCCGCTGAACGATCCGACGACGCGCTCGGTGCCGGTGTACCTGCCGCCGGGCTACGACGACGACCCGTCGCAGCGCTACCCGGTCGTGTACCTGCTGCACGGCTTCACCGGCTCGGGGCTGCAGTGGCTCAACACCTCGCCGTTCACCCGCAACGTGCCGCAGCGCCTCGACTGGCTCATCGAGCAGGGGAAGGTGCCGCCCGTCATCGCCGTGTTCTGCGACGGCTGGACGTCGCTCGGTGGCAGCCAGTGGATCAACTCGGACGGGATCGGCCGGTACCGCGATCTGGTCGCGCGCGACCTCGTGACCTGGGCGGACCGTACGTTCCGGACCGTCGCGAAGGGCAGCGCGCGGGCGCTGATCGGCAAGAGCTCGGGCGGCTACGGCGCGCTGGTGATCAGCCGCTTCCACCCGGAGATTTTCCAGCACATCGGCGTCCACTCGGGCGACTCCGCGTTCGAGTACTCGATGCTGCACGAGCTGCCGCAGGCGGCGGGGCCGATCCTCAAGGCGGGCGGGGTCGAAGCCTGGTACCGCGATTTCCTGCAGCGCGCCGAGACGACGAAGATGAAGGGCGAGGATCACGCCGTCATCAACATGATCTGCATGGCGGCGGCGTACTCGCCCAAGCGCGGCGAGCCGCTCAACGCCGAGCTGCCGATCGAGCTGCCGTCAGGGCGGCTGCGCGTGGACGTGTGGAACCGCTGGCTGGTGCACGATCCCGTGCGCTTCGTGCCCAAGCACCTCGACGTCTACCGCAAGCTGCGCAGCATCTTCATCGACTGTGGGACGCGCGATGAGTTCAACCTCCGCTGGGGCGCACGGCTGATCAGCGAAGAGCTCAAGGCCGGGAACATCGAGCACGTCCACGAGGAGTTCGAGGACGGCCACATGGGCGTCAACTACCGTTTCGAGCGGTCGTTCTCGTGGCTATTGCCGCGGCTCGATCGCCATTGAAGGTGAATGAGCCCCCTTTCCGCATCGGGGAGAGGGTCGGGGAGAAGGGAAGACCGGAAGTCATGAAGTCTCAAGTACGCGCCGTCATCAACGCCACGCTGGAGTCGCTCAAGGCGAAGGGGTTCATCACCTTCGAGGCGATCCCCAACTACGTGGTCGAGGTCCCCAAGCAGGCGGATCACGGCGACTGGTCGTGCAACGTGGCGATGGTGATGTCGAAGGCGGTCGGGAAGAAGCCGCCGGAGCTCGCCGACCTCATCATCAACAACCTGGCTGACGCGGACGGGATCATCACGTCGATCTCGAAGGCCGGCCCGGGCTTCCTCAACCTGAGGCTGAAGGACTCGGTCTTCCAGCAGGTCGCGCGCCAGGTGCTGAAGGCCGGCGACACCTGGGGCCGGCAGCCGGCGAAATCGACGGGCAAGAAGGTGATGGTCGAGTTCGTGTCTGCGAACCCGACGGGGCCGGTGCACATCGGCCACGCGCGCGGCTCGTTCATGGGGGACGCGATCGCGCGGCTCATGGACGCGGCGGGTCACGACGTGACGCGCGAGTTCTACATCAACGACTACGGCAAGCAGGTCGAGACGCTGGGGCGGACCGTCTTCAAACGCTACCAGCAACTCTTCGGCGCGCAGGTCGAACTCGCCGAAGGCGAGTACCCGGCCGAGTACGTCATCGACATCGCGAAGACGTGGAAGGCAGAGGTCGGCGACGCGTACCTGAACAAGCCGGAGTCCGAGTGGCTGCCGAAGGCGATGGAGATCGGCGTCCGCGAGAACCTGAACGCCATCAGGAGGACGCTGGCGAAGGCGGGGATCGTCCACGACGTGTTCTTCAGTGAGGCGTCGCTGCACGCGTCGGGCAAAGTGCGGGCGATCGTCGACGTCTACAAGGAACGGGGCGTCACCTACGAGGCGGCGGAGGGACGGCGGCGGGAGAAGGGCGAGAAGGTCCGCGACGCGGAGTCGAAGGCGGCGCAATACGCCGACCGTCAGAAGGGCGGCACCTTCCTGATGACGGCCACGTACCAGGAGAACGGGAAGTACGTGCTGAAGGACGAGGAGGACCGGGTGATCCTCCGGCACGACGGCACGCCGGTGTACCTGACGGCGGACCTCGCGTACCACAAGGAGAAGTTCGATCGCGGCTTCGACCTCGCGGTGGACGTGTTCGGGGCCGACCACGCGGGGCACGTGCCGCGGATCCAGTCGGGCATGAAGCTGCTCGGCTACGACGAGACGCGGATGAAGTTCGTCCTCGTTCAGATGGTGCGGATCACCCGCGGCGGCGAGGAGGTGAAGGTCTCAAAGCGCAAGGGCACGGTCTACGAGCTCGCCGATCTCATCGAGGACGCGGGCGCCGACGTGTGCCGGTTCATCTTCCTCATGAAGACGGCCAACGCGCAGTTCGACTTCGATCTCGACGAGGTGAAGAAGCAGTCGAAGGAGAACCCGGTCTTCTACTTCCAGTACGGCCACGCGCGGTGCGCGTCGATCCTCAGAAAGGCGGAGGAGAAGGGCGCCCGCTTCGTTGGGGCGGAGGCGCTGACGCCGGCCCAGCTTGCGCGGCTCGTCCTGCCGGAAGAGAAGGCGATGCTGAAGAAGATGAGTCTGTTGGGCGACGTGGTGGCGGGCGCGGCGGAGAAGCTCGAGCCGCACCACGTCCTCTACTATTGCCAGGAGCTGATCGCGGACTTCCACAGCTACTACACGCAGTACAAGTCGGACCCGATCATCAGCGACGACGCGGAGAAGACGCAGGGCCGGCTCGCGCTGGTCGCGGCGCTGAAACAGACGCTCAAGAGCGCCTTCGGCATCCTGGGCATCTCGGCGCCGGAGTACATGGAGTCGCTGCCGGCCGAGGAGTGAAGAATCGGCCTCCTGCTCCCCCAGCGGGGGAGCGGGGAAGAACCCGATGCGCGCGCTGCTGACCCACCTCCTCACGCGCCCTGATCCGCAGTCGACGTTCGACTCGTTCTGGGCGGCGACCCGCTCGCTGCGAGCGTCCTTCACCAACCCCACGGAGCGCGCGGTCGCGCTCGGCTACCACGCCGACCGCCTCGGCTTCGCCTTCCTCGGTGGCTACGCGTCCGCGATGACGAGGCTGGACCCAACGCTCGGCCCGGACGACCTCGGCGCGCTCTGCGCGACGGAGGACGGCGGAGCGCATCCGAAGTCCATCCAGACGAGCCTCTCGAGCGGCCGACTCCGCGGCACGAAGCGCTTCGTCTCGGGCGGCCGCTTCGCGACGCGCTTGCTGGTCGTCGCCAGCGAAGGTGCCTCGGACGATGGCCGCAATCGCTTGCGCGTCGTGCGCGTCGATCCGAAGGCCCCCGGCGTCACGCTGCAGCCGATGCCGGATCTCCCGTTCGTCCCGGAGATCCCCCACGCCTCGGTGGAGCTCCGCGATGTCGCCGTCCGTGCCGAGGACCTCCTGCCTGGCGACGGCTACAGCGACGCGCTCAAGGCCTTCCGCACGTTGGAAGATCTCCACGTCCACGCGGCGCTCCTCGGCTACCTCGCCTCGGTCGCGCGTCGCCACGACTGGCCCCCACAGGCCCAGGAGCAGATCTTCGCCGCCATCGCCGCGGCGGTGGCTCTCGGGAGCGCCGACCCCTCGCAGCCCGGCACCCACCTCGCGCTCGCAGGGCTCCTCGACTCCACCGGACAGATCCTCTTCGACGCCGACGCCCTCTGGTCCGCGGGCGACGAGCGCACGCGCTTCGTCCGCGATCTCCCGCTCCTCAAGGTCGCGTCCAAGGCCCGCGAGGCGCGGCGGACGAAGGCCTGGGCGGCGCTCGCCCGCTGACGCGGCTTCGCGCGCGTTCCGCATGGGAACCTGCTACTTCCACGGCCGCATGGGTACCCCGTACCAGACCGCCCTCATCACCGGCGCGTCCTCCGGCATCGGCCGGGAGATGGCGCTGTGGTGGGCCAGGCGCGGGACGAAGGTGTACGCGGCGGCGCGACGGACCTCGCTGCTCGAGGAGCTCGCGAAGCAGGGCGAAGGCAACATCGAGCCCGTCGCCCTCGACGTCTCGAAGGAGTCGGAGACCGTTCGGCGGATCCAGTCGCTCGACGAGGCGGTCGGCGGCCTCGAACTCGTCATCGCCAACGCCGGCGTGGGCGGCGCGACGCCGGGCGATCTCGCGACCTGGGAGCAGGTCGAGGCAGTGCTCAAGGTGAACGTCTCCGGCGCGGCCGCGACGTTGACGGCCGTGCTGCCGCGCATGGTCAGGCGCGGGAAGGGGCACGTGGTCGGCGTATCCTCCGCCGCGGGCTACTTCGGCGCGGGCGCGTACAGCAGCTACTGTGCGTCGAAGGCGTTCCTCTCGGTCTTCCTTCAGAGCCTGCGCGTCGATCTCGTCGGCACGGGCGTGAAGGTGACCACCATCGAGCCCGGTTTCGTGAAGAGCGAGATGACGGACAAGAACGTCGGGCGGGTGCCGATGCCGTTCCGCGCGGAGACGCACGTCGCGGCGGATACGTTCTGCCGGGCGATCGCGCGCGGTGCGCGCACCGTGTCGTACCCGCGCGTTCACGCGATCTCCTCGAAGCTGATCAGCCTGGTGCCGTCGCCCATCTTCGAGCCGCTCGCCCGGAAGGCGTCAGAGCCGCAGCGGCAGGGGCTCACGTCCGGGGAAGAGAGGTAGCCGTACTGCTGTCGTCGGGAGGGGCGATGCAGGCGACCGGCTCGAGCGACATCCGGCGGAGCGCGAGGCTGGGGCCTGGTGTGCGCTCGTGTTGGCGGGCGCCGCGCGCGCCGGAGGCGACGCGGGCCGGGCCCCGGACGCGGGGTTCTCCGTCGACGCCGGGCCCCGCGTGGCAGCCGACGACGCGGGCGCGCATGCGGCCGTCGATCCGATCGCCGCGCTCACCATGCAGCGAGAGGCGACGAAGCCCTCCTCGCCGGGCGCGTCCCGGAGCAGCTCACCATGACCCAGATCCTCTTGGTCGATCTCCGCGACGAGGCCGCCGTGGTCCGCCGCCGCGCCAAGTTGGAGGGCCAGATCACGCGCCTGAAGAGTCTCGCTGACGGTGGCGTGTCACTGACCGGTTCGCGGCGCGAAAAGCGGCGCACCTCGAGCGCGAATGGGTGCAGTCGGCCCACATCCAGGGTCTGAAGAACCAGACGGCCAGCGTCAGGCCGCGGGGCCCGGACGCCGACGCGCTCGACGACGTGCTCGGTGGGCGAGCTGCTGGTCGCGCGGAAGGTATGGCGCGCCGCCCGCGACTCGCTGGCCGACGCCGCGCGGCTGCCGCGGGCCGAGCCGGCGCTTGGCGCAGCCGAGGGCCGAGGGCGACCCCGATCTCGAGCCCGAGCGCCGAGTCCTGGCCCGAGCGGCCGGCGGATGCCTCAGTTGGCCGCGAAGTAGTTCTCCGCGCAGTCCTCGATCAAGAAGAACCGGGCCATTTTTCTAACATGGCCCTTCTCGATTTCAGGGTCGGTTCGTTTGCCGTGTGGGCCAAGCGGAAGCCGAGGGAAGAGGCGACCATCGCTGGTTCGCGTGACTCGCCAGTGATGAGCCGATTCCCGACGAGTGTAGTTGGTCGCCCCTATGCAGTGATCCAGCATCGCCCACACCAGCGACAGCTTGACGACGCCCCCACCACCCATCTGCCTGCCCCGTCAGGCCGCGAACTGCAGTTGTTCGGCGTACTCCTCGGGCTTCGGCGCCCGGTTCTGAATCTCGTCGACGTGCACCTGGGCCGGATCGTCCGTCACTCGTGCCATGCCGGGCTGGTCGACCTGACCCGAGCGAACGGCTTCCCGCGTCGCGTTCCACTCCGCAACCGTCAATGGATCGGTCTCGTCGAAGAAGCGTATGACCTGGGCGCGGAAGTCCTCGAAATCGGTCGCCTCGGCGCCGAAGCCGAAGAGGATCGTACGCAGCGCGTTCCGCAGGTTGAGCGCCGCGGAGTTGATGTCCAAGCCCGACTCGGTGACCGCACCGGGGTTCACCCCGTTCAGCCAGTACTTCTCGCCATCGTGCTCGGCGATGACACGCGCCACCATTCGAACACCCGCAGCGAAACGGCGACCGGGGATGACGTCAGCGTAGGTGAAATAGAGTGGCAGCTTGTTGGGCATGGCGTTGCCTCACGGTCGACCATAACGCGATCAGCTGGCCGGAGCAGCTACTAGCCCTGCACGGCCGCCGCAATTTCTCTCCGCGGGAAACCGTAATCCCTCGGAACATCCGTGGTCTTAGCGGGTTACGACGCCACGCTCAGCACACTGTGGGTTCCGGACATGGTGGCCGGTCATGTCCGGAAATCATGGCCGGCGTTGAACCCACCGGATCCGGCCCATCCAGGTCGGCCGGGTTCACGTGACGGCTTCGTGTGAGTTCCGGAAATTCTGGCCGCCCTCGTTCCGGAAATTCTGGCCGGTCGAAGCAGTAGGCCAACGCGCGGCGGTAGGCGCAAAACGAGGGGATGCACACCATGGTCAGACGGCATGAGGTCCGT
>JBFMAB010000024.1:0-114708 GCA_040755835.1 Myxococcota bacterium
CTTCGCAGCCGCCGGGACGTCACCCTTCACCGACTCCTCCTTCGACTCGACCTTCTGCTTTCTCGCCATGGGTGCTCCTTTGCAGAGCCACCCCGGGGCGAAACACCGAAATCAGGGCACTCCCCGCCGGCCCGCGCAGGCGCCCACCACCTCGCGCACCACGTCAAGCAGCCGCTCCACGTCCCGCCCCGACCGGCTCCGCGCGCCCGAGCGCCGACGCGCCCAGCCGGCGCCGCCACACCCGCGCCGACCGCCTCGAAAAACGCCTCCCGCGTAGACCGGGACGACCGTGAAGGCAGCACGAGGGGCGAGTCGTGCGGCGAGCGCGAGGCCTCACGGAAGCCCGCTCCGCACACACCGACGACGGGACGGCCGGCGGGAGTCCAGGCCCCCCCCGGTGGCCTCTTGCGGAAACGCCCCGCCGCCTTCGGAGCGTCAGGCCTGCGCGCGCGCCCGCACGTCCAGCGGCCGGCCCGCGGCGAGCTCGCCCTGCAGGACGCCCATCAGCCGCGCCACCTCGAGCCGCGACACCTTCGCGCCCGGGCCCTTCTCTTCCAGCGTGTCGAGCGCCCTGTACGCGAGCATCAGCGAGATGCCGGTGAAGCCCAGGTAGCCCTTCGGCGCCCCACCCTTCTGCAGCGACTTCACGTACTCGTTCGCCGCGTCGAGGTCGGCTCGCGCGAGGTCGAAGATGTCCTGCTTCGGCACCGACGGGGGCAGGTACACCCGGCCGTCGCGCGCGTCGTCGCCCGCGTCCTTCAGGATGTTGACGAGCTGCAGCCCTTCTCCGAAGGCCACCATGTGCTTCTCGAGCGCCGCCTTCTCGCTGGCCAGCGCCGGCGTGTCGTGGAGGAACACCTCGGTGAGCAGCTCGCCCACGATGCCCGCGACGATGTAGCAGTAGTCCTGCAGGTCCTGGACGCTGGTGAGCCGCAGGTTGCCGTGCTCGTCCGCGCGCGCCACCACGCCCGCCATGCCGTCGGTCGTTCGCACCGTGTGCTTGATGAGAATGTCGCGTAGCCCCGGCGCCATCGTGTCCAGCTCGGCCAGCACGCCCGGCGTCTCGCGCAACAGCTCGAGGTAGCCGTCGTGCTCCACCGGCGGCGCGGCCAGCCACCTCTCCACCAACGCCCCCACCTGCGCCTCGCGCTCGGCCTTCGGCAGCTGCACCAGCTTCGAGAAGGCGTTGAGCGCCTCGATGCGCGCGGCGCGCGGCCACGTCGTCGCGTCCTCGAACGTGTCGGCGATGCGGAACAACAGGTACGCCACGCCGACCGCGCGACGCGTCGGCTCGGGCAGCAGGGGAATCGCGAGCGCGAACGTGCGGCTCGTCTTCAACAGCAGATGATCGAGGTCGACGGCCATGGCGAGCCCGCTGCTACACGAATCGCCGCCGCGCCGCACGCCGCTCCGCTCTGACGCGTGTCACCGAATGACACATGTCAGTCTTTTCCCGAGTGGGAATGTTGAAGCGCGCCGCGCCTCGCGGCTATTCGGGCGCGCGCGCTTTCGTTCGCGGCGCGAGTGAGGGACAGGCATGGCGTTCGAAGTCGTCGTCGTTGGCGGTGGGTTCACGGGCATGGCGGCCGCGGCCGCGCTCTCGCAGAAGGGCGCGAAGGTGACGGTGCTCGAGGCGTCCACCTCCACCGCGCCGCAGTTCCGCGGCGAGCTCATTCACCCCAGGGGCGTGCGGGCGCTCGACGCGCTGGGCCTCAAGCAGCCGTTGTTCGACGCGGGCGGCGTGGCGGTGCACGGCTTCGCGGTGACGCCGGACGCCAACGCGGAAGCCATCGTGCTGCCGTACGCGCGCGAGTCGGGCCCGGGCCTGGGCATCGACCACCCGGTGATGGTGCTGACCATGCGCCGGGAGGTCGCGAAGCGGCCGAACGTGTCGGTGTCCACCGGCGCGCGCGTCGTCGACTTCGTGCGCGACGGCGAGCGCATCGCCGGCGTGAAGCGCGCCGACGGCACGGTGCACCGGGCCGACCTGGTGGTGGTGGCCGACGGCCGGCAGTCGAAGCTGCGCCCGCTGTTGGGCCTGCAGCCGGAGATCAAGCTGCTCTCGCACACCGTCGCCGTGGCGGTGGAAGGCGACCTGTTGCCGTGGGGCATGAACGGCCACGTCTTCCTCGGCGCGCCCGGCCCCATCCTCGCGTACCCGTACGGCGAGAAGAAAATCCGCTTCTGCATCGACGTGCCGAGCGGCCTCGCCAGGGGGAAGGCCGCGTACCTCGAGCTGTTGAAGACGCAGTACGCGCCGTTCGTGCCCGAGCCGCTGCGCGCGGCGCTCTTGCACGCGCTGGACGAAGGGCCCTTCGAGGCGGTGGCGACGCACTCCATCTCCACGCAGGCGTGCGCGGCGTCGGGCGTGGCGCTGGTGGGCGACGCGGGCGGCTGCGCGCACCCGCTGACAGCGTCGGGCATGACCAACGCGCTCAACGACGTGCTGTCGCTCGCCGAGGTGGTGGCCGAGCTGGGCCCGTCCGACGCCGCGCTCGAGACGTACCAGCGGCGCCGCTACGACTTCATCCGCATGCGCGAGCTCTTCACCGACGCGCTGTACGAGGTGTTCCGCGGCCACGACGCGGGCTCGAAGGGCCTGCAGGCGGGCGTGTTCCGCTACTGGAGGTCGAGCCAGCGGCACCGCGAGGCGTCGATGAACATCCTCTCGGGCGAGGACGTGCGCACCAGCCGCTTCGTCGCCGAGTACACGCGCGTCTTCGGCCTGTCGGCCCTCGACGTGCTGCAGAAGGCGGGCTTGAAGGCGCCGCTCAAGGACACGAGGCACCGGCTGTCGTCGCTGGTGAAGACGTCCTTCGGCCGCCTCGAGGAGGCGATGGAGAAGACGACGAGGAAAGTCGTCGACCGCTACCGCCTGAAGCTGCACCGCGTGCCCGAGCAGCCGCGCGCCTGACGCGCCCCTGTGGCTCGGCGCACGACGACGTTCCTCGCCGACGGGTGACGAGGGGTTGACACACGAAGTCTCACGCGGCCGGGTGCGTCGGCGCCGCCGCGGCGTCCTCCGGCCGCTTCCACAGCGCGAGCCCCACCACGCTGGCGCCGATGAGGAGCGCACCCGCCAGCGTGTGCCACTCGGGCACCTCGCGCAGCACCGCCACGCCCCACGCCACCGCGAAGGCCACCTGCAGGTACGACATGGCGGTGGCGCGCCCGGCGGGCTCGCGGTGCAGCCCTTCCGTCATGAAGACCTGCGCCGCCTGCGTCGCCACGCCGATGCCGACGAGCAACACCCACTCGAGCGGCGTCGGCCACACCCACTGCTTCACCGCCAGCGGCACCGACAGCGGCGTCGCGATGAGGGGGAACCACAGCACCACCACCAGCGGGTGGTCCTTCCCGCTGGACTTGCGGACCGCGACGTACGCGAAGGCGCTGAAGACGGCGCCCGCCAGCGCGAAGCCCGTCGCCACCGGGTCCAGGTGCGCCGCGCCGGCGCCGAAGAGGAACGTCGGCCGCGCCACCAGCACCACGCCCACCAGACTCACGACCACGCTGATGAACTCCACGGAGCGCAGCCGCTCCTCGAGCAACAGCGCCGCCAACAGGCCGGTGAAGACGGGGTTGGTGTACTGGATGACAGTGGCCTCTGCGAGCGGGAGGTGCGTCAGCGAGTAGTAGTAGCAGGACAGGGCCGCGAAGCCGAGCAGCCCGCGCACCACCAGCAGCGTGCGCGCGTTGCCCCACGGGTTCAGCCCCGCGCGCCGCACCATGAGGAAGGCCAGCACCAGCGCGACGCCCGCGCGCGCCAGCACCAGCATCGAGGGAGGCAGCCGCTCGCCCGCCACGCGCACCAAGAGGCTCATGATGCTGAAGAAGAAGGCCGCCGCGGCCATGTGCCCCAGCCCGCCTCGCCTGCCGTCCCTCCGCGCGTCGCTCGCCACCGCGGGCCACGCCATACCAGGCACGCCCATCAAAGGCACCAGCCGGCACCGCGCCCTGCCCAGACCCAGCCCCGGCCAGAAGAGGAAGGGCACGAAGAAGAGCCGCGGGTCGAACAGCGGCCCGGTCGACGCCCGGCAGATGAAAAACCCGTCCCCCCGACGGCCGCAGGCATGCAAAGTGACCGATTCGAGACTCCCGCCCGCGCCCGAGTCGGGCTACAAACCGGCGCACCGCCCCATGAAACCTCCCGCCCGCGCAGCGCTGCCCGCCGACTCCCTGCCCATGCGCATCAAGGATTTCTACGAGCGCGTCTCCGTCGAGCGCGAGGCCGCGCTGGAGCAGTTGCCGGAGTTGTACGCGCCCGAAGTCCGCTTCGTGAACCCGGTCGTCGACGAAACCGGCCTCGTCACCTTCGAGGCGTACTGGCGCAAGGCGCTCAAGCAGTACAAGCGCTTCGTCTTCCGTGACATCGAGGTGGTGGGCGACGACGCCGTCTTCACGCTCACCTACTCGATGGAGGTGCGCTTCGCCGTCGGGCCCACCTTCATCAACGCCATGTCCACCGACTGCCACGGGCGCGACGGGAAGGTCGTCTACTGCCGCGACTACTTCGATCCGCTCGGCACGTTGGTGTCCCCGTCGAAGCTGGCCACCTGGGTCTACAAGAAGGTCTTCGGGCTTTTGGTGGCGTGAGCATGGACGTCACCACGACAGCGCTCCCGAGCCGCGAGGCCGACGGCTGCTACCACCCCGCCACCGAGGCCGAGCTCTGCACGCTGGTGCGGCACGCGTCCACCAGCGGAAAGCAGCTGCGCGTGATGGGCTCGTCCCACTCGGTGTGGAAGGCCATCGTCACCGACGGCTTCGACGGACCACGGACGCCGGACAACGAGGTGCTGGTGGTGCTGGACCGCTACACGCGCCTCTTCGAGCCGAAGGACGACCCGGCGCACCCCGGCCAGAAGCTGGTGGAGGTCCAGGCCGGCTGCCACGTGGGCCTCTCGCCGACGCGGCCGGTGCAGGCGCGCATCGTGCCGAAGCCCGCGCAGTCCGACGTGCTGCAGCCGTCGCCGTGGCACGAGGGCGACTGGGAGAAGAGCCTCACGTACCAACTGCACCACCAGTACGGGCTGGCGCTGCCAGACCTCGGCGGCATCTCGCACCAGACGGTGGCGGGCTTCCTCTCCACCGGCTCCGCGGGCGGCACGGTGAAGTGGTCAGTGCACGAGGCCATCGCCGGGCTGCGCGTCATCGACGCGAAGGGAGACGTGCACGCGCTCACGCCCGACGGCGGCGACCCCGACTGGTTCCGCGCCGCGGGCATCGCGATGGGGCTGTGCGGCGTCATCAGCACCGTCACCTTCCGCGTGGTGCCCACCTTCGACCTCGTGGGGAAGGAGACCATCAGCGCCGCCAGCCAGTCGCCGGACTTCGACTTCTACGGCAACCGGCCCGACAGCGGCCTGCCGTCGCTCGAGCAATTCCTCCTCGACACCGACTACGTGCGCCTCATGTGGTGGCCGCAGGCGAACTTCGATCGCCTGGTGACGTGGCAGGCGACGCGCGCGCCGTTCGACCCCCACCGCACGCTGAAGCCGTACCGCGAAATCGCCCGGCTGCCCGTCGCCTCACAGGTGGCGGCGTCCGTCATCTACACGGTGCTGGGCAACATCGACGACCCCGAGCGCGCGGTGGCGCTGCTGAAGACGGTGCGCGCGCAGCCGCAGGTGGACCTCCACCAGGTGAGCGCGTGGCTCCGCCGCTGGCTCGTCCCGCCCGAGGACCCGGCCTTCCCCGAGGCGCCGCAGGAGGCGATGCCGTACCTCACCGCCCTCCTCCAGCTCGTCACCGGGCAGCGGCACTCGCCCGTCACGCTGGGCGCGGCGTGGATTCTCCTCGTGCAGCTGTTGCTGTCGGCGTCCGACGAGGTGCTGGCCTTCCTCCTCAAGCTGCCGGTGCTGAAGGCCGTCTTCACCGCGCTGGGCAAGCTGGTGCCCGCGCACATCGACACGGTGCTGGGCCTCTTCGTCACCACCGGCGCCGACGGTGCGCCGGCGACGCAGCACTTCGAGGACCGCGGCTTCCTCGGCCTGCCGATGGACAACCAGATGGACGACCTGCTCATGCCCACCTGGTTCACCGAGCTGTGGTTTCCCTTCACGCCCGGCGACGGCAAGGTGCAGCAGGTCATCTCGAAGCTGAAAGAGGTGTTCAACGCCGACGGCACGCCCGAAGGCATGTACCGCGCGACGGGCGCCTTCGCGTTCGAGCTGTACGCGGGCAAGGCCGAGCGCACCTTCTTCCTGTCGCCGGCGGCGGGCGAGCAGAACGTCTTCCGCGTCGACGTCTTCTGGTTCGGCACCAACGCGGCGGACCCGGTGAAGGACTTCTTCCCGCAGTTCTGGGACGCGCTGGAGCCGCTGGGCTACCGGCTGCACTGGGGCAAGTTCCTCCCCACGCCGGACGCGGCGAACCGGAACCGGCTCACGAAGCGCTACCCCGACTTCGCGAAGTGGGATGCGGTACGGAGGCGTGTCGACCCGAACGGCATCTTCCTCTCGCGCTACTGGAAGGACCACCTCGGGCTCGACTGAAGCCCGCGTCTCACCGCCCCCATGGAAGAACCGCTCTGGTACGCGCAGGTCATCGAGGCCATCTTCATCAAGGGGCTGGGCCACCGGCGCACCGCCGAGGTGGACCGGCTGCTCGCGGCCGAAGGCATTCACCTCGACAAGCTGCTGCCGGGTTACCCCGTGGCCCAGGTGGTGCGCGCGATGCGCAAGGTGTTGCCGCTGCTGTACCCGGGCCTCGACGAGGACGCGGCGCTGGCCAGACTCGGCGCCGCCTCGATGCGCGGGTACAGCGAGACACTCATCGGCCGCGCCGCGGTGGCGGTCCTCAAGGTGGTGGGCGTGCGGCGGGCGCTGGAAAGGCTCCACACCTCGATGCGCAGCGGCAACAACTTCCTCGAGACGAAATTCACCGCGCTGTCCCCTTCCTCTGCCGAGTTGCACCTGTCCGACGTCAGCGGCATTCCCGCCTTCTACCGGGGGCTGCTCGAGGAAGGCCTCCGAATGCTGGGCGCCAGGCATGCGGAGATGAAGGACGGCGCCGCGAAGCCTCCGGGCCACACCTTCATCGCGTCGTGGAGCGCCTGAGTCGCCCTCAGGGTGCCCTGGGCGGCGACAGGTAGCGGCGCAGCACGTCGGCCAACGTCTCGAGGCGCAGCGGCTTGGGCAGGCACTCCACGATGCCCGCGCCGCGGCACGCCTCCACGTCATCGGGCGTGGCCGAGGCCGTCACCGCCACCACCGGCAGCGCGCCCAGGCCCTCGAGCGCGCGCAACCGCCGCGTCGCCTCGAAGCCGTCCATGTCCGGCATGTGGCAGTCCATCAGCACGAGGCGCACGGGCCGCTGCCGCGCCAGCGCGAGCGCCTCCGCGCCGCTCGCCGCGGCCAGCGCGGTGAAGCCCGCCTTCTCGACCAGCGCGGTGGCCACGCGGCGGTTGATGGCGTTGTCGTCCACCACCAGCACGACGCCGGGCTCGTCAGGGACGGCCGGCTTCACTTCCGGCGCGACGGCCTCCTCCGGCGCCGGCACCAGCGGCAGGCGCACCGTCAGCTTCGTGCCGCGGCCCACCGCCGACTCGAGCGTCAGCTCGCCGCCCATCAGCGTCACCAACTGGCGGCAGATGGTGAGGCCCAGGCCGCTGCCCGGGTGACGCCGCCGCGCGCCGCCGTCGAGCTGCTCGAAGGGGCGGAAGAGCCGCGCCTGGTCGGCCTCGGAGATGCCCGCGCCGGTGTCCCGCACCTCCAGCACCAGCTTGTGCGCCGTCACCGACGCGGTGAGCCGGACCTCGCCCGACGGCGTGAACTTCACCGCGTTGTTGAGGAGGTTGGTGAGCACCTGCCCGAGGCGCACGGCGTCGCCGAGGACTCTGCGCGGCACGTCGGGCGTCTTCTCGACGACGAAGGACAGGCCCGCCTTGTCCGCGAGCGGCCGCGTGAGCGCCTCGACGTCGCGCAGCACCGCGTGGAGGTCGAAGGGCACGACGTCGACGGTCAGCTTGCCCGCCTCGAGGCGCGTGACGTCGAGGAGGTCGTTGATGAGCGCGACGAGGCTCTGCCCCGAGCGCTGGATGACTTCGAGCTGCTCCCGCTGCTTCGGCGACAGCGGCTCCTGCAGCATCACCTCGGCCATGCCCAGCACGCCATTCATCGGCGTGCGAATCTCGTGGCCGATGCTGGCGAGGAAGACGTTCTTCGCGCGGTCGGCCTCGCGCATCCGCTCGAGGGAGCTGCTGCGTAGCTCATCGAAGCGGCGGGTGAACACCCAGCCCACCAGCAGCGCGAAGCAGAGGTTGAAGAGCGCGCTCGCGGTGGGCCTCGGGTCATCCACCGGCACCAGCACGCCCTGGCTGCCGAGGAGGTAGCTGCCGACGCCCGACACCATGGCCGCGAGCACCCACGGCGCGCCGCGGCGTCCGAGGAGGTAGCTGGCCATGAGCGGCACCAGCCCGAGCGCGATGAGGTTGCTGGCGTCGAAGGGCCGTTGCATGAGCGCCGAGGCGCCGAAGGCCAGCGTCAGCGTGCCCAGCGACAGGTGCATCGCCGGCCCCAGCCGCGCTCCGCGACACAACAGCGTGAGGATGGCAACGGAGGCGACCAGCAAGACGGCCGACAGCACCAGCTGGCCCCACATGCGCGAGGCGAGGTTGAGGGGCAGGTAGGCGAGCCATACCAGCGCGGCGAGCACCCACACCTGCACGAGAAACCGCGCGCGGTCCGTCTCGTCTTCGGTGGACTGGCGCGGCGTCAGCGAGTCGACGAGCGCACGGAAACGGCGAATCATGGGTGCGCGACGGTCCTACGACGGCTGCGCGACGGACGCCAGACGGCGGCGCGGGCGTCGTCCGGTGGGGGTGACGCCGAAGCGCGACGGAGGGACGCTGCGCCTCCAAAGGGCGGCGCACGACGAGCGGCCCGCGTCGAGGTCCATCCCCTTCCAGCCGTCACGTGATGGCGTCGAGGGAAGACGACGTGACGAGGGACCCGCAGCTGCGGTGACGGCGCGCTCGAGGCAGGGCCCAACGGCGAGGTGCCGCCAGCTCGTGGAGGCTTGACCTGCGTCACGCCCTGCGCCGCCACCGATGGCCCTGGCGTCGTCCCAGGTGGCGCCCGGGACGTCTTCTGGCGCCGGCGCGCGTCACCGGGGCTCCGGCCAGTGCACCACCGCCCCACCGCGGCCGACGGCCCACAAGTCGTCTTCGGCGGTGCCGGTGATGTCCTCCAGCGCCACGCCGCCGTCGTAGCGCAGCTGCCAGTCGTACCCGTTCCACAGGCGCACCGCGCCCTGGTCGCCCACCACGTACACGCGGCCGAGGCTGAAGGCCCGCACGCTGGTGAGGTCTTCGCCGGGCACCTCGGGAAGGCGGAACCAACCGAAGGGCGTGCGCTCGATGACGACGCCCTGGTCGCCCACGGCCACGACGCGCTCGGCGTCCAGCACCCAGACGCCGTGCAGCGCACCGCGCGGCAGCCCCAGGCGCTCGACGCGCTCGTCCACCCAGCCTCCATCTGCGCCGAGGCGGTACGCCTTCATGATGGAACGCGCGCCACTGGAGTCGTAGCCCACCGCGTACAGCACGCCGGGCGCGACACCGTGGACGTCGGTGAAGCGGTAGTTGGACGGGAGGTTGGACGGGTACTCGCTGGCATCGAAGCCGTCGCGCCCGCGTACCAGCGCGCCCTTGCGCAGGAGGCCCAACAGGTGCGCGCCGCCGTCCCCGTCGGAGAAGCCGACCAGCGCGGCGATGCCGTCGGAGAAGCCGGTGGCGGCCTCGCAGGCGCTGGTGCCAACCGCATGGCCGGCGATGCGCGCCATGCCCGGGGTGCCACCACCCACGTAGGCGCGCCCCGACGGCGCGGCCCAGACGGCGGCGATGTTGCCGGGGCAGTTGTCGCCGACGCGAGAGAAGCTTCTTCCGTCGGTGGTGACGCGCACGTCGTCCTCGCCGCCCACCCACAGGCCGCCGCGCGTCCAGCTCCAGGCGCTCTTCCAGGTGGGGCCCGACTGGTAGACGCGCGCCCACGTCGGCCCGCCGTCGGTGGCACAGACGCCCTCGTCCACGTCGCCGTCGCAGTCGTCGTCGATGCCGTTGCACACTTCCGGTGCGCCCGGGTGCGCGAGGCCGTCGCGGTCGTTGCAGTCACCGTCGACGGAGGTGCGGTACGGCCCGCAGAGGAAGGCGCCGGAGTCCGGGCGGCCGAAGGTGTCGAGGTCGATGTCGGCGAAGGTGAAGTCGCCGCACTCGGTCCAAGGCGTCTGCGTGCCGGCGTCGACGGCGCCGGCGTCGAGCGTGCCGCCGTCGGGGAGGACGCAGGCGGTGACGAAGCAGTCGACCACCTCGAGGCCCCCGGCGAGGACAGACTCGTGGCCCGCGGGGTCGACGAGGTGCACGTCGTAGCGGCCCTCGGCGAGGCCCCCCGGCGCCCTGGCGGAGACGACGCCGTCCTGCACCCACGCGACGTCGAGGAGGTCAACGCGCGCGCCGCCGCCTTCGAGCCACGCGGTGAAGTCGGCGTGGACGGAGCTGGCGCCGGGCCGGTCGAAGTCGAGTGTCACCGCCGGCCGCAGGTGCGCGCCGCGCAGTTCGACAGGGCCGCCCAGCACCGCGTCGACCTGGCCGGGCGCGACCTCGGTCAGCACGGGCAGCGGCGCGGGCGCGGAGCAGCCCAGGGCGACGGCGCAGGGGAGGAGGAGCAGGTGACGCATGGCGGCCTGGCGGCCCCTCAACGGTACCAGACGGACGAGCGTGGCGCCGCGAGGGGCCGGGAGGTATGGGGACACACATGAGCACCCTGAAGAACCGCACGTTGTTCATCACCGGCGCGAGCCGGGGTATCGGGCTGGCCATCGCGCTGCGGGCGGCGCGCGACGGGGCGAACGTGGCCATCGCCGCGAAGACGGCGGAGCCGCACCCGAAGCTGGAAGGCACCATCTACACCGCGGCGAAGGCCGTCGAGGACGCGGGCGGGAAGGCGCTGCCGCTGGTGTGCGACATCCGCAGCGAAGAGCAGGTGCGGGAAGCGGTGAAGCAGACGGTGGAGCGCTTCGGCGGGCTGGACGTGTGCGTGAACAACGCGAGCGCCATCAGCCTCACCGGCGCGCTTCAGACGCCGATGCGGAAGTTCGACCTGATGCACCAGGTGAACGCGCGCGGGACGTTCCTGGTGAGCCAGGCGTGCCTGCCGCACCTGCTCCAGTCGAAGCACGCGCACATCCTCACCCTGTCGCCGCCGCTGAACCTCAGCCCGCGCTGGTTCGGCCCGCACGTGGCGTACTCGATGGCGAAGTACGGGATGAGCCTGTGCGTGCTGGGGCTGGCGGCGGAGTTCGAGGGCCGGGTGGCGGTGAACGCGCTGTGGCCGAAGACGACCATCGCGACGGCGGCGGTGAACATGCTGGGCGGCGAGGACCTGATGAAGGCGAGCCGCAAGCCGGACATCATGGCCGACGCGGCGCACGCGATTCTCACGAAGGACGTGACGCACTCGGGCCGCTTCTGGGTGGACGAGGACGTGCTGCGGGAGGCGGGCGTCACGGAGTTCACGCCGTACCGCGTGGATCCGAACGTCGAGCCGACGCCCGACTTCTTCGTGGACTGAAATTGATCGCGATCAATTGAACCTGTCACACTGGTTCGGTGACGCCTCCGGACCGGCCTGGCCGCACCTACCACGCGATGTTCGAGGCGGTCTTCGACTGGAGCCTCGAGCCGAGCGGCGCGTTCGCGGAGGCGCTGGAGGAGGCGGGGTACGTGGCGAGCCGGCCGGAACTCTACTACCCGTCGTCGGTGTGGAAGGCGGCGCTGGCGGTGGGCCGGCGGTTCGCGTTCCCCGAGTTGGACGAGGACGCGGCGTACCGGGAGCTGGGGCGGGCGTGCTCGCGCGGGTGGTTCAGGACGCCGCTGGGGCCCCTCTTCACTGAGATGCTGCCGGTGCTGCCGCCGCGGGCGTTCTTCTCGCGGCTGGAGTCGTACGCGCGGCTCGGGCGGACGGACACGAAGGTGGAGGTGCTGGAGCTGCTCGGTGACCGGGCCAGCTTCAGGCACGACGATCCGGTGGGCGTGCCGGCGCAGTTCACGGTGGGCGCGCTGGAGCCGGCCATCGAGCGCATGCGGCTCGCGTGGTGGGAAGCGCAGGTGACCGGCACGGCGAACGAGCACGTGGTCACGTTCCGCTGGCGGAAATAGAGCGCCCGCATGAGCTCGCTCGTGTGGTGCGGCTCGGCGAATGCCACGCCGTCCTCCCCGGGCGGCAACAGCCGCTCCGAGGTGCACACCAACGCATACGGCTCGCGCACGTCGTCTCCCGGCGGCGCCACCGCGCTCCGGCACTGCACCTGCGCCGCCTGCGCCACCGCCATCGACGCCTCCATCGACTGCGCGTCCAACACCTCCGGCCGCACCTCGAGGCGTGGCGCGCACGCGAGCCCCGCCACCACGCCCACTGACATCCACGCGACGCGAGCCCCCGCCCGTGGAAGCGCGACGCGAGCCGCCAGCCCACCTCCACGCACGGCGTGAAGGGCGCCTCGAACGTACGCCCTGATTTCCCGAGGCGGATCGCCCACCTTGCCAGCGGCAACCAAGGTTTGCGATGACGGCGCTCGCCCTCGGCAACCGCCTCATGACGAACGAGCTCGCCACGCTGGCCGACCCGCTGCGCCCCCTCGCGCTGGCGGCCCGCGACGGCGAAAGCATTGCCTTTACACGACTTTATGAGCGCACCCGCGAGCAGGCCTGGCGCGTGTTGTACCGCGTCGTCGGCCCCTCCCCGGACCTCGAGGACCTCCTCCAGGAGGCGTACCTCCAGCTGATGAAGGCCCTGCAGTCGTACCGCGGCGACTCGAAGGTCAGCACCTTCCTCCACCGCGTGTGCGTCAACGTGGGCCTGATGTACCTGCGCGGCAGGCGGCGCCGGCCCGAGGAGCTCTCCGACGAGGTGCCGGAGCGCCCCGCCACCGAGCACCACGACCCGGAGCGCGCGGCGCAGGTGAAACAGGCGGCGGCGCTGGTGCAGCGCGCGCTGTCCACGCTGTCGGAGGAGAAGGCCGCCGTCTTCGTGTACCACGACCTCCTCGGCATGAAGCCCGAGGAGATTGCCGAGCTCGTCGACTGCCCGGTGAACACCGTGCGCAGCCGGCTCAACCGCGCGCGGCAGGACTTCACGCAGGCCGTCGCGAAGCTCAAGGGAGGCGCGCGATGACGCACGTGCCTCACGAGACGCTGTGGAGCCTCGCGCGCCACGAGCTCTCCGACGCCGACGCCGCCGGCGCGCGCGCGCACCTCGCGCTGTGCAGCGACTGCCAGGCCGCCTTCGCCGACGTGACGTCCGCGCTCGACGTGCTCGCCGCCCTCCCCGAGCCGCCCCCGATGCCCGAGGCCGTCGCGCGCCGCGTGGGCGTGAAGCTGGCCGATGAAATGGACCGCCGCGCCGCGAAGGGCCTGCGCTCCTGGTGGGCCACGCTCTTCGGCCCGCGGCTGGTGCTGGTGACGCTGGGCGCGGCGCTCGCCATCGTCGCCGCGTACGCGCTGACGCGCCCCGGCCCCGAGCCCTTGCCCATCGCCACGCCGACGCCGGAGCAGCCGGTGCCCGGCCCCGACACCGCGCCGCCGCCGGTGCCCGAGCTGCCGAAGACGCCCGCGAAGAAGCTGACCGCCACCGTCGCGTCCGCGAAGAAGGCGAAGGCCGCGAAGCACAGGGCCACGAAGGCGCAGGTGCTGGCCGAGGGCAGCGTCGTCTCCACCGAGAAGGGCGGCAGCCTGTGGATGAAGCTGCCCGACGGCACGCGCGCGGGCCTCACCGGCGCGTCCGAGGTAACGCTGGCGAAGCTCGAGGAGAAGGCGCTGACGCTGGACGTCGCCGGCGGCAGCGTGGCGATGGTGGTGCCGCACCGCGAGGACCGCGTGCTGACGGTGCGCGCGGGCGAGGTGGAGGTGAAGGACCTCGGCACGCGCTTCCTCGTCTCGCGCGACGTGGGCCGCGTGCTGGTGGCCGTCGAGGAGGGCAGCGTCGAGGTGAAGACGCCCACGTCTACCGAGACGGTGCGCGCCGGCCGCGCGGTGTCGTGGCGCGACGGGAAGCTGACGTCGATGCCGTGGGCGATGCGCGCGGAAGACGTGACGCCGTCGGCGACGAGCTCCGTGGCGCGCCTGACCGAGGAAGACGAGCCCGCGCCGGAGACGGCGGTGGAGGACGAGCCGATGGACGAGGGCCCGCCCGCGGAGTACGGCGACCCCGACGAGCAGTGGGCGACACCGCCGTCGCTGGGCACGCCGCCGCCGGAGCCCATCGCGCCGCAGGGCCCGCCGCCGCCGCCGCCGCACGTCGAGAGCGCGCACCCGCCCGCCGCCGGTCCGCCCGCGCCGCGCCGCCGCGGCGGCTTCAACCTGGGCGAGTTGGAGCGCCGCATCCGCGAATTCACCAACGCCGTGCAGGCGCCCTTCGTGGGCCTCAACCCGAAGGCGCGCGCGCGGCAGGCGAAGCACATCGAGCGCCTCGCCGACGCCGGCGACTGCCACGGCTCGCTCGCGCTGGCGGACGTGTGGCTGCGCGACACCAACCGCGCGGCGGACGCCGAGACGCTGCGGCGCGGCGTGCTGACGCAGAAGCTCCGGTGCCTCAATCACCTCGGGCGCACGACGGAGGCCGCGGCGGTGCAGGCGGAGCTCGAGGGCCGCTGACGGTGTTTCCATGGGCGAGAAGCTGGCACCCTCCCCGTGGTCGCGTGAAGGCATGGAGCGCACAGTCGACCTCGCGAATCTGCCCCGACGGCGGCGAGCCCGCCGAGTACTGCGGCGAAGCGTCCGACGGCGGGCGCGCAAACTGTGCGCCCGGTCGCCTCCCTTCGCAGGCCCTGCGCGTGCCGCGGCGCTGAATCGGCGGGACGTCCTCGCACGTCCTGTGCAACGGAAGGCGCCACCGCCTGCCCCCGCGACGGCTGGTTCACGAGGGAACGAGGTACCGACATGCACCACGAGATTCTGCTCGGCGATGAAGCGGTGGCCCGCGGCGCCATCGACGCCGGGCTGTCCTGCGCCTACGCCTACCCCGGCACGCCTTCGACCGAAATCTTCGAGACCATCGACGGCTACGCGAAGGCGAACCACCTGCCCATCCACGGCCTGTGGTCCACCAACGAGAAGGTTGCCCTCGAAGAAGCCGTCGGCGTCTCCTACGCGGGCAAGCGCGCGCTGGTGTCGATGAAGCACGTCGGCCTCAACGTCGCGGCGGACCCCTTCATGAACGTCGCGGTCGCCGGCGCGCACGGCGGCCTCGTGGTGGCGGTGGCGGACGACCCGTCGATGCACTCGAGCCAGAACGAGCAGGACTCGCGCTACTTCGCCGACTTCGCGCAGGTGCCGTGCCTCGAGCCGTCGAACCAGCAGGAGTGCTACGACTTCACGCGCGACGCCTTCGAGCTGTCCGAAAGGCTCGGCGTGCCGGTGCTGCTCCGCCTCGTCACCCGCCTCGCGCACAGCCGCGCGAAGGTGTCCCTGGGCGACCGCCGGCCGCAGAACGAGACGAAGTACTGCCCGGATCCGGCGCTCTACACGCTCATCCCCGTCAACGCGCGGAAGGCGTACGCGAAGCTGCTCGACAAGCAGGCCGCGCTTCGCGAGTGGAGCGAAGGCCACGTCGCCAACACCCTCACCCTCGCGGGCCAGGGCAAGCCGGGCATCGTCGTCAGCGGCCTGGGCTTCAACTACCTCGCCGAGGCGCTGGGCCCGAAGCTGGCCGAATACAACCTGCTGCGCATCGGCGCGTACCCGATTCCGGTGAAGAAGATGCGGTCGCTCATCGACGCCTCCTCCGAGCTCACCTTCGTCGAGGAGGGCTACCCGTTCATCGAGAAGTACGTCAGCGCGCTGGGCCTCTTCCGGGAGAAGCCTCTGCACGGTCGCCTCACCGGCGCGCTGCCGCGCTGGGGCGAGCTGTCGCCCGACGTGCTCAAGACGACCTTCGGCATCCCCGCGGCGCCGTCGCTGCAGCTCGCCGGCCTCGACCAGGTGCTGGTGCCCCGGCCGCCGCGGCTGTGCGACGCCTGCCCGCACGGCGACGCGTATTCCGCGCTCAAGGAGGTGATGGCGGAGCTCGGCCCCGGGACGCGCGTGATGGGCGACATCGGCTGCTACGCGCTCGGCTACCTGCCGCCGCACCAGGCGATTCACTCGTGCCTGTGCATGGGCTCGTCCATCGGCATGGCCATCGGCGCGGCGCACGCGGGCATCAAGCCGTCGATGTGCGTCATCGGCGACGGCACCTTCACGCACTCGGGCATGCAGCCGCTGCTGGACGCGGCGCACGCCGACATCAACATCAAGGTCTTCATCCTCGACAACAGCATCGTCGCGATGACCGGCGGCCAGCCCACGATGGCGACGGACGAGCAGGTGGTGAACCTGGTCGCGGGCCTCGGCGTGAAGCGCGAGCACATCCGCGTCATCACCCCGGTGCCACAGAAGCAGAAGGAGAACGTCGCCGTCATCCGGGAGGAATTGGCCTACGAAGGCCTGTCCGTCATCATCGCGCGGCGGGCGTGCGTCACCTTCGCGAAGACCATCAAGGAGCTCGAGCGCGCGCGGAAGGCGGTGCACCCGTGAACTTCGACCTGGTGCTCGCAGGCGTCGGTGGCCAGGGCGTCTTGTCGATGGCGTACGTCATCGACAACGCCGCGGTGGACGCCGGCTTCCACATCAAGCAGCCCGAGGTGCACGGCATGGCGCAGCGGGGCGGCGCCATCTCCGCGTACGTGCGGATGAGCCACGGCGAGGTCGCCTCGGACATCATCCCCGAGGGCACGGCGAAGGCGGTGCTGTCCGTCGAGCCGCTCGAGGCCCTTCGCTACACGAAGCTGCTCGCCCCCGACGGCTGGGTGGTGACGGACGTGACGCCGCTCGTCAACATGGCGGGCTACCCGAACCCGTCCGCGCTCTTCGAGGTGCTCTTCCGGCTGCCGCGCCTGGTGGCGGTGGACGCGACGAAGCTGGCGCTCAAGGCCGGCGCGATGAAGGCGCAGAACATGGTGGTGGTGGGCGCGGCGTCGGCGCACCTGCCCGTGACGCGCGAACAGCTCGAGGCGCACGTCGCCGGCCTCTTCGAGAAGAAGGGGGAGCGACTGGTAAAGGCGAACCTCGCGGCGTTCCGCATGGGCGTGGCGGCAGGCGCGATGACGGACGACCTGGTGAAGCGCGGCGTCCCGCAGGCCATCGCGGCGCGCGTGGTGCCGCGGCTGGACTTCGGGCCCGACAAGGTGCCCGACGTGGTGGTGGCGGCGTGGGCCGAGCGCCTGGTGAGGCCCGACGGCGCGAAGGTGGCGGCGCAGCTGTTCCACTCGCGCGACGTGCTGGCGCTGGACGCGTCGATTCCGGGGACGCTGAAGTAAGCCCGTCCCCCGCTCCCATCGCGGAGAGGGTTGGGGAGAGGGGAGAGCCCGACGATGCGAGCCCACGCCACGCTGCTGCTGCGCACGACGCTGCTCGCCGGCGGCACGCGCGCGGGCCCGAGCTGGCCCACGGGCGACCGCGAGGCGCTCGAAGCGAAGCTCGCCTGCCGGGGTGGGCGCGTGCACGCGCTGTCGACGCCGGCGCCAGCCGCCCGGGAAGCGGACCGCCCATCGCCCAAAGCCAGCGAGTGTCCTTACCAGTCGACGGCCCGCACGGTGACGGGTGAAGGTGCGTTTCAGGCGCTCGGTTGCGAAGCCGGCGTCTGCGTCCTGTTGAAGTGAAGGAGCTCGCACGTGACGACCGTCCGCGACCGACTCTCAGCGCTCTCCCGTTCGGCCTTGAAGGAAGGCCGGCCGGTTCTGCTGGAGCCGGAGCTGTACGAGGTGCTTCAGGCCGCCGGCGTCTCGGTGCCGGCGCACACCTGGCTGCGCGGCGGCGCGGCCCTCCCCGCCACCTTCACTGGCCGCGTGGTGGTGAAAATCGTCTCGCCGGACATCCTCCACAAGTCGGACGCCGGCGGCGTGCGCTTCGTCGAAGCCGCCTCGGTGACGCCGGACTTCCTCGCCACCTTCGAGCGCGACGTCGCGGCGACGTGGGCGAAGGCGCACGGCCGGCAGCCCGACGTCCGCGGCTCGCTCGTGATGGCGGCGGTGGACTCGGACAAGACGCGGCTCGGCGCCGAGGTGCTGCTCGGCCTCAGGCACACGCGCGACTTCGGCCACGTCGGCGTCATCGGCCTCGGCGGACTCAAGGTCGAGCTGTTCGGCAGCCGGCTGCCGCGCGAGGAGGCGACGGCGCTCTTCGCGCCCGACGACGTCGAGGGGGCGCTCGTCGAACTGAAGAAGACGCTCGTCTACCGCGACCTCGCGGGGCAGCTGCGCGGCAGCACCGCGGCGGTGACGGACGCGACGTGGCGCACGCTGCTCGCGCTGCTCTCCACGCTGGCGCAGGACGCCGACGGTCTGCGTCTCGAGGAGTTCGAGGTGAACCCGCTGATGCTCTCGCGCGACGGACAGCTCGTCGCCGTGGACGCGCTCGCCCGCGTCTCCGAAGTTCCGCCCGGTCCTCCGGCGCGCCCGCTCGCGAAGCTAAACGCCTTCTTCAAGCCGCGCACCGTCTGTGTCGCGGGCGTCTCGGGCAAGGGCGTCAACATGGGCCGCGTCATCCTGAGGAACCTGCTGCGCGACGGCTTCCCGGTGGAGCGCCTCTCGGTGCTGAAGCCCGGCGAGACGGAGGTGGACGGCGTGCGCTGCTACCCCTCGCCGGACGTGCTGCCCGAGCGCGCGGACCTCGCGGTGCTGGCCGTCGCGGCCGGCGCGGTGCCGGAGCTGCTCGCGGGCTTCATCCAGCACGACAAGGCGCAGGGGCTCATCGTCATCCCCGGCGGCATGGCGGAGAAGGAAGGCGGCGCGGCGACGCAGCGGAAGCTCGAGGCGATGCTGGCAGAGGCGCGGAAGACGCCGGGCCAGGGACCGCTCGTCCTCGGGCCCAACTCGATGGGCGTGGTGTCGGCGCCCGGTGGCTACGACACCACCTTCATCCCCGAGCACAAGCTGCCGCGCGCGGCCGGTCCGGTGAGGAACCTCGCCTTCATCAGCCAGTCGGGCGCGTTCACCATCACGCGGGCGAGCCACCTCACGCAGCTTGCACCGCGCTACCTGGTGAGCACCGGCAACCAGATGGACCTCACCATCGGAGAGGTCGTCGACTACGTCGCGCAGGACGACGGCGTGCAGGTGGTCGCGGTCTACGTCGAAGGCTTCCAACCGGGCGACGGGCGGCGCTTCCTCGACGCGGCGCGACGCGCTCGGGCCAACGGCAAGCGCGTCATCCTCTACCAGGCGGGGCGCTCGCCCGAAGGCGCGGGCACGGCGGCGGGGCACACCGCTTCCATCGCCGGCGACGCGCGGGTGTGCTGGCACCTCGCGCGCGCGGCCGGCGTGTTGGTGGCGGAGTCCTTCGCGGAGTTCGAGGGCCTGGCGCGCGTGGCGTGCGCGTTGGCCGGGCGCGAGGTGCGCGGCCGCCGCGTGATGTTGATGAGCAACGCCGGCTTCGAAGTCGTGGGCATGGCGGACAACCTCCGCGGCGAGACGTACGCGCTGTCGCTCGCGACGCTCTCCGCGACGACGAAGGACGCGATTCGCGCCGCGCTGCACCGCTGCAGGGTGGACGAGCTGGTCGACGTGAAGAACCCGCTCGACGTGACGCCGGTGGCGCCCGACGCGGTGCACCTCGACATCGCCCGCGCCGTCCTCGCCGACGACGGCGTCGACGCGCTGGTGCTGGGCGTGGTGCCGATGTCGCCGGCGCTCTCGACGCTCGCGCACGCACCCGACGCGCGGGAGACGCTCGCCTTCCCCGAGAGCCTGGCGAACACCCTGCCCGGCCTCTTCCGCGAGACGAGGAAGCCCGTCGTCGCCGTCATCGACGCGGGCGCGCACTACGAGCCGCTCGTGCGCGCGCTCGAGGCCGGCGGCGTGCCGGTGTTTCGCGCGGCCGACGCCGCGGTGAGGGCGCTCGGGACCTGGCTGTGCTCCGAGCCGCGCCGCGTCGACGCCGGTGGACCGACGCTGCCAGCGCGCACGCCCCAGTGGCCCACCACCACCTCCAGCCGCTCGCTCCGGGGCCGGGGGGCACGGAAGCGGCCGGGCCGGCCGGACATCGCCGCCGCGCTGAATCGCGCCGCGCTCGCGGCCTCGCGCACCAACTCCTCGGCCGAGCTGTACCGCGCGGTGGCCGACGCGCTGCAGGACGTCGGCTTCTACGTCAGCCTCTACGAGCTGGACGGGCCGTTCGCCCGCCAGGTGACCAGCTCGTTCAGCCCCCGCGTGGTGCGCGCCGTCGAGCGGCGCGTCGGCGTCCACCAGTCGACCTTCCGCGTGGCGCTCGAGGACGCACCCTTCTTCCGCCGCGTGCTGGCCTCCGACCAGGCCTTCCTCGCCGACACGCGCGAGGTGCTCCACGACATCTTTCCGCAGCGCGCCCGCTGGCTCGCCGGCCCCATCAGCCGCGTCTTCGGCATCCGCCGGCTCGTCGGCACCCGCATCTTCGCCGGCAGCGACGCGCCCATCGGGCTCCTCTTCCTCCTGTCGGACGACGTGGACGAACGTGACGTCGAGCCCACGCAGGTGTTCGCCCAGCTCCTCGGCTCGACGCTCGTCCGCGCGCAGGCGACGGCGCGACTGGCCGAGAAGGTGGCCGAGCTCGAGGCCAGCAAGGCGCAGCTGGCCCAGGCGCAGAAGAGCGAGGCCATCGGCCGGCTGACCGGCGGCATCGCCCACGACTTCAACAACCTGCTGACGCCCGCGATGTGGGCTGTCGAGCAGCTCGAGCGCGGCGTCGACGCCAGGCACCAGGAGGACGTCGGCATCGTTCGCGATGCCATCGAGCGCTGCGCGGACCTCACGCGCTCGCTGCTCGCGTTCGGCCGGCGACAGGTGCTCACGAAGCGCCGCATCGCGCTCGACGAGGCCATCGCCGCGGCGCTGCGCCTGTTGCGGTCCACCAGCCCCGAAAACGTGCGGCTCGACTGGAGGCCCGGCGCCCCCGGCGCCTTCGTGGACGCCGACGTCACGCAGCTGCACCAGGTCCTCATCAACCTCGGCCTCAACGCGCGCGACGCGATGCCGGAGGGCGGCGTGTTCACCGTCCAGACGCGCGTGGTGACACGGCCTGATGGCGAGTGGGTCGAGCTCGTGTGCGCCGACACCGGCGTGGGCATCTCCGCGGCGGCGCTGCCACGCGTCTTCGAGCCGTTCTTCACCACCAAGGGGCCGGGCAAGGGCTCCGGCCTCGGGCTGTCGGTCGCCGAAGGCATCGTGCGCCAGCACGGCGGCACCATCGACGTCGAGTCCCAAGAGGGCCACGGCGCGCGCTTCCGCGTGCTGCTGCCGCGCGTCGCTCCGCCGCGCCCCGAAGCCGCCGGCGCCGGCGCGACGACGCCGACCACCGGCCAGCGCATCCTCGTGGTGGAGGACGACCCGCAGGTCCGCCGGGTGGTGACGCGCGTCCTCCGCGACGCCGGACACGAGGTGACGAGCGCTGCCACCCTCGCCGAGTCGCGGCAGGTCCGCGAGAGGGCCAGCTTCGACCTGGTGGTGAGCGACGCGGTCCTCAGCGATGGGCGCTCGACCGACGAGACGCTCGAGCTGTGGCGACGTGGCCAGCGGGTCCTCTTCATCACCGGCTACCCGCTGGACGCGAACTGGCCGGCCGCCGAGCGCGACCGCGCGCCTTTCCTCACCAAGCCGTTTTCGCCCGCGGAGCTGCTGGCTGCGGTGAGCGCGGCGCTCGCGGGCCGCCACGTCGCCTGAGGCTGGCGCTGCCGGGGGGAAGAAGAACTGCCGGGCACCGGCGCCGAAAACCGACGGCCCCCGGCTTGGGCAGCAGGCCCGCGCTGGGGTATGCCTTCTGCCTTCACACCGACGCACGAGGGGAGCCTCCACATGCCGTCCATTCGCAAGCTGGCGCAGACCGCCGCCGCCGACCGCACCATCACCCGCGCCGAGGCGCAGACGCTCGTCGACAAGGCGAAGGCCGACGGAAAAATCACCAGCTACGAGAAGGCGCAGCTCCGCGAGGCGCTCACGCTGTACCAGGACCTCTTCGCGGCGGGCGCCGCCGACGTCCTCAAGCCGCTCCTCGAGAAGACGCCGCCGCCGTCGCCCGGCCAGGTGGTGAACCTGGACCCGACGCCTTCGCAGCGGCCGGTGTACCTCGCCGCCGACGGCAGCTTCACCGTCCACTCCAACGGCGCCGCGCCGCGCACGCCGGCCGAGAAGGGCGAGGCGCTGTACCGCGCCGGCGAGCTCATCGACAACGCGCGAGAGAACCTCTTCCTGGGGCTGCCGAAGGAGCTGCGCCGCAAGGCCTTCGAGCAGCTGGGGCCCACGCTGTCCACCACCACCCCGCCCGGCTTCGACGACAAGCAGGCGCTGCAGGCGCGCGCGTCGTCGGGCACGGTGCTCCTGCACCTGCTCGAGGCCACCACCGAGCCGGACTTGAAGGGCACGCTGCTCAACGCCTACGCCTCGATGGTGAAGGCCGAGCCCAACCAACGCCTCAAGGAGAGCTTCATCTTCCACCTGTCGAACTCCCCGGCCGCCCGGAGCGGCGAGGCGAAGCAGGTGTCCGACGGGCTGATGAAGGACCTCGCGCCGCTGACGCCCCCGTACGCCAGGTGGTTCGCCAACGGGAACACCACCGTGAAGATGGACTGGCAGGTGGGCGACGAGTTCTTGAAGGGCTTCCAGGCGAACCTGACGCGCGCCGGCTGGAAGGAGACGAGCGCGGGCAGCGGCGTCTACACCAAGACGTTCAACGACCCGGTGCACGGCGAGACGAAGTTCGAGATCCGCACGCGGCTGGGCGGCGGCTCCAACCTCCTCGAGAAGCTGGGCGACCCGTCGGTCCACATCATCGGCTACGACGGCCACTCCAACTGGGGCAGAAACCAGGTCAGCTCCATCAAGCGCGCGCCCGCGCTGCCCGACGGCGGCGACGGGAAGCTGTTCATCTCGAACCTCTGCGTGGGCAAGTCGCAGCTCGACGCGATGAAGGAGAAGTTCCCCAACCTCCAGTACACGACCACCTACGGCAGCTCGGCGGTGGACACGGACGTCGACGCGCTCGCGAAGTTCATCAGCCAGCGCAAGGGCTGGGACACCATCACCCCCTACCTCGACCGCGTCGACGGCCACTGGGACCGGAACAACTTCGTCACGCCCATCAGCACGCTGACGCGCGAGAAGGTGCTGGACCGCGACAACGACGGCCAGGCCGACTACCTCGACAAGCACTTCAACGTGTCGACGTTCTCGGTGGCCGAGGACACGCGCCGCGAGTTCCGTCCGGTGAAGCAGGACCGCCCGTCGGACCGGCTGGACGGCACCAAGGTGCTGATCGCGGCGCAGGTGCTGAACACGGTGAGTGAGTTCAACGGCGTGTTGAAGCGGGTGAACGAGCACTCGCGCGTGGTGGCCGGCGGCTGGTTCGAGCCGCAGGCCGGCGAGGCCGACGTGGTGAAGTTCGAGAAGGCGAAGGGCGAGGACGGGCAGCCGGAGTACCGGATGACGGTGAACGCGCGGTACGCGCACATGTCCGAGGAGGCGCTGCGCGCCACCTGCGTGTACGAGCTCAACCGCTGGCTCCAGTCGTCGGGCGAGCAGAAGATGGAGCCGGTGGACCGCAAGCTGATGGCCGTCATCGGCTTCGCGCAGTCGCTGGACATCGACGACGGCTGGCGCGACGACGAGGTCTACGGGCAATTCCTGGCCCGCTACAACCTGCCCGACATCCCGCGCAGCCTCATCCAGCCGCTGCTCGACGCCGAGCACCACGACTACGCCGGCAGCCAGGCGATGGTGGACGCGCTCAAGGCGAAGCTGCCGGCGAACGTGCTGGCCGAGCTGAAGAAGCCCGAGGTGGGCGAGCCGGTGCGGTACCTGTAGGCCCGCGGCGCGCGTCAGGCGCGCAGGTCCACACCCGGCTGCGAGGACGCCTCGCCCTCCGCGTCCTCAGCGCCTCGCCCGGAGCCGCAGCCACGCCGCGAGCGCCAACAGCTCGAGCCCGCCCACGGCGCTGCAGCCGAAGCGGCGCGCGCCGCCCGTCGGGTCCGGCGTGTCCGGGTGGTCGCTCGTCGTCGGCATCCGGTAGCTGGCCTCGGCGACGTGGCCCGCCTCGTCCTGCACGAAGACGGTGGCGCCGCCCGCGGCCTCGATGGCCGACAACGACAGCGGCTTCGACGGGTCGAGCGCCGCGCGCGGGCCGTTGCCCAGCTGCACCAGCCACCGCAGCTTCTCGTTCGGCGTCACGAGGTCGCGCGCGACGGGCGTCACCGTCCCGGCCGCGACGTCCTCACGCAGGAAAAGCGTGGGCGGCTGAAAGTCCACCGTCACCTCCACCGGCACCGCGGCCGACACCGCATGCGGCTCGGCCACCGGGCGCGTGCGCACCTCCACCCGGTGCACGCCCTGCAGCAACAGCGCCGGGTGCGTGACGCGCAATTCGCCCTGCGCCGGGCGGAAGGTGCTCCACAGCCCGTCGTCCACGCGGAAGGCCCACTCCATCGCGCTGCTCGCGTCCACCGCCGCCACGTCCAGCACCGCGGTGGGCCACGGCACGCCGTGCCCGGTCGCCACCAACGCTTGCGCCGGCGGCGTCTCGAGACGCTTCAGCATCGCGCGCGCCTGCGGCCGGTTCACCGGGCAGCTGCCCAACACCAGTTCCGCGAACAGCCCGAGGTGCTCGTAGGTCGCCGTGCCGGTGATGGGCGTGAAGCCCGTCGCCTCGTTCACCTTCAGCCGGAAGCCGCCGAGGTTGGGCAGCGTCTGCGCGCCCAGCCCGCCGGCCAGCGACGACTCCGCCAGCGTCAGGAGTGACGGAATCAGGTCCGCCAGCACCTGCGGGTCCTCGGCCAGCACCTCGCTGTCCGCCGCGCGCACGTTGGTGAGCAGCTGCTTGATGTCGCCGAGGGCCGGCGTCACCTGGTCGCAGCCCTCGAAGATGAGCGACAGCGGCAGGTTGACGTCGGTGGTGAGTGAGAAGAGGCGGAAGTAGCGCTCCTCCAGCATCGCGTAGACGTCGATGTGCAGGTCCGTCCACTCGAGGCGCAGCAACGGATCGACGGGCAGCTTCGTCGCCGGGTCGAAGGTGCCCTTGCCCACCGACAGCCGCGGCGGCTCGGAGGGCCGCAGCGCGATGAGCATCGGCGCGTCCTTCCCGTCGACGGTGGCCAACCTGCCCAGCGACGGCAGGAAGGCCTCGAAGAGGCCGGTGGTGAGCAGCCCCACCTGCGCGGTGGACAGGTCGATGCACATCGCGCCGGCCTGGTGCGCGGCCCACGTCACCTGCTTGAGGTAGCGGCTGCTGACGGCGATGCCCACGTGGTAGCCCGCGTCGATGGACGCCCAGTCCGGGTCCGGCGCGCTCTGGTCCGGCGGCTCGGCGACGGGCGGCACGCACGGCACCGGCCCGCGGAAGGCCACCGTGCCGCCGTCGGCGCCGGTGGTGGTGCCGGCGTACGGCTCGCCGCCGCCCAGCACGCCCGCGGTGAGGTGCCCGTTCGCCTTCGACGACACGGCGCCGCCCGCCACCGCGTACACGTCGAGGCCGCCCGACAGCGGCAGCCCGCCCAGGTCCACCGCCGAGAGGTCGATGCGCCCCTCGGTGCCCAGCGTGGTGGGCACGCAGCCCATGGAGTCGCGGCACTGGCCCGACTGGCACGTCGACGGCGCGGGGCACGCGGGGTCGCCGGCGTTGCCGCACGGCCGGCAGCGCGCGTCGTCCACCGCGCTGCGCACCTGGTCGAGCAGCGCGGGCTTGACGAATTGGTCGAGCACGAAGTTCTTGATGAAGCCGATGTCCAGCACGCTGCACGCGAGCGCGCTGCACACGCCCGAGGTGCGCACGTCGAGGTCGCCGCCTTCGAGCGAGTTGATGCCGCCGAGCTGCGCGACGTCGAAGGCCAGCAGCCGCCCGTAGCGCGCGTCGATGGTGAAGCGCACCTCGGCGGTCAATTCGTCGTACTGCCGGCCGCTGCGCGTGGACGCGAAGTTGGCGGCGCAGGTGAGGCGGCACAGGCACGCGCCGAACAGCTCGGCCGCGCAGGTGCGCATCCACATGTCGCCGGTGTTGATGGTGAGCCGCGCCGACGCGGTGAGGATGCCCTGGTCCGGCGCGGTCGGGTCCGCCGGGTCGAGGTTCAGGTCGAGGATGTTGACGGTGACGGTGCAGGCCTCGCCCGGGTCGCAGGCGTTGTTGCGATTCTGGTCGCACAGGTGGCCGTCGGAGCCGAAGCTGACCGCCGAGCACGGCACCGGCACCGCGAGCGGATTCGCCAGTCCCGCCTGCATCAGGAGCTGCGCGTAGTTCGCGCTCACGAAGTCGAAGCCGCCCTGCGTGACGCGGGCGACGACGGCGTTGTCCATCTTCTTCCCGTCGTACCCGCCGGGGATGGGTTGGAGACAGCTGCAGCCGCCGCAGCCGCCGCTGCACGCCATCCACAGAAGCGGGAGCAGCCACAGCCACGCGCGCGGCGTGGGGCGTCGGTGCATCATGGTGCAGCCCTCCAGCGGCCCGGGAGCTCCCAGTCTACCGAGGTCCGCCGGGCGAGGGAAAACCCGCCGGCTTCAGCCCACGAGCCGCGAGGCGCCCTGGTACACCAGCACCGCCAGCACGTACGCGGCGCCGTAGGTGTACGCCACCAGGAAGCCGGCCCACTTCCACGACTTCGTCTCGCGCCGCACCGCCGCCACCGTGCTCATGCACTGGCAGGCGATGACGAAGAAGGCCATCAGCGCCAGCGCCGTCGGCACGCCGTAGGCGCGGGTGCCCGCGGGCGTCTTCGCCTCGCGCAGCTTCTCGGCCAGCGGCGTCGGGTCCTCGTCGTCGCCCTCGATGCCGAAGATGACGCCCAGCGTGCCCACCATGAGCTCGCGCGCGCCGAAGCTGCCGATGAGGCCGATGTTGATGCGCCAGTCGAAGCCCGCGGGCTTCGTCACGGGCTCGAGCGCGCGGCCCACGAAGGCCGCCACCGAGTCCTGCATCGCCACCACACGCTCCGACGTCCCCGGCGGCGCGTCGGCCACCACCTTCGCGTGGCCCGGCCCCGGCACCGTGAGGAGCGCCCACAGGATGACGGCAGCCACGAGGATGACGCTGCCCACGTCCTTCACGAAGCGCGTCGCCGCGCGCCAGCCGAGCCGCGCCATCACCCGCGCCTGCGGCCTTCGGTACGGCGGCAGCTCCAGCACCAGCGGCAGCGCGGCCGCCGTGCGCTTCACCGTGCGCCCCAGCACCAGCGACGCCACCAGGCCCGACGCGACGCCCGCGCAGTACAGCGCCACGAAGAGCGCCCCGCGCACGAGCGCGCTCTGCTGCGAGAAGAAGGCGGCGATGAGCAGCCCGTAGGTGGGAATGCGCGCGCTGCACGTCATGAGCGGCAGCACGAGGATGGTGCGCAGCCGCTGCCCCGGGTCGCGGATGATGCGCGCCGAGGTGATGGCCGGCACGGCGCACGCGTGCGCCGTGAGCAGCGGCACGAAGCTGCGCCCGCCCAGCCCCGCCACGTGCAGGAGCCGGTCGACGAGGAAGCTGCCGCGCGCCAGGTAGCCCGACGCCTCGATGAGCTCCATCACCAGGGTGAGGACGACGATTTGCGGAAGGAACGTCAGCACCGTGCCCGCGCCGCCCAGCACGCCGTCCACCAGCAGCGACGTGACGAGCCCCCGCCCCAGCGCCGCCTCGATGCGCGCGCCCAGGGCCCCGTTCACCGCGTCAATGGCCCACGTCACCGGCTCCGCGACGAGGTAGACGGACGCGAAGAGCAGCACCATCACCGAGAGGAAGAGGAACGGCCCCAGCACCGGGTGCAGGAGCAGCGCGTCGAGCCGCTCGGTGCGCCTCCGCACGCGGGCCTGCGCCTCGGCCGCGTCGGCGCCGGGCCGCAGCACCTCCTTCGCCACGGCCTCGGCGTCCAGCGGGTCGCTCGGCGGCACCTTCGCCTCGCGCACCGCGTCGCCGAGAAACTGCAGCACCTGGGGCGCGACGCCCTTCTTCCGCGCGCTGGTGGTGAGGACGGGCACGCCCAGCGCCGCTGACAGCGCGGCCGCGTCCACCGTCGAGCCCTGCTTCTCCAGCACGTCGTGCTGCGTCACCACCACCGCGAGCGGCACGCCGCGGCGCCGGAGCTCCAGCGTCAGCGTGAGGCCCAGCGCGAGGTGCGTCGCGTCCAGCACCTGCGCGACGAGGTGCGGCGTCTTCTCGGCCTCGAGGCGCTCGAGGTACCGGCGCGCGTGGCCCTCGTCGCTCTCCGGGTCCGGCTGGCCTTCGAGGGTGTACACGCCCGGCAAGTCGACGAAGCGCAGCCGCTCGCCGGTGCCCAGCGACACCTCGGCCTCCAGCACGTCGACGGTGATGCCGGGGAAGTTGCCCACCCTCGCGTGCCCGCCGGTGAGCAGGTTGTAGAGCGACGACTTGCCCGCGTTGGGTCGGCCGACGAGCGCGACGACGGTGGCCTCGGCGGCGCTCACGCGGGCCCGCCCTCCTCCACTTCGACGTGCCCGGCCAGCGCGCGGTCGACGGCCAGCTCGGCCCCGCCGGAGGTCCGCAGGTGCAGCGGCCCACCGAAGGGCGCGCCGCGCAGCAGCGTCAGCTCGACGCCTTCGCCCAGCCCCACCGCGCGAAGCCAGCTCGCCTCGCGCTCGGGGAGCGCCAGGGCGGTGATGCGCGCGCTCCGACCCATCGGCAGCGCGGCGAGAGAGAGAACGGGGGCACGGCTCATGCGGCCCGCCGCACTTACCCCGGTCTCCCTCGGAAGGGCAGCCCGGCGTGCCGTCAGCGGCCGGCCTGCGCGCGGCGCCGGGCCTTCGCCCAGTCCAGGGCCTCGTCCTCGCGGGCGAAGGCCCGCACGTCCAACTCCACCTGCCGCAGCACGGTGGCCACCGAGAAGCCGCGCGCCGCGGCCCGCACCCCCATGGACGGCGAGGCGATGGCCAGCCCGCACAACCGCGGGGCGAGGCGCCTCGTCACCTGAAGCCAGTACGCCGGCACGCTGGGGTCCACCACCACCACCTTCCACACGCAGAAGGCGAGCACCACGGGGCCTGCCTTAAGCTGCTCGTCCAGCACGGCGCGAAGCGCCGCCTGCCGCTGCGGCCGCATCTCCTCTCCAGACTCGGAGATGACCTCGACGACACCAGGCTCGACGACTCGGTGACTCACGCGTGGTTTCCTCCTCGACAGAGGACCGGAGCGGACCGCGCCAGTGGACGTCGCGACGGCCCCGGCTCAGCGTGCGCGCGACCGACCCTCCGCCAGCGACTCAGGACAGCCCGGCGAGCGCCTCGACGACGGCGCGGTTGTCCGCCTCGAGCCCGACGGAGATGCGCAGGCCTTCCAGCGGCGGAATCGGGCGCGCGATGACGCCCTTCGCCTTGAGCGCCGCGTCCGCCGCCTGCCAGCGGCCGGGGAAGCGGGCCAGCACGAAGTTGCCGCCCGACGGCAACACCTCGTGGCCCTGCGCTCGCAACTCGGCGGTGAGCCACGGCAGCCACTTCGCGTTGTGGGCCACCGACGCGCGCACGTGCGCCACGTCGTCCAGCGCCGCGACGGCCGCGGCCTGCGACGGCGCCGTCACCGGGAAGATGAAGCGGGCGCGCAGGAGGAAGCCGATGGTGCGCGGGTCGCCGTGCAGCCAGCCGACGCGCAGCCCGGCGAGCGCGTACAGCTTCGAGAAGGTGCGCAACACCACCACGCGCCCGGGCCGCTCGGTGACGAAATGGAGGCCCGCGTCGTAGCGCGGCTCGTCCACCAGGTACTCGGCGTAGGCGCTGTCCAACACCAGCAGCGCGTGCTCCGGCACCTTCTCGACGAGGCGAGTGACGGCCTGTTGGTCCACCCAGGTGCCGGTGGGGTTGTTGGGGTTGGCGAGGAAGACGAGGCGCGTCTTGTCCGTCACCTTCGCCGCCAGCGCGTCGACGTCGGCGGTGAAGTCGGGCGATGGCGAGGTGATGACGGTGGCGCCCACCGCGTTGGCGTAGATGCCGAACATGGGGAAGCTGAACTGCGGCATCAGCACCTCGAGGCCCGGACCGGCGTACGCGCGGCACAGCACCTCGATGAGCGACTCCGAGCCGGTACCGCACATCACCCACGCGGGGTCGAGGCCGTGCACGCGGGCGATGGCCTCATTGAGCGCGCGGGTGCCCGCGTCCGGGTAGAGGTGACACGACTCGAGCGCGGCGCGCGCGGCGGCGACGGCCTTCGCGCTGGGGCCCAGCGGAGACTCGTTGGCGGACAAGAGCGCCGGCTTCGGGAAGCCCGGCAGCGTCATGTCGCCGGCGCTGTACGCGGTGATGCGCTCGATGCCGGCGTGGGGCCTGGGGCTCATGGTTCACCTCCGCTGCGAGGAAGTGGTTCGCGCATAGTGCACGCGGCCCGGCGAGAAAACCGGCGCCCGCGACGCCCGTGAAGGCGGGCGAATGGCAGCGACGACGCGATGCCCCACTCGTCGTCGCCGTGCTCGTGGCCGCCGGCGTTTCGCTCAACCGACGCCGGTGACGCTGATCATCGGCGTGCGCTCGGCGAACGCCGGCTTCACCACCTCGTCCAGCATCCACGCGGCGACGTCGGCGCGGGAGATGGTGGCGCGTCCCGAGAAGGACGTGCACACCTTCACCTGCCCGGTGCGGGGCCCGTCGGTGAGGCCGGTGGGCCGCGGGAGGCAGACGTCGAGGCCGCTCGCCAGCAGCACGCGCTCCATCACCTCGAGCTCGGCGTAGGCGTGCTTGAGCGCGGTCGCCTTCAACATCAGCCGGAACACGCCGGGGACGCGCGCGCGGCTGTCGCCGACGCCGCCGGCGCTGATGGCGATGACGCGCTTCACGCCGGCCGCCTGCATCGCCTCCACCAGCGCGGGCGTGCTGCGCGAGAGGAAGTCCGGCACCTCGGGACGGCTCCACGGGGCGATGGAGTCCAGCTTGATGCCCAGCGCGCTCAGCACGGCGTCGGCGCCGTGGAGCGCCCGGCCGAGGAACGCCGCGTCCGCGAGGTCGCCCCGCTCGACGCGCACGCCGCCGGGGACGTCCAGCGTCGACGACGCGCGCACGATGGCGGTGACCCGATGGCCGCGCTCCAGCGCCTGGGTGACGAGGTGACGGCCGCAGCCGCCGGAGGCTCCGAGGATGGCGAGGTGCATGCGACTTCCATAACACCCGTCCCGCGCGCCGCCTGCGTGTCGTGTGCGCCGGCGGGCGTGAGGGCCGCGCCGCGACGACGCACCATCGCGCCCGAACGCACCGCCGGCCCGGACGTGCAGGCGTGCAGCACCGAGCGCGCGGCCTGTCCCCCGGGCTGAGGCGCCGGAGCCCGGCAGCGGCCCTCTGGCGGAGCCGCTGCACTGGCCGGGACGGGCCGCGGAGGCCGCTGACGAAGAAGCCCGACTCGCCAGGCGGCGACTCACGGACGCGCGCCACCGTCGGGCGACCGTCGAGGCATGACGCCGCCATCTCGGGCCCGCGGGGCGCTCGTGGGAGCCGGCGAGCCGGCGCCGCCATCGCGAGGTTGCCGCGGCGGAGCGCCCCCGTCGACGTTCACCGTCCCCGGCGCGTCCTCCTCGTCGCCGACGTCCGGCGCCGCGCGGGTCGGTGAGGCGTCGCGCGCGAGGTGGCGCACGGCTGCCGCGCCCGCGGCCGGAAGCACCGCGCGCGACTGCGACACCAGCATGTCCAGCGCGGCCACGCCCTCCGGCGTGGCGCCGACCTGCAGCGCCTCGGCGCGGGCCTTCACCACGTCGCGCGCGAGTCCGGGCCGGGTGAGCGCCGCGGCCTCGCGCAGCCGCTCCAGGGCCGTCGCCGCGTCGCCGTCGAGCGCCGCGCCCTCGGCGAGCGCGAGGCCCGCGAGCGGCGACAGCGGGTGCAGGCGCGCGGAGCGCAGCAGCGTCTCGCGGCTCGCGGCCAGCTGGCCTCGCGCGCGCTGCCGCCACGCGAGGCGCGTCAGCTCTTCCACGAGGTCGACGTGCGACGTCTGCCCCTCGAGCGCCGCGAGCGCGTCCGCGAGGCCGGGCGCGGCGTCGAAGTCCTCGCGGCGCAGCGTCAGGAGCAGCCGCGGCGTGCGCTGCCACTCGGCGGTGAGGCGCTCCGCCCAGGCGGCGAGCCGCGGGCTCAAGGGGTGTGGGCACGCCGTCGCCGCGCAGGCGCGCGCGTAGTCGGAGAAGAAGGCGGCGGCGCCGCGCGGGCCGCCGTAGTCGCGCAGCCGCTGTCCGCGGGACTCGAGCAACCGCGCCATCTCCGCGCCGGCCACCGCACTGACCCGGCCGTTTCGCGGGTGGTACGCCTCCTTGAGCGCGAGGCGCGCGGCCTGCGGGTCCTCCGCGATGCGCGCGGGCACCAGCAGGGCCTCGAGCGCCTGGAAGGCCTCGTCGGGGCTGGCGCCGGGCGGCGGCGCCGGGTCGCGGAGGCGCACGAGGCCATGGCTCCAGACGCGCGACATGCCGTCGACCCCCACCTCGTCGGCGCGCTCGGCCGAATACCAGCCGCGGCGCGGCAGGCCGTCGTCGAGCAGCACCTCGGTCAGGTGCGTGGCCAACTCCATCATCCCGCCAGCCCGGTTCTGCAGGTTGGACAGCAGCACCACCGCGAGCCGCTCCTCGGGCACGAGCAGGAGCAGCGCCGCCGCGCCCGGCACGCCGCCCGCGTGCGCCACCACCTTGCGCCCGCGCACCGGGTAGACCGCGAAGCCCAGCCCGTAGTCCGTCACCTCGCCGGTGGTGGTGACGCCAGGCGTCGTCATCGCCTGCCAGGTCGCCGCGTCCACCACCTCGCCGGCCATGAGCGCGTGGGCCCAGCGCGCGAGGTCCTCCGCGGTGCTGCGCAGGCCGCCCGACGAGAAGCGGCTCGAGAGGTCGAGTCTTCGCGCGGGCACCAGTTGCCCCTTCACCAGCCGGTAGCCCGTCGCGCGCTGGGCCTGCGTCTTCGCGCTCGCTTCGAGGCCGGTGCGGGAGAGCCCCAGCGGGCGCCACAGCGACGCCTCGAGCTCGTCGCCGTAGGGCCGGCCGCTGCTGTTCTCGATGGCCGCGCCGAGCAGCACATAGCCGAAGGAGGAGTAGAGGAAGCCCGCGCCGGGCTCGAAGACGAGCGGCCGGTCCTTGAAGAGGTCGAGCGCCTGCGAGGTGGTGGTGGGCGCCGTCGTCCACGCGTCCCCCGGTCCACGGTACCAGCCGACGCCGCCGGTGTGGCCGAGCAGCTGGCGCAGCGTGACGGGCCACGGCTTCTCGGGGAAGCGCGGGACGTACGTGCGGACGTCGTCGTCGAGGGACAGGCGGCCCTGCTGGGCGAGCCGCAGCGTGGCGACGGCGGTGAACGTCTTGGTGACCGAGCCGATGCGGTACGACGTCGAGGGCGTCGCGTCGCGCGTCGGCGCGAAGCTGGCCTTGCCGAAGGCGGAGAGCCAGGCGACGTCGCCGCGCACGACAGCGACGGACAGGCCGTCGTCGGGCCCGCCGACGCGCGCCTCGCGGACGACGGCGGTGAGCGCCGCGCGCGTGGCCTCGGAGAACGGGGCGGCGCGCGTCGGGTCCCAGGTGCTACCGACGACGGCGGGCCCCGCGTCGGTGGATGACGTAAGCGCCGTGGCGCCGCCCGCGCTGCCGGCATCGAGGAGTACCCAGGCGCCGGCGCCGCGCGCGGAGTCCGTCGCGGAGGGCGTGCCGCCGTCACCGGCAGGAGGCCGCGTCGACGTCGCGCCATCGCCGTCGCGCGCCCGGCGCGCCGAGGAGTCGTCGCGGTATCCGCCGCCGGCGGCGTGGGTGAACGCGCCGGCCCCGGGGGCACCGCCGTCGCCCGGCGTCGCATGAGCCTCGCTCGGGCGGCCCGCGTCGAGAGCAGCGGTCGCGCCGGCCGGCCGTGACGTTGTGGCGCTCCCGGCGTCGACCGCACTCGCTCGCGCCGCACTCGCACCGGACGACTGCGACGCCGTCCCCACGTCGCCCGTCGCCCGCGGCGCACTTCCACCGGAGGCCTGCGACGCTGTCCCCGCATCGCCCGTCGCGCGCGACGCGCCAGGCGAACGCGAAGGTACCCCTGCGTCGCCCGAGCTGGCTCGCGCGCCACCGGCACCGGAGAAACCGAGCGGCCTTCCCGCGTCACCTGTCCCGGCGCTTTCCGCCCCCGCACGGGATGCGCCCGCGTCCTTTCCCTCCGACCGCGCACCCGTCGGCGCCTTCCCGCCGTCCGGCAAGCCGCCGGCCACGCGAGGCGCAGCCTTCGCCCGCGCGCCTCCGTCCGGCGCGGACGCACCCCCGCGGACTGCGCCGCCGTCGGGGGCGGCTCCGACGGAGACGGGCGCGACCGCAAGCGACATCGCGAGCGCCGCGGCGAGGGCGGCACCGGTCCGGCTGGTGCGCGGGACTTCCACTCCGGTCATGGGCGCGCGGCGAGCGGCTCCGGCGGCTTCGCCGAGTGGGCGTCCAACGCGTCCACCGGCGTGGCGGCGTACCCGTCGAGGAGCGCGTCGGCGATGAGTTGCCCCAGCACGTCGAGCCCTTTCTGACGCGGGTGCACCAGGTCCTCGTGCAGCAGCCCCAGTCCGTCGAGGCGCTCGAGCGAGCCCTTCCCGCCCATCGCCGCGTAGAGGTCGAAAAAGCCGCAGCCCGACTCCAGCGCCACGCGCCGCTCGACGTCGATGACGGTGGCGAGCTGCGGGCGCTGGCGGAACGGCTCGCCGGGCGGCTCGACACCCGGCGGCGCGGCGCCACCCACCACGCTGTCGATGGGCCCCACCACCACGCACGACGCCCCGGGCGCCGCGGCCTTCGTGCGCGCGAGGAAGGCGCGCAGGTCCTCCTCGGTGGTGTCGCGCGTGGCGCTGCCCCAGGCGATGCGCTTCGCCTCGTTGCCGCCCAGCATCACCATCACCAGGTCCGGCGCGCGCGCGGCCAGCTGGTCCGCGAAGAGCGCCTCGTTCGCGTCGAGCCACCGGTGCGCGTCCGCTGACGGCACGCCGAAGACGTCCAGCACCACGCCGGGCGCGCGGCTCTCGAGCGCCACGCCCTGCACCACCGCGCCCCCGCCGGCGGCACGCAGCTCCAGCTTCCTGGCGCCCTCGGGGAGCGCGAGGCGCGTCACCTGCGGCCCCTTCCCGCTGCCCCCGAGCCGCGTCCACGCGCCGCCGTCCACGCGCCACGACAGCCGCGGTGCGCGCGGCGCGTCGCGCCAGAAGACGGTGGCGGCGTCAGCGCCGGTGACGTCGAAGCGGCTGTACGCCGGCCCCTCGCTGAGGTGCTGCACGCCGGCCAGCCCCAGCGGCGACGACGCCGGCTTGCCGTCCGCGGTCGTCTCGACCAGCCACCCCGAGGCGCGCTCGGCGGTCCGGTCGCGCGGTCCGTACTCGGCCATGCGGTCGGCCAGCAGGTAGCCCTTGCCCCCGTCACCGAAGCGCCGCACCAGCCGGTCGCGCACCACCGACGTCACGCCGTCGGACGCGATGAGCGAATTGCCGAAGACGACGACGGTGGCGGTACCTTCCGCGCGCGCGGCGTCGTCGAGCGCGTTGGCGAAGTGCGCCAGCACCGGCGTGCAGCTCGGCGCCGCGCCGGCCGCGCACGGCACCTCCAGCGGCGCACCGTTCGCCCCGAGGCGGCGCATCAGCCGGCGAAGCGGGTGGTCATGGTGCGGACCCGCTCCTCCACGGCGGTCGACGGTCGCGGGGCGCCCGGGCACGGGCGCGGCGGGCGGTGCCTCTGGCCGGCGCGCCCGGGCGGCCTCGACTCCGGGAGCGGAAGGGAACCCCGCGGCGGCGACCAGACAGAGGGCGCGGGTCAAGGACGAGCGCATCTCTCGAGGGAGGTGAGTGTACGCAAGCGCGCCGCGGGAGATCCACGGCGCCGTCGTCCTCCATCAGGGCAGCTCGAGCCAGTCGAACCACACCGGGTGCTCCTTCTTGTACCAGTGGAGCACGTCCCGAATGACGTCCTGCTGCGCCTTCGGCAGCACCTTCTCGTCGACGCGCTCGAAGTGCACGCGGATCCGCTCGCCGTCGAACTCCAGCGCCTGCGAGATGAGCGTCTGCAGCTCGTTGCGAATGCGCCCCGAGTCCGAAATCTTCACCGGGCGCGCCTTGTAGTCCTCGCCGGACATGAAGCGCACCAGAAGCGGGCTGAACACCAGCTTCGACTCGTCGAGGGAGTCCTTCAGCTTGAGGATGAAGGTGATTCGGCTCGACGCCGCGTGCGTGGCGAGCTGCGTGGTGACGCGGAAGCGCCCGCCGCCGAGGTCCTCCACGCCCTTCATGCCGGTGTACGGGTCGTCGCAGATGGCGCCGGTGCAGGCGAGCACGCTCCAGCGCTTGCCGGGCACGAAGTCGGTGGCCTTGAGCGAGCGCCGCTGCGTGGGCACGTTCGACTCCTCGGCCTCGCGGATGGCGTCCCGGTAGTGCTTCACGAGCGCCTCGGTCGCGTTCTCGGCGCCCACCACCTTCGCCACCTGCGCGGCGAAGTCCGGTGCTCGCGCGTCGAGCCGCATCAGCGCGTACTCCTGGTCGTGCGGGAGGTCGAAGGTGGGCGACAGCACCGTCATCGTCGAGTCGACGTCCAGCACCTCGGACAGGCTGGCCGACTGCATCGCCTCGGCGGTGGCCGCGTAGCCGTCGCAGAGGAAGACGTGCGTCTCGCCGTTTTCGTCCTTCCAGCTCTTCACCAGCGCGGTCGGCGCGTAGGTGCCCGAGTCGGTGAAGACGGGGAGGCCGGTGGGGGCCACCCAGCCGTCCTCGACGACGTGGGCGCCGAGCGCCTTCCACTCGTTCCACAGGCGCTCGAGGCGCTTCACGCGGCTCTTCCCGCCCAGCGTCCACACGTGCACGTTGCCGGGCTTCACGCCGGGGTACGTCGCCTGGATGAGCTCGAGCACCAGCTTGCGCGGCGTGGCCCAGTCCAGCACGACGCTCTTCGCCTCGGCGGTGAGCGCGACGGCGCGCGGGACCGTCAACGTGCCGAAGTACGCCTCGTACGGCCGCGTGACGGTGAGCGGCTGGTCGAAGAGGTGGATGATGGTCATCGGCCCCGTCGCCTTGCCTTCGGCGAAGCGCGAGGTGTTCTCCAGCGTGTCCACGGCGGCGCCCCACAGCGTGATGCCGTGGTGCTTCAGGTCGTCGAGGAACTGCTCGAAGCGGTGCTGCTTGTCGTTGAGCAGCTTGCGGACGGCGTCGTCGACGAGGCGGGCCACGCCGGGGCGCGCGTAGACGCGGCCGAAGCCGAGCAGCGGGTTGGCGCCCATCTCCGGCGTCTCGCCGGCCTTCGGCATGAGGCCCTCGCCGAGGCACACCATGAGCGCGTGGTTCTCCGGCAGCTGGCGCGTCAGGTGCCACAGGCCCTCGCTCATCATGTACGCGCTGATGGCGTCGGCGGCCTTCTTCACCTGGTTGTAGGCCTGCTTGTCCTTGCCCTTCCCCTCGCCGTACTGGCCGAACAGCCGCGTGCCGAGCGCGGTGGCCGCGGCCGTCATGGCGAGGCTGCGGGCGATGCCGCGCGGGGTGAAGGCCATGGCCGAGACGGGCTGGTCCTGGTTGCGCTCGACCTCCACGTCCTCGAGCCACAGGTGGAAGCGCAACAGCACGGGGCGGGTGTCGAAGGCCCACTGCGCGATGAGGTTCCGCTTTTCGGCGTCCATGGCGCTGCGCACCATACACGCGCGGTGGAAATGATCAGTCTTCGAACGCCTGATGCCAGCTACAAATCCGGCGGCGGCGCGGAAGGCAGCGCGCGCTCCAGCAGCACCCGCCGCGCGATGGGCCACAGCCCGAAGAGCAGCACCAGGAAGCCGGCGGCGGTGAACCCCAGCACGCGCGCCCGGTCCGGCTGGCCACCCACCCTCAGCACGCCGGCGTCCACGTAGCCCGTCACGTCTGCGCCCGGCGCCACCGTGCCCGCGACGCGCACCGGCGCGCCGGGGCCTCTCAGGACGTCGCCGTCCAGCGCGCAGCCCTTCAGCGTCACCCAGCGCACCTCGCGCGGCCCCGCCAGCCACGCCTCGCAGGCCATGGCGCGCGGCTCCGCCTGCAGCACGCCGCGCAGCCGCGGCGCCTCGGCCACCACGAGGAAGACGCCGAAGCCGAGGATGAGCAGCGTGCCGACGAAGTTGCCCCAGCCCTCGCCGACGACGACGCGCTTGAAGACGCTCACGAGGGACTCATTGCTCCAGCGGCCAGTACACGCGCAAGAGGCGCCGCGCGGGGCACGCCTTCACCTCGACGGTGACGACGTCGCCGTCGCGTGCGAAGGCGACCGGCCACTCCTTGCCGGTGGTGAGGTCCGTCACCGACGCGAAGGGCTTCGCCTTCACCGGCCCGAGGTGCACCTCGAGGCGCGCCACCGCCGCGCGGCTGCGGTTGACGAGGCCGACCCACTCGAACGGCGCCTTGTCCACCGGGCGCTCCCCGGCCTGCGCGACGTTGGAGAGCGCGCCACCCACCACGCGCCAGCTCGCCGGCTGCCCGTCCAGCGGCACGCGAAGCTGGTGCGGCGTCTTCTTCGCGCCCGGCCGCGCCTCGCCGGCGTAGCGCACGTCCCGCACCTGCGCGCCCGGCGGGCCGTGCACCAATTCCCAGTACTCCTCCATGTACGCGCTGGGCAGCGCCTCGACGGTGCGCACCACCTCGACGTCGAGGCGGTCGAGCTGCTCCTGCGAGGTGGTGAGCGCGTAGCGCGCGACGTTGGACGCCAGCACCGGCGGCAGCTCCTCGCGCTCCATGTCCTCGTGGCGCGGCCGCCAGCGGATGCCGTCGCGCACCGCGGAGGCCAGCACCCGGGGCCGGTTGCGGCGATCGCTGTCGTAGAGGCTCCAGGCCTGCGTCTTCACCCGCACCTCGGCGGCGCCCACCTCGAGCAGGTTGATGGAAGGCCACAGCTTCGGCGCCTCGTCGAAGTCGCCGCCGGTCCAGTCCTGCGCGAGGCCGCAGCTGCCGGCGCTGGCGAGCAGGAGGTCCGCGTCGGGGCCGAGGCCGCCCAGCAGCCGCGCCGTCGGGTAGTGCTTGTGCCCGTGCAGCACCACCACCGCGCGGCCCAGCGTCTGCAGCGTGGACAGCGCGGTGCCGGCGCCGAGCGCGGTCATGGTGAGCTCCTCGCGGTTGCCGAGGCCCACCACGCGCGGCAGCACGTGGTCGACCAGCCAGCGCTGCCACACGGGCCGGCCGGCGGTGTGGATGACGGAGGTGTCCGTCACCGGCGTGGGCACGAGGTGGTGGTGGAGGAGAAAGAGGAGCGGCCGCTCGGGCGCTCCGTCCAGTTCGGCGGCGACCTGGAGGAGCTCCTCCTGTCGCACGACGCCGCCGGCGGTGACGAAGCCCTCGGGGAGGTAGCTGGAGTCGTAGGCGATGCAGTCGAACGGCGCGCCGGGGAGCACCACGCGCTCGACGAGGAAGGGCGAACGGGTGCCCAGCACGTGGACGTTCTCGTCCGCGGCGAGCATCTCCTTCAACGTGCGGAAGAGCGCGCCACGCCAGGGCGCGAAGACGCCGGCGTCGCGGCGGTCGTGGTTGCCGGGGAGAATCAGCGTCGGCACCCGCCCGCCCTGCGTCGCGCGCAGCTTGCCCAAAAGCCCGAGGAAGGCCTCGAGCAGGCCCGACGCCGGCGCGCTGGTGTCGAAGACGTCGCCGGTGAGGGCGAGGCAGTCCACCTTCTCCTGCGCCAGCGTCTTCACCAGCCCCTCGTGGATGCGGGCCTGCGGGCCCTCGCCGGCGCCGAAGTGGAGGTCCGACAGGTGTGCGATGCGCCACATGGGGCGCACACCGTAGCGTTCCCCGCGCGTTACCGCCTCGAGGAAACACCCTCGACACGCGTCGCTCCAGTCGAAGGTGGCGCCAGCCCGCGCGGCGCAGGTGCGGGCGGTGGTGCGGCGCGAGTACTCGGAGGCCGCGCGGCTCGAATGAGTTACTGCTTCACCGAGTAGACGAACGTCGCCTTCGGCGCGCGCAGCCAGCGCTCGGCGATGATGTCGCGGAGGCTGGACCACTCGTCCTTCGCGTCCACGTAGTCCGCTTTCATCTTCTCGGCGTCCTTCTTGTCGCCCTTGCCCTTGGCCATCAGCACGCGCCTGGCGAGCGCGTCGACGGTGGTCCTCCACCTGTCGAAGTCCATCTCGAAGCAGCCGACGTCGGCGCCGTTGGCGGCCTTCTCGTCCTTCTTCCAGGTGAGCGCGCCGGCCTTGAACGCCGTGCCGAGCTGGATGGAGGCGAGCTGGCTGTAGGTGCGCGGGTGGTTGTCCGCCGTGTACAGGCCGCGGCTGATGTGCCCGAAGGCCCACGCCACGTCGCGCACCGCCGCCTTCGTCGCGTCGTCGTGGGTGATGACGCCCTTCTCCGCGAGCCACCACGAGAAGTACAGCGCGCTGGTCTGCGCCTTGAGCTCCTCCATGATGGCCGCGAGCGGGCCGCCGAAGACGTCGTCGTCCTTCTTCCCCTTCACCGCGTAGTCGTGCGACGGGCCCAGGTTGTGCGCCGCCTCGTGCAAGACGACGCTCATCACCGCCGGCTTCGGGTCGGTGGTGCCCTTGTCGAAGGTGGCCTGGCACAAGAGCGCCTTCATCTGCTCGCCGAGGGTCGCGAGGCTGTCCGCGTCCGTGTAGAGGTTCGTCATCACCACCGTGCGGCCGCCTTTCTCGGAGGTGGGGCCCCAGTTGGGCAGCGACTGCCCGATGGTGGCGCCGTGCGGGTTGCGCTGGTCGCCGGCGTTCAGCACCACGTCGATGAAGTCGGGCAGCTTGAAGGCGACGTCGCGCGCCTTGTACGGAGGCCCGGCGAGCGCCGCGAGCGCCTTCTCCATGTCGGCCTTCACCGGCTCGAGCTTCTGCTGCCAGGCGAGCGACTCGGGGTTGATGCGCGCGAGCTGCAGCGCGAAGCCGGCCTTCCAGGCGCAGGGCTCGTAGTACACCTCGTCGGGCGCGACGCGCGCGTACCACTTCGAGTTGGTCGCGTCCATCGCGACCCAGGCCTCGTTGGCCGGCTCCCAGTCGTTGGTGCGGAAGGACGTCGCCGCCGCCGACAGGTACTTCTTGAAGGCCGCCTCGGCAGGGTTCTTCAGCGCCTCGGCCGCCGCGTCGAGCTCCTTCGCGACGGCCTCCATGTCGTCCTTCCACGCCTCGGTGAACGGCACCGCCTTGAAGCCCTTGCCGTCCTCCACCACCACCGAGAAGTGGTCCATCAGCTCGGCCTTGTTCTTCTGCTTCTCCAGCGTGGCGCAGAACTTCGGGTCGGCCTGCACGGCCGCCGGGTAGAGGCCGACGAGGCGCGGCGGCTTGGGGACGATGGCGGTGCACGCCTCTTCCTTCTCCGTCTTCGGCGCGACGCAGTACGGCGACTGGTTGCGGTGGAAGACGGCGCGGGACAGCACGTCGTCGGCCGGAATCTTCTCCGCCATGCCCACCGTGCCCTTCTCGCGCGCGTACAGCACCTCGACTTTGTCGGCAGCCAGCTTGAGGTGCGCGTAGACGACGCGGTCCTCCTCGGGAAGCGCCGAGAGGTCCGTCTCCACCAGCGTCGGCTTGCCCTGCGACAGCTCCTGCGCCAGCAGCGCGCGGCGCGCCTTCTCGGCGTCGTCCAGCCTGGAGTCGTCGAGGGCTTTCTCCAGCGCCGCGTACGTCTCGGCGAAGCGCTTCGTGAAACCCTTTCCGTCGACGAAGTCCGCGCGGGTGTCGCCCCACGGGCCGACCAGCACCACCAGCTCGTCCGGGTCGAGCGCGCCGTTCCCGTTCGCGTCCGAGCGCCAGAAGAGCGGCACGAAGCGCTCCTGCGCACGCTGGTTGAACTCGAGCCGCCCGAGCGCCTTGTACTCGACGGGCTTCGGCGGCGGCGTGACGGCGTCGGTCTTCGTCGCCGGTGGAGTGGGCGTAGGCTGCTGCTTCTCCGGGCACGCGGTCAGCGCCAGCGCACCCACCACCACGAGGAAGAAACGGAGGCTCATGGGCCGGTGCGCCTACCACACCCCACCGCGCTGGTCCGCCTCGACCGCCCCTGTTCTCGGGAACGACACCCGACAAGTCGCCTGTCGTGTTTCAGGTCGATGATCGGGCCGCGTCCCCCAGGTGCGCCCTGTTTTGCGACACAACCAGCGAACCCACTGAAGTCATTGGTGAATTCCGAGGTTCCGCCGGCAGCAGTGTCAAAGGCAGAGACACCCACATGGAGTCGCCTCATGTTCGCCCACATCTGAATTCCTCTGACACATCAAATAGTTACGGCTGGCATTCTCGATGCTTGAGGGGGCCGCGCCGAGCGCCGTGGGGACGGCAGCGAGGCTGGGAGCGATGTTCATGAAGCGGACGATGCTCAGTGCGGTGGTGGCGGTGGTGGCGGTGGTGGCGACGGCGTGCGGCGTGGCCGACAGCTCGGTCAACGACCATGTGGACACCGTCCAGGTCGGCGCCCGGATTTCCTATGAGCAGTTCAAGCGCGACTTCGCGTTCCAGGAGCCGGAGACGGGCATCTGGATTGCCGACGGCGACACGCCGTTCACCAACGAGAAGAAGCTGCGCGAGTTCTACGAGCTCAACGTCGCCGACGGGCAGCTGATCGTCGACCGCATCGGCAGCACGGACAACAAGTGGAGCGCGGCGCAGGCGCAGAACCTGACCTACTGCGTGTCCAACACCTTCGGCGCCAACAAGACGGCGATGGTGCAGGCGATGGCGTCGGCGACGGCGGCCTGGTCGTCGGTCGCCAACGTGAAGTTTGTCTACCTCTCCGCGCAGGACTCGAACTGCACCGCGTCGAACAACAACGTCCTGTTCGACGTGCGCCCGGTGAACGTGAACGGCCAGTACCTGGCCCGCGCGTTCTTCCCCGACGAGACCCGCGCGAACCGCAACGTGCTGGTGGACAACAGCGCCTTCGGTGACCCGTCGGTGTCGCTGGTCGGCGTGCTGCGCCACGAGCTCGGCCACACGCTGGGCTTCCGCCACGAGCACACGCGCCCCGAGGCCGGCACCTGCTTCGAGGACAACAGCTGGCGCGCGCTGACGCCGTACGACTCCGCGTCGGTCATGCACTACCCGCAGTGCAACGGCACCGGCAGCTTCACGGACCTCAACCTCACCGCGTTGGACGCGCAGGGCGCCGCGGCACTGTACGGCGCGCCGTCGGGCGGTGGCGCGGGCGGCGGCGCGGGCGGCGGCGCGGGCGGCGGCGCGGGCGGCGGCACCGGCGGCGGCACCGGCGGTGGCACGGGCGGCGGCGCGGGCGGTGGCACGGGCAGCGGCAACACCGAGACGTTCACCGGTTCCTTGGCGAAGGGCGCGAGCAAGTCGTACGGCCCGTTCACCGTGGCGCCTGGCACCGCGTTCCGCGCGGCCATCACCGGCACCGGCGACGCCGACCTCTACGTGCGCTTCGGCGCGGCGCCCACGCTGTCCAGCTACAACTGCCGCCCGTATCTCGACGGCAGCAATGAGGAGTGCAACCTCACGGTGCCCTCGGGCCAGACGCAGGCGTACATCACCATCAATGGCTACGCGGCGGCGACCTACACGCTGACCGTCACGTACACCGCGGGCTCCTCCACGCCGCCGCCGTCGGGCGGCACGCCACAGACGGGCACGGCGTCGGGCTCGGTGGGCCGCAACGAGCAAATTCAGTTCAACCCCATCACCGTCGTCCCCGGCACCTCCTTCAAGGTGACGATGACCGGCTCGGGTGACCCGGACCTGTACCTGCGCTTCGGCGCGGCGCCGACGCTGACCCTGTTCGACTGCCGCCCGTACAAGAACGGCGCGAGCGAGAGCTGCACCGTGACCGTGCCGGCGACGCAGAACCAGGTCTACCTGATGGTCCACGGCTACGCGGCCGGCACCTACACGCTGAACGTCAGCTACACCGCGCCGTAACCCGCAGCCGGGAAGCGCTTCCCTCGCGGCCCCGCCTCCCCACGGAGCGCGGGGCCGCGGTGTCTCAGAAAGTGAGGGCGAGCCGCAGGCCGACGAGGTTGGGGCCGACGGCCGGCGCGACGTGGAAGCGCACCGCGCTCGCCTGTCCTCCCTCGTACGTCTCCCACGCGTCCACCAGGCCCGTCGGCTGCGTGAAGATGGTGGCCTCACCCAGCGCAGTGCCGACGCCGAAGTTCACCAGGCCCGAGACGAGCCGGTCCTGGGCGAGCCAGAGGAAGAGGCCGACGCCCGCGTTGAAGAGGACGTTGGCGACGTGCGAGTACCAGGCGGTGCCGAAGGCCTCGTGCGCGGCGCCGTCCCTTACCATGCGCTCGGCCTCCGCGAGGAGCGCGCAGGTGTTCTCCGGCGTCGCGTGCGCGGCCTGGTCGGCGAAGCCCGCGCCGGAGTCGATGATGTCGAGCGGGTCGATGAGCACGAAGGCGACGCCCACCACCGTGGTGAAGGCGCCGACGTACCAGTCGACGCGGTCGGCCTGCGGCGTCGCGCCCACCGCGGCGAGCTGCGCGACGGTGAAGAGCCCGTAGGCGCCGCCCCAGCCCAGCGTCCAGCGGCGCGCCCGCACCGCCTCCGACGCGATGACGGTGGAGAGGAACTCGAGACGCTCCTCGGCGCTCCGGTGCGCGACGCCGCCGGCCTTCGCCGACTCGGGGACCGGGCAGTCCTGCGCGAAGGTGGGGACCGCGAGCAGCAGCACCGCGACGAGCGTGAGCGAGCGCACGGAGGAAGCCTACGCGCGGGGAGCGCCCCGAGGGAGAGAGTAGGTGCGGTGCGTGACGCGGCCGTGCCGGCGGCGATCAGCTCCTGGCACTCCGTGGCACAGGCGCGCCTCGCCGGGCGTGTTTCGCTTGTCTCCCGGGCCGTCCATGGGCAGGAATCGGGCCTTCGTTGCCCGATGCGCGCGCCGCTGACCGACGCCGAGCTGGATGACCGCCTCTCAGCGCTGGGGCTGGTGCGCGACCTCTCGTTCGACTCGCCGCCGCCGTCGAAGAATCGCACCGTCGTCTGCAAGTCCGGCAAGAAGCGCGTGCTGGTGAAGATCGCCGACGGCCCGGGCAACGTGGGCGTGCTGCGCGAGGGCAGCGTGCTCGAGCGCGTCGGCCCCTTGTCCGAGTCGGCGAAGTCGCCGCTGCACCTGCCGCACGTCTTCGCCTTCGACCCCGCGCACGGGATGCTGGCGCTCGAGTGGATCCACCACGGAGAGACGCTGCACCACTACCACCGGCGTTCGCAGGAATACCCCACGTCGCTCGGCCGCCAGGTGGGCCACGCGCTGGGCTACCTGCACCGCATGAGCCGCGAAGGCCGCAGCCGCTACCTCCTGGCCGACGCCTTCCGCGACGAGTCGGACCTGCTCGAATGCTTCCTGCGCATGCGGCCGGACTTCTACGCGCGCCTGTCCAACGTCGGCATCGACTTCTTCGCGTCGGTGCAGGCGGACCACCCCGCCATCCTCGGGCTGCAGGCGCTCAGCGAGGCGCAGGCGAAGGACAGCCACGCGGCCCTGCTGCACGGCGACTTGCGGCAGGCGAACCTGTTGCGCGTGGCGAAGTCGGGCAAGGCCGCGCACATCGTCTTCCTCGACTGGGAATTGTCCTTCTGGGGCGACCCGGCGCGGGACCTCGGCAGCCTCTTGTCGGACTACGTGCTCGGCTGGCTCGCGCCGGAGCACAAGTCCGAGGTGCTGGGCCGGCCGACGCTGGAGGCCTTCGCGCGCGCGTTGCTCGAGGGCTACGCGTCGGGCCGCGAGGACGGCTTCGGGCTGGACCGCGCCTTCCAGGAGCGCGTGGTGCGCTGGGTGGGCGCGGCGCTGCTCATCTACGTCTACGGCATCAGCCACTACGAGCAGGTGCTGGACGCGCGCGCGCTGGGCATCTCCCGGCACGCGCTGGACATGCTGGGCAAGCCGGCCGACTGGCCGCACGTGCTGTGGGGCGAGGTGACGTCGCGGTGAGTGCCATCGACCCCAGGGTGAAATGGTTCCACGCGCGGCGCTTCTGCCTGCGCGACTCCGACGGGCCCGAGCTCGCACGCGCCTCGGGCGACTCGGGCTTCGTCGCGCACCTGTCCGCGTGCACGCACGGCGCGACGGGCTGGGACTGGAGCTTCCGCCTGGTGAAGCCGGGCCACGGCTGGGCCTTCGCCAGCGACGGGCGGCTGTCTCTCTTCCTCGACGAGCCCGGGCAGTACGTGCCCCAGGACGCGCAGGTGGGCGACCTCGTCGCGGTGCGCCTGCCGCGCGCGCGGGAAAACCTGCACCCGTACCGCTTCACGCTGTTCGGCGGCCAGGGCGGGCCCACCGTCGGCCACGGCTTCAAGAAGCTCTTCCTGCCCATCGCGTGGGAGGTGGCGCCGGTGCTGGTGGAGACGCTGGCCGGCCGCGCGGGTGACGGCCTGCGCTTCGGCCTGTACCTCGCCAACTCGCCGCAGGACTACGCGCGCGCCGACGCCGCCGTCATCGACGTCGGGCAGGCCGACGAGGCCGCGGTGGTGAAGGTGCTGGAGTCCTTCGCGGCGAGCCACCCGACGGCCTTCGCGAAGCGCGGGCTCCCGCACGGCACCCAGGCGGGGCCGCTGGGCCTGCCGGTGGCGGAGGCGTTTTCGAAGGCCGACCTCGCCGACGGCTACGGCTGGCGGCGCAGCAAGGAAGCGGTGCAGGCCGGCCTCGCGTAGTCGGGCGGCCTGGCGCCCGGCCGTCAGTCGCGCTGATGCGGCGCGTCCCTCCGTCGACGCCACGCGCCGGAAGCACGCTCGGCTCGACGACCCACGCCGCACGCACCGCGACAACGAGAGCAGCTCCGCGGGCGCAGCCGCTCATCAGCGTGCCGGGGCGCACGCCCGCCACCGAGTCTGGCTGGTTGCGCCCGAGCGCGTCCTTGACCTCCGCGAGCGCGGCTCGCTCCTGCGAGGCCGAGCGCCCCGACCGGCGCGCGGAGGCGTCGGGATGAGCCGCGCGGACGCGGCAGGCACGCCGGCGGCGAGAGACGGCAAAGCCACACGGCGGCCGCAGGTGCCCGACGCCGTGGAACTTCACCGAGGAGGCCGCCTCCTCTTCGACGCGCGTGCGCGCTCGAGGCGAGGCGCCAGGGCCTCGGCGTCGCCGCCGAGCGCGCAGTGGCCGACTCGGTGTGGCGGCGCCGGGCGCGGAGACACGAGGACGCGGATGGTTCGACACCGGTGCGCCGGGGGGCTATGAGCCGCGGGCGATGACGTCCCTCATCCCCGCCCTGTTGGGTCTCGCGCTCGGCGTGCGCCACGCCTTCGAGCCCGACCACCTCGCCGCGGTGTCGACGCTGGCGACGGAGCAGAGGAGCGCGCGGGCCGGCCTGCTGCTGGGCGCGTGGTGGGGCCTGGGGCACACCGCGTCGCTGCTGGTGGTGGGCGGCGGCCTCGCGCTGCTCGAGGCGAAGATGCCCGAGCACGCGGCGCTCACCTTCGAGGCGCTGGTGGGCGTGATGGTGATGGGCCTCGGGCTGCGGGCGCTCAAGCGCGCCTTCGCCGAGGGGCGCTCCGGCCTCACCACCACGCACGCGCACTTCGGGAAGGTACATACGCACGCTGCGCCGGGCGAACACCTCCACGTGCGCGGCTGGACGCTGGCCACCCGGCCGCTCCTCATCGGGCTGATGCACGGGCTGGCCGGCAGCGGTGCGCTGACCGCGCTGGTGCTGGCGGAGCTGCCCACCGCCGCCGCGCGAGTCGGCTACATCGCCGTCTTCGGGTTGGGCAGCGTCGCGGGCATGGCGCTCCTCACTGGACTCGCCGGGCTGCCGCTGATGCACGTCGCGCGCTCGCCGAAGGTGGCCGCGGCGCTGCTGGGCGCAGCGGGCCTGTTGTCCGTCGGCGTCGGCGGCTTCTGGGCCGTGGCGTCGGGCCTCGAGCTCGCCGCGCTTTGACTGATTCTGACGCCGCGCGGGCGGCCGACGCCCAGCGCCATCGCGACGCACCGCCGCCGCGGCAAGCCCCTGACGGAGACCCGGCGCTCGCGGGAGTCAGCGCGTACCGCAGGTGGGCAGCTTCGACAGCGCGCCCGCGTCGTGCGCCGGAAGCACCACCAGCTCGCCCCGCCGCGCCTCGGCCATCGCGTGCACGCGGGCGAGGGTCCGCGTCAGCGTGGGCATGTCGAAGTCCAGCGGCAGCGTCTTGTGCGCGGGCGCCTCGACGCCCTTCGACGTCCACGTGGTGTCGCCGATGAGGAAGTACGTCACGCCGCCCGGGCCGCGCACCAGGTAGCCGACGCTGCCCGGCGTGTGCCCCGGCAGCGGCACCGCGACGATGGCGCCGTCCCCGAAGACGTCGAAGCTGTGCGGAAAACCGTCCACCGGCGGGCCGTTCCACGGAAAGGCGAAGAGGCGCGCCTTGGCGCGCTTGAGATGATGCGGCATCGCCCCGCCCTCCACGAAGCGGGTGAAGGGCGTCACCCACTCCACCTCGCTGCGCGCCACCAGCACCTTCGCGTTGGGCAAATCACCGAGCGCGCCGGTGTGGTCCCAGTGCGCGTGGGTGAGGAGCGCGTAGTCGACGGCCGCGGGCGCAAGGCCGGCCTCCTCCATGACGTCCACCAGCGGGCGCTTGCCGCGCGCGGTGCCCAGCGTCAGCTGGAAGAGGGGGCCGGCGCGCGCGAGGTCCGACGCGATGGAGCGCCCGAAGGCCGGGTCCACCATCACCAGCCCCGCCGGGTGCCGGAGGAGGACGGACGCGATGGTGTAGTTCCATGGCTCGCCGGTGGCCTGCACGCCGTTCCACAGGGGCCGGGTGAAGCGCTCCTGGTACAGCACGCAGAGCTCGACCTCCCGGGCGGGGCGCTCGGTACGGGCCACCTCCCCGGGCGGGACGGTGGGAAACGCCGTCGCGCAGCCGGCCAGCCACACGACGTTGCACGCGAGGAGGGCGAGCGGGGTCTTCCACCCACCAACCCGCCTCATCCACAGGAGTCCTTCCGTGAAGCGCTTCATTCTCCTCGCGGCCCTCGTGTCCTCGGCCAGCGCCTTCGCGGCCGTCACGGTGCGCTATCACAACGGCGACTCGTCGAAGCACACCTTCGGCGCGGTTTGCTCGGGCTCGAAGTCGCAGCTCGTCACCGACGGCAACACCACCGGCTCGGCCACCATCCAGGGCTCGGGGCCGTGCAAGGTGAAGCACTCGGGCGGCGAGGTGGAGCTCAAGGGCGGCGAGCACATCGACATCAAGGACGGGAAGATTTCGGTGAAGTGACGTAAGGGCGCCGCCGTGCGCGTCCTCGTCATCGGCGGCAACCGCTTCCTCGGCGTCGAGCTGACGGCGCGGCTCCTCGCGCGGGGAGACCGCGTCACGCTGCTCAACCGCGGCACGCTCGCGGACCCGTTCGGCGACCGCGTCGAGCGGCTCGTCTGCGACCGCACCTCCCGCGCCTTCGAGGCGGTGGGCGCGAGCACCTGGGACGCCGTCGTCGACTGCGCGCTCTTCGACGGCGCGCAGGCGGAGGTCACCGCGCGCGTGCTGTCGGGCCGCGTCGGCCACTACGTGATGGTCAGCACCGGGCAGGTGTACCTGGTGCGGCAGCCCGCGCCCGAGGTGGCGACCGAGCGCGACTACGACGGCGCACTCATGCGGGAGCCGCCGGCGCCGGGCGACCGCGACGACTGGCAGTACGGCATGGGCAAGCGCGCCGCAGAGGACGTCGTCGCCCAAAGCGGCCTGCCCGCCACGCGCCTGCGGATTCCCATGGTGCACGGCGGGCGCGACTACCACCGGCGGCTCGAGTCCCTGTTGTGGCGGCTGCTGGACGGCGGCCCAGTGTTGCTGACGCGGCCCCAGGCGTGCTGCCGGCACGTGTACGGGCCGGCCGTCGCGCGCGCCATCGTCACCGCGCTGGACCGCGGTCCGCTGTGGGACGCGGTGAACCTGGCGCAGGACGAGACGGTCACCGCGCGCGAGTTGGTGCGCCGCTTCGCCGCGCAGCTGGGGGTGGCAGCGAACGTGGTGGAGACGACGGACGAGGCGCTGGCGGCCGCCGGCCTCGAGCCCACGAAAGCCTGCGCCTTCAACGGGCGGTGGATGTCGGTGTTGGACCCGTCGAAGGCGCAGGACGCGCTGGGCTTCTGGCACGAGCCGCTCGACGTGTACCTGCACGCGACGGCGCACGCGCTCGTGTCGCGCATGGCGGAGCCGCCGCCGTCGATGGCGCAGCGGGCAGGCGAGCTGGCGTTCCGTCGCTGAGTGAGGCGGCCGCGGCGGGAGAGGCGACGTGTTGCGCTGACGACACCGGGAATTCACCAGCGACCCGAGGCGGCCAGCGTCCAAGGGCCGACGCGCTGTCCCGCCCCCGCCGGCACCACCTCGGGTGGCGGCGTCGCTCCCGCAAGAGCCGCCTCGAGGGGGGCCTGGCCCGGTCACGGCGCGCGCGGCGAGACGAGCTGCGTCCACCCTTCCGCGACGGGGAAGGCCAGCACACCGGCCGGCGCAGGCTCGCTGGCGGCCTGCGTCCACACCGTGACGTGCAGCGCGGTGCCGTCCGGCAGCGTGTGGTGCTCCTCGTCGACGGGCGGCGCGGCCTCACCGGGCGTCTTCAGCGCCTTCGGGTCGGGCTCGATGAAGAGGACGAGCCACCGCTGCCCGCCGCCCTCGCCGACGTAGTTGACGTAGAGGCCTTCGCGCGCCTGTCGCCACGACAACGCCGGGAGCATCTCGCCGGGCGCGAAGGGCGGTACGCCCTCGGCCGCGAGCGCCTCGGGGGACGGCCACGCGCCGGTGGCGGCGCGCACGTTCTCCGCTTCGAAGATGCCTTCCCGCACCGCGCGGTAGAGGCGCTGCTCCGCCTCGGGCAGCTCGAGGTACGGGCGCTGCCACGGGTCGAGCGGGGCGGTGACGGCCGAGCGCTGCCAACGCGCCCACCCGAGGCCGGCGCCCCACGCGGCGAGCGCGAGCGCGAGGAAGGGCAGCGCGCGCCGCGCTTCGGTCCGCCAGGAGGGCGCCGTCACGTCCACGCGCGGCACCTGACCACGCGGGACGACGGAGCGCCACGCCGGCGGGCGAAGCGCGCGGAGGTGGCCGGTCGGGCCCGTGCACGCGCCTCGAGGCGAGGTCGGCGTGGACGGGCGAGCCAAGCCGCCCCGCGGCCGGCTGCCCGTCGCGACCCGTCAAAGTCGCGGCCGGCTCGCTTTTTTCGACTGCTCCTCACTCGAACGCCAGCGCCTGCACGACGTACACCTCGACGAAGCGCGGCGAGTGCGCCCGCACCCACGTCAGCCCGTCCGCGCGCGCGGCGACGGTGAAGCCCGCGGCCTCGGCCAGGGCGCGCACCGTCCCGTCGTCGTCGGTGCCCAGCGACGGCTCCGGCGTCGTCACCAGCGCCCGCCCCTTCGGCGCCAGCACGCGCCGCGCCTCCGCGAGGAAGTCCGCCGGCGCGTCGAGCAAGTCGACCAGGTTCTCCGCCACCAGCAGGTCCACCGCGCCCGACGCGAAGGGCAGCGCCTCCGCGTCCACCACCACGCCGGCCACCTCGCCCGCCGCCTGCAGGCCGCGCGAGCGCGCCTTCAGCACCGCGCGCAAACTCACGTCCGCCACCACGAGGCGCCCCGCCCGCCGCGCCAGCGCCGCGCCGGTGACGCCCGCGCCGCAGCCCACCTCCAGCGCGACCCCGCCGCGCGGCGCGTGCCGCAGAATCCACGACGCCGGGCTGGCCGTGCGCGCCGACGCCAACAGCGCCGCCAGCGCGCGTGACGGCGTGGCGCGCGACGCGTCCGCCAAGCCGCCCGCCTCCTCCGCCGTCCAGTCGTCGCCGAAGCGCCGCGCCTCGGCGTGGGGCGCCGCGGAGGCGAAGGCGTCCACCACCGCCACCGCGTCCGCCGACGCCGCGCCCACCTCGGCCAGGCTGGCCAGCACCGCGTCGCGGAAGCCGCTGCACCAGCCCTCCGGCTCCGGCACCAGCACCGGCACGCCCGCCAGCCTGGGGTACGGCCCGCACGCCCGGCACCGGTACAGCCCGTGCGGCCCGCCGCCGTCGCTGGACAGCTTCCCCCGGCACCGAGGACACGCCAGCAGCGCGTCCAGCCAGGGCCCACGGGGCGGCTCTCGGCGGCGCGGCATCTGTCTCGCTACTCGAGGACGCAGCCGACCTTCTCGTCCACGTAGTGCGCGGCGGCGGCCCAGCTCACGAAGGCCGAGGCCTCCACGCGCTTTCTGGCCACGTCGAACGTCACCTTCGCGACGTCGGGCGACGCCTTCACCCACGCGCGGCAGTACGCCTCGTCGCGGCCCATGACGAACATGCACGAGCAGCCCATGCGCGCCGAGTTGCCGACGGCCAATTCGAGGTCGCTGTTGGCGAAGGTGCGCGGCGGGCCTTCCGAGGCGCAGCCGACGAGGAGCAGCAGTCCGAGGACGGGCAGGAGTGTCTTCATCGGGCCACCGGGAGCGCGTACTTGAGGAGCTCGTTCACGTCGACGCTGCCCTCGCGGTCGTCACCGGTGCGCACGATGACGATGTCCTCCGAGGGGATGACGATGATGCGCTGGCCCCAGTGGCCCAGCGCCGCGTAGGTGTCGTCGGGCGCGTCGGGCCAGGGCTTCGGGTTGCCGTGCGCCGGCTGGTTCAGCCACCACGCGTAGCCGCTCGGCGTCTTCTCGTCGGCCGTCGCGTACTTCTCGAAGGCCTCGGAGATGGTGGTGCTGTCCTTCACCCAGCCCTCGGGGAGCAACCGCTCGCCGTCCCAGCAACCGTCGTTGATGAAGAGCCAGCCGAACTTCGCGAAGTCGCGCGGCGTCGCGTACACCATCGAGCCGCCGAGCGGCGTCCCCAGCACGTCCTCCTCCAGGGTCGCCTTCATGCCCAGCTTGTCGAACAGCAGCTTCCAGAAGGCGCCCTTGCCCACCTTCCGCTCGAGCGCGCCCTTCGCCACGGCCGAGGCGAGCTCCGCGTCGCCCGTCGAGTACAGCCACTGCTCGCCCGGGCGGGTGGCCTGCCGGTGCGTGAGGATGTGCCTCAGCTGGTCGCGGTGGCCCACGCCGAACAACATCGAGATGACGCTCGACACCTGGTAGCCCTTGTCCTCGTACTCCTCCTGCCACGCGAGGCCGGTCGCGAAGGTGAGGGCGTGCTTCACGGTGATGCCGCACACCGCCTGCCCCGAGTAGCCGCGGAGGTACTCGCAGATGGAGTCGTCCAGCCTCAGCGCGCCCTGCTTCACCGCGACGCCGATGAGCGCGCTGGACACGCTCTTCGCCACCGACCAGCTGATGTGCTTGTTCGTCTCGGTGAAGCCGCGGCCGTAGCGCTCGTAGATGATGGCGCCGTTCTTGATGATGACGAGGCCGTCGGTGCGAATGCCCTTCCGCGCCGAGTCGGGCTCCAGCAGCGTGAAGGCGAAGGACTCGAGGCGCTCGAGTTCGTTCTTCTTCGCGGTGGCGTCCACCGGCTTCACCGGCCAGCCGTCGGTGGGCCACGACGGCCGCGACGGGCAGGTGCTGGACTGCGCGACGGCGGACAGCGCCACGAGCGCCGGCAAGAGCGCGATTCGGTCGAGCGCGCGCATGTCAGAAGGCCACCGAGGACATGGGGACGAAGGCGGTGCCGGTGACGCCCGGCACGAAGCTGGCCACCGTCGGCGCCGCCACCGGCTTCTTGTTGGGCAACAGGTGCATGAAGCCCACCGCGCCGCCCGTCATGAGCAGCCCGTCGATGAGGCTGTAGACGAGCAACGCCACCGGGTTCGACCACGCCACCGCGATGGGCAGGGCCAGCGTGGTGACGAGGAAGGTGGCCAGGTGCAGCGCGAAGCTGACCCCGAAGGCGCCCCAGTAGCCGAAGCGCCCGGCGTCCCCGTGGTTGCCGATGAGCCAGGCCGCCAGCGTGGTGAGCGCCGGGCCCGCGAGCAGCGACACCAGCAGCGCCGGCAGCTGCCCGAGCAGCGCGTTCGACAGCATGCCCAGCGGCACGGCGACGAGGACGCCCGCGGTGCTGGCGAACACGCCCAGGCCCAGCGTCTTCGCGAAGTGGGCGCCGTAGGCGATGGGCTGGGTGACCGACGCCGCGACGCCGTCGGCGGCCAGCGTGGCCTCGGTGAGCGAGACGTGCGCGGCCGCGGGCACCAGCCGGACTTCTTCGTCCAGCAGCCGCGCAGCCGACGCGGTGGCCGGGACGGCCAACACCAGGAGCAGAAAGACAAGGCGCATGGCGCACCTCTAGTGCGCGAGCGCGGAAACGACAACGGCCACCGGCGACGACTCGGCGGCCGCCCGTCCCACCTCGCTGCCCCTCGCCCCAGAGGGCGCGGGAAGGCAGCTCAGTAGTTCTCGTGCGCCAGCGACTCGGTGAGCCGCGGATCGTTGATGGCGATGACCTTGTTCTTCTTCAGGAAGAAGCCGAAGGCCGCCAGGAATGCGCCCACCATGCCGATGAGCGCCGCGAAGTCGAGCCAGCTGACCGCCAGGTGCGCGTGGTGCTCGCCCTCACCGTGCGTGCCGAAGTTGGGCAGGATGAGCCAGTACATGTCCACCAGGTGCATCACCACCATGTACAGGGCGCCCACGGCGAGCGGCCAGCGCGCGCGCTTCACGTGCCGGCTCAAGAGGAAGAGGAACGGCACGAAGAAGTGCAGCACCGGCAGCGCGTACGAGACGACGTCCCAGCCGCCCTCCATGCGCACCATGTAGAACTCGGTCTCTTCCGGGATGTTCGCGTACCAGATGAGCACGAACTGGCTGAACGCGATGTACGCCCAGAACACCGTGAAGCCGAAGGTGAACTTGCCCAGGTCGTGGAAGTGCTCGGGCGTGATGGCCGTCTTCAGCATCCCGCCGCGCTGCAGCGCCATCGAGATGAGCGTGGTGACGGCGAAGAAGCACAGGATGGACGAGGCGAAGAAGTACACGCCGAAGATGGTCGAGTACCAGTGGGGCTGCAGCGACATCACCCAGTCGATGGCCGCGAAGGACTGCGACAGCGCGTAGATGAGAATCGACGGCGCCGCGACGGCCCAGGTGCGCTTGACGATGCGGTCCCGCTGGGCCACGTCCGCCCCCAGCGTGTCCAGCTTCGTGCTGGACGCGTAGAAGAAGCGCGAGAGGACGATCCACAACACGAAGTAGACGAGCGCCCGGCCCCACCAGAAGCCCGTCGACAGGAACCAGCGCTTCCGCTCGAGGATCGCGTCCGTCTCGTGGCTCCAGGGGTAGAGCTCGTGCATGCCGATGAGCGCGATCGGCAGCCACAGCACGAAGAAGATGGGCAAGGTCGCCTGGATGGTCTCGGCGATGCGGCGCACCACGATGCTCCACTGCGAGCGCACCGTGATGTCGATGACGAGCCAGCCGAAGGCGCCCAGCGCCAGCGCCAGCACCGACTCGAAGGCCCACAGGTAGCTGAACATCGCGCGGCCCTTCTCCGCGCCCATCGCGCTGCCCAGCGTGGCGCCGAGGCCGGCGACCGCCATCACGCCGCCGATGACCGGCAGCTTCGCGAACAGGCTCGTCGAGGGGACCTCGATGTCCGTCGGCTTCTGAATCTCGGGGTGACTCATCGGTGGCTCCGCCTCACTTCAGGGACTGCACGTAGAGCGCGAGGCTCTCGATTTCGATGTCGGTCAGCGTCTGCGGCGGCATCGCCGGCGGGTAGTCCTTCACGACCTTCGCCATCGGCTGGAGAATGGACTCCTTGAAGTACGCCAGGTCCACCGTGACGTCGCCGGCGCTGGTCGCCTCGGTCTTGCCCCACAGGCCCTTGAAGGTCGGGCCGACGACTTTCGAGCCGTCGACCGAGTGGCACGCGTTGCAGCCCTTGGCCTTGTAGAGCGCCGCGCCCGTCTCGGCGGTCGCCTTGTCGCCCACCGCCACGGCCACCGGCGCCTCGCCGCCCTCGTAGTCCTGCTTCTGAATGTCCCGGCGGATGTACGCGACGATCGCCCAGCGGTCCTCGACCGGAATCTGCGCGGCGTAGCTGCCCATGTTGCCGTTGTTCACCCCGTTCTTGATGGCCGCGTACAGCTGGCCGGCCAGCAGGCCCCTGCGGCGCTCGTCGGTGAACGACGGCGGCGGCACCGTGAGGCGCGGGCCACCGTCGAGCGCCACGCCGGCGACCGGGCCCTTCCCGTCGCCCAGCTTGCCGTGGCACGGCGCGCAGAAGATGGCGTAACGCGCAGCGCCGCGGTCGGCGAGCGAGTCCGGAATCTTCCCGTCCACCTTCAGCGCCTCGGGGAACAGCTTCGTGGGCTCGAGCGCGCCGCCGTCCATCGGGTCGGCGAGGCCCTCGTGCAGCACGTCGTCCTCGTTCAGGTGGCCGATGGCCACGGTGCCCTCGACGGGCAGGCGCCACTGGCGGCCGTCGGCGAAGACGCCTGGCCCGCCGTCGGCACCCCAGGCGTCCTTGCGGTACGCCTTGCCCTTCTCCTGCGTGTCCATGTTGCGAATGAGGTGCACCGGCGGCTTCTCGGACTCGCAGCCGCGGCAGCCCGCGAAGGCGACGGCGCCCAGCGCCGCCACCGTGAAGAAGGAAGTAGAACGCATGGCGGTCACGGCTCCAGCACCTCGACGAGCGTCGCGCCCGTCGACTTGAGCAACTCCTCGGTCTTGGCGCGGTCGAACTTCGGGTCCGCCGCCTCGATCATGATGAAGAACTTGTCGTCGGTGACGCGCTCGAAGGCCTTCGACGCGAACGCCGGGTGATGCGGGCGCGGCAGGCCGTTCAACACCCAGTTGCCGAAGAACGCCGTGAGGCAGCTCGACAGCACGGTGATCTCGTACCAGACGGGCACGAAGGCCGGCAGCGAGAACAACGGCTTGCCGCCGACGATGAACGGGTAGGCGTTGCCGCTGGTATACGACTGGAACCACAGCATGAACGTGCTGCCGACGATGCCGACGATCAGCACCGCCCACGGCAGCTTCGACGGCTTGAGGCCCATCGCCTTGTCCAGCCCGTGCACCGGGAACGGGCAGCAGGCGTCCCACTGCTGGTAGCCCGCGTCGCGGACCTTCTCGCAGGCGGTGTAGACGGCGTGCGGATCTTCGTACTGGGCCAGCAGGCCCCAGGTGGGGACGTTCTCGCTCATGTCAGTGGCCTCCCTGGGCGGCCGCGGGCGCGGCCTCCGCGTGACCGTGGCCGTGCCCGTAGCCTTCCCAGTGCGGGTCGGCCTGCGGCATGACCGCCTTCACCTCGCTCATCGCGATGACCGGGAAGAAGCGGATGAACAGCAGGAAGAGGAAGAAGAACAGCCCGAAGGTGCCGAGCAGGAACAGCACTTCAGTCACCGGTACGAAGTAGTCCCAGCTCGACACCAGCGCGTCGCGGTGGAGCGACGTCACGGTGATGACGAAGCGCTCGAACCACATGCCGATGTTCACGAAGATGGACAGCACGAACGTCAGCTTCACGTTGGTGCGGAACTTCTTGAACCAGAACAGCTGCGGCGTGATGACGTTGCAGGTCATCATCGTCCAGTAGGCCCACCAATACGGGCCGCCCATGCGGTTGATGAACGTGAAGCCCTCGTACTGGTTGCCCGAGTACGCGGCCACGAAGAACTCCATGCCGTACGCGTAGCCGACCATCGTCCCCGTCACGAGGATGATCTTGTTCATGTTCTCGATGTGCTTGATGGTGACCAGGTCCTTGAGGCCCAGCCACTCACGCGCCGGAATCATCAGCGTGAGCACCATCGCGAAGCCCGAGAAGATCGCGCCGGCGACGAAGTACGGAGGGAAGATGGTGGTGTGCCAGCCGGGCAGCTGGCTGACGGCGAAGTCGAAGGACACGATGGTGTGCACCGAGAGCACCAGCGGCGCCGAGAAGGCCGCGAGGATCTGGTACGCCTTCTCGTACGTCACCCAGTGGCGCATCGAGCCGCGCCAGCCGAGCGCCAGCGTGCCGTAGAACAGCCGGCGCCAGCGCACCGTGGTGCGGTCGCGCAGCGTCGCGAAGTCCGGCACCAGGCCCGTGAACCAGAACAGGAGCGACACCGTGAGGTACGTGTTCACCGCGAACACGTCCCACTCCAGCGGGCTGCGGAAGTTCGGCCACAGGCCCATCTGGTTGGGAATCGGGAACAGGTAGTAGTCCATCCAGATACGGCCGGTGTGCAGCGCCACGCACGAGCCGGCGGCGAGCACCGCGAAGATGGTCATCGCCTCGGCGTACCGGTTGATGGACGTGCGCCACTTCTGCCGGAACAGGTAGAGGATGGCGGAGATGAGCGTACCGGCGTGGCCGATGCCGACCCAGAAGACGAAGTTGACGATGTCCCAGGCCCACGCGACCGGGTTGTTGTTGCCCCAGATGCCCGGGCCTTCCCAGAACAGGTAGCCGATGTAGCCGCCGAACATCGCGAAGAGGGCGCCGGCCAGCGCGATGCCGAACTTGAACGGCGACGGTGTGTCCTTGATCGGCTTCTCGTTCACGGCGCACACCATCTCGGTGACGTCGTGGAACGTGTGCGGGCCGCGCACGAGCGCCTCGCGGCCCGAGGTCTGCTCCTCGAGCACCACGTCGCCGCGGAGCTTGGGATCGTCAGGAAGCACTGCAGTGGTCGCGGTCGCCATTACGCCAGCTCCTCATTCGCGTTCCGCACGCGCGCCAGGTACGTCGTGCGCGGCCGGACGTTCAGCTCCTGCAACATCTCGTAGTTGCGCTCGCTCATCTTCAGCTTCGCCACCTTCGACTCGAGGTCGTTGATGTTGCCGAAGGTGATGGCCTGCGTCGGGCAGGCCTGCGCGCAGGCGGGCGTGACGGCGCCGTCGGGCAGCGCCTTGCGGTCCTTGCCGGCCCGCTTGGCGGCCACCTTGGCCTCCTCGATGCGCTGCGTGCAGTACGTGCACTTCTCCATGACGCCGCGGTAGCGCACCGTGACGTCCGGGTTGCGCTGCAGCTTCAGCGTCATCATGCGCTCGTTCTTCACCGGGTCGCGCCACACGTCGCCGGTGACGCTGAAGTCGAGGTAGTTGAAGCGGCGCACCTTGTACGGGCAGTTGTTCGAGCAGTACCGGGTGCCGATGCACCGGTTGTACGCCATCGAGTTGAGGCCTTCCTCGTCGTGCGTGGTGGCCGACACGGGGCACACCGGCTCGCAGGGGGCGTTCTCGCAGTGCATGCACGGCACCGGCTGGTGCAGCGCCGCCGGCTGGTCGACGTCGCCGGTGTAGTAGCGGTCGACGCGGATCCAATGCAGCTCGCGGCCGAGCAGCACCTGGTCGCGGCCCACCGTGGGAATGTTGTTCTCCGCCTGGCAGGCGATCGCGCACACGTTGCAGCCGGTGCAGGCGGACAGGTCGATGACCATGCCCCACTGCTGGCCTTCGTACGTCACCTCGTTGATGGGCTGAAGCGGCCGGGAAGGGCGATTCTTCGGCGTGCCCAGCTGCACCAGGTTCTCCGGCATCTCCGCCGGCTTCACCAGCTCCGCGGGGTTGGTGACGTACTCCTTCGCGGTGCCGCTCATGAAGATGGGCCGGTCGTACAGGGCGAGCTCGCGCTTCTTCGCGTCGGCCTCGCCGCTCATCTGCGCGAACGTCATCTCCTTGAGCGGGTTGGCCGGCACCGAGAAGTGGTCCTGCGTCGAGCAGAGCTCCTGGGTGGCGCCTGTCCTCTGAAGCTTCACCCCCTGCGCGACGGTGCCGTCGGCGAAGAGCGGCCAGGCGTCGACGCCGACGCCCTTCGCCACGTCGCCCCACTGGCGCCCGTAGCCCAGGTGGATGGCCGCGGTGTACGTCGCGAGGCCCGGCAAGACGAAGGCCGGCGCGGTGATGCTGCGCCCGTCCACCGTCGCCGTCACCACGTCCGCCGTGTAGCTGTTGCGCTTGACGCCGGATTCGATGCCCAGCTCGCGCGCCAGCGTCGGCGACACCAGCACCGCGTTGTCCCAGCACAGCTTGGACATGGAGTCGGGCAACTCCTGCAGCCAGGACACGTTGCCCAGGCGCCCGTCCTTCACGTGGCCGAAGAGGCCGACCACCTCGACCGCGTCCTTCGACGGGGCCGCGCCCTTCAGCGCGCCCAGCGCCGTCGCCACCTCGGCGGCCTTGAGCTCCGGCGCCGCCGCGGCCCACGCGGTGTTCGGCACCACGCCGTCGTGCAGCGCCTTGCGCCAGGCCTTCAGGTTCTCCAGCGGCTGGCCCGCGCCGCGCCAGGTCGCCTCGACCAGCTTCTTCTCGTCCGTCTCCGCCTCACCCGCCAGCTGCGCCAGCAGCGTGGTGGCCGCGCGCGCGCCGAACAGCGGGAGAATGAGCGGCTGCACCAGCGACACGGTGCCGTTCCACGCGCGGGCGTCGCCCCAGCTCTCGAGGAAGTGCGCCAGCGGCAGGTGCCAGGTGGCCTTCTCGCCGGTCTCCTCGGGCAGCACGCCCGCGTGGATGACCGTCTTCGCCTTCGCCAGCGCCTCGCCGAACTTCAGCGCCCCGGGCGCCGCGTAGGCCGGGTTCTGGTCGAGGATGAACAGCGTCTCGACGGCGCCCTCGTTGAGCGCCTTCGCCAGCGCGCCCAGCCCTTCGCGCGCCGGGGCGTCGGCCTCGACGGACACGGACACCAGGCCCGTGTCGAACGCGCCCAGCGCCTTGTTGAGCACCAGCGCCGCCGCGTGCACCGCCGCCGGCTGCCGCTCGCCCACCAGGATGACCGCGGCGCCCTTGTTGGCCGCCAGGTCCTTCGCCAGCGCGGCGACGAACTTCTGCGCGTTCGCGTCCAGCGCCGCACCGCCCTCGAGGCCGCTCGCCAGCGCGCCCACGTCCACGCCCGCGCCCGCCAGCGCCTTGCCGAGCGCCTTCAGCACGTCGACGCCCTGCCCGCTCGCGATGCGCAGGCGGTGGTCGGCGTTCGCACCGGTGGTGCTGAAGACGCCTTCGGCGGCGTACAGCCGCTTCATCTTCGCGACGTCGTCCTTCGTGTGCACCGCGCGGGACAGGCCGAACTGCCGCGACAGCTTGAGGCTGCCCGGACCCGAGCCCAGGAAGTCGTCGTCGAGCGAGAAGATGACCTTCGCCGCCTCGAAGTCGTAGCGGGCGCGCGCGCCGGGGCCGAAGGCCATCTCGGCGCCCTCGAGCGCGCGGGTCGGCGCCAGCGCGTCGTGGCGGTACACCTTCGCCTGCGGGAACTTCGCGAGCGCCGCCTTGAGCAGCCGCTCGACGGTGGGCCCGTTCATCACGTCGACGAGAAAGGCGAGGCCCTTGCCCTGCGCGGCGGCGGCGCCGTCGGCCAGCGTCTTCGCGAAGGCGTCCCACTCGGCCCAGGTGGCCGGTTGCCCGGCCTTCTTCGGGCTGCGCGCGCGCTGCGGGTCGTACAGCTTCAGCACCTCGGCCTGCGCCCAGATGTCGGAGCCGCCGAGGGACGACGGGTGGTTCGGGTTGCCTTCAATCTTCGTCGGGCGGCCCTCGTGCGCCTCGACGACCAGGCCAATGGCGCCCTCGCTGCGCTGCATCGCCGTCGCGTAGCGCAGGCGGATACCGGGGATGACCTGCTCCGGCATCTTCACGAAGGGGAGGATTTCTTCCTGCGGCCGGCGGGCGATGTCGCAGCCGGTGAGGGCGCCGAGCGCGAGCGACGCGCCGGCCAGCTTCAGCGTGTCACGGCGGTTGAAGCCGCCGGGCAGCGTGATGCCCGCGGGGAACTCGGCTTCCTGGGCCGAAGCGAGCGACGCGTCGCCGGACTTGTGCTCCAGCGAACGCCAGTAGGCGGGTGCCTCCGTCATCTGGGGCCGCAGGGGAGCGTAGGGGTCCTTCTTCATGGCGTTCCTCTTCGTACTGCCTGGGAAATCGTGAGACGTGCGGGGAGCCGCTCAGCGGTGGCAGCCGCTGCAGCCCGCGGTGGCGTAGGTGTTCACGTGGCCGTCGGGCATCACCTTCTGCGCCGCCGACAGGCTGCCGGGCGGGTTCAAGGTGGTGGCGATGTGCTTCGCCTTCTCCGTCCACTCGAGGTCCGGCGTCCACCCCATGGTGGTGATGTGGGCGACCGGCCGGAGGTTCGGCGCCGGGTTGGAGTGGCAGTCGAGGCACCAGCTCATCGACAGCGGTTGGACCTGCTTGACGACCTCCATCGTGTCGATGCGGCCGTGGCAGGACTCGCAGCCGATGGCCGCGCGGTTCTCACCCACGCCGACGCCCAGGTGCGCCGAGTGGTTGAAGAACGCGAAGTCGGGCAGCTTGTGGATCCGCACCCACTCGATGGACTTGGTGCCCTTGCCGTCGCCCCACGACTCGTAGAGCTTCTCGAGCTTCGGCGAACCCTTCTTCACCTGGGCGTGGCAATTCATGCACGTCGCCGTCGGGGGCACGCCCGCGTAGGCGCTGCGTTCTGCGTACGAGTGGCAGTACCGGCAGTCGAGCCCCAGGTCGCCCGCGTGCAGCTTGTGGCTGTACTCGATGGGCTGCTTCGGCTTGTAGCCGACGTCGGTGTTGTAGGGAGACGCCCACCAGTACAGCCCAAAGGTTCCTCCGCCACCCAGCGCGAGCGTGCCGAGCAGGATGAGCGTGGGCGTCTGGTTGGTCCACCGCGGGAAAATCTGAGCCATGTCGGAGACCTCGTTGGGGCCGCGCGCGTACCGGATTCGACCGATGCGAACAACCTTTTTGTGCCCCGCGTCACGACGCGGCGCAGGCACGGCGATAAGGCGCCTCGCTCGGTCGCATCGGATTGCGTTGGGTCACGGCCCGGGGCCGCAGCGGGCCACGGTCCCTTCGCGAGCACCCGGCCGCGGTCGCGCCACGTACGTCTTCCTCCGGCTCCTGCGCGACGTTCCTGCTTTTGACGCAGAGCCGCCCCAGCTAGGGTTTTGGCCCGTGGCTCGCCAGTTCCCGTCGCGTCGACGTTCGCCCTGTGCCAAGCTGCTGTCCCTCGCCGCTGCCGTCCCGCTGCTCGCCGCCTGCGTGCCGATGGCACCACCCCCCGGCGAGGTGCCCCCGCCCACCTTCGAGTTGCTGCCTCCCGCGCCGCCGGAGGACGCGCCCTTCGGCGAGCCGGTCGTCATCCGCTTCGCCGTGCGTGGCGCCGGAGGCGAGCCGTACCCCGACGCCGAGACGCGTTGGCTGTGGACCGATTCCTACAGCGTGAGCCCCGCCGGTCGCTGCGACGCCTCGACACCAGAGCCTGGCGTCTTCCAGTGCACCTACCACACGACGCGGCGAGGCTGGCACGACGTGAAGCTGGAGGTGTCCCGCTGCGTGGGCACGCCCGACGAGCCGAAGCAGCGGTGCGCGAGTTTCGAGTCCGAGCCCGTCGCATTTCGGGTCTGGGGAGGCCCTCCGGTGGCCGTGCACACCCCTTACGCCACGGCCAGCCTTGTCGTGGGCGAAGAGCGACCGCTGCAGGGCCTCTCGTTGACCCAGAGAGCGCCGAGCCACGTCATGCCCGTGGCCACGGTAGACGACGCCACGGTCGCCGAGGTGCTCAGTGGCAACGTGGTGCGGGCCCTCGCCTTTGGACAGACGACGCTGAGGCTCCGCGCGGGCACCGTCGAGCGAGAGGTGTCGCTCACCGTCCTTTCCGGCACGCCGGGCCCCCCACCCCCCGAGAGGCCCTTTCCCATCGTCCGCAGCGACGACGACACGGTGTCGTCCATCCGGTGGATGAACCTCGGCGCGAGTCGGCACCGCGACGGGACAGTCGCCCTCGACAGGCGCGGGTGGCCGTGGTTGGTGTACCAGACCACCAGCAACACGACTTCGGCCGGCGCGCCGTCGACCCGAGGCGTGTGGCTGTCGGGCTGGACAGGCTCCGGCTTCGGCTACGAGTACGTCGGCGCCGGCTGGGACAACCTGACATACCCGCGCATCGCCGTCGACGACCAGGACGTCGCGTGGGTGCTGGCCTGGTCCTCGGATCAGAGCTGCTACGTGCTGATGCGGCGCGCCGGACCGGGACAGTGGTCGCGGCACCCGCTCCCGGTGTCGAGGGACCCGTCGAGCCCCACACCGCCCCGCGGTGCCACCAGCGTCGTGTTCCTGGGCGACCCGAACACGGACTTCGTCCCCGTGGCGATGGTGCCCCGCCGTGGCGGCGGCGTGTTCGTCGCATTCCCGGTGGCCATGACGATTCAGCCGCCGGTCGATGACCTCAACTGCGCGCACCTCGTCCGCCTGGTGACGGTGGCACCGGATGGCGCACTGGCCGCCGAGGACGTCCCGTTCAAGCACTACGCGGCACCGGGCATGACCGACAGCACCTGCATCGATGGGTTGCTCACCGAGCGGCACGCCATCGACCACCTCGCGCTCGCGCCCGACCCGGCCACGCCGACGGGGCAGCCCGTGGTGTTGGCCACGCGCTTCTCCGAGACGAGTGGCTTTACCGACGCCGCCCGCTTCGATGGCACCACGTGGAGCGTACGCCGGGTCATCCCCTGGGCAGACCCGGTGGCCGACTTGCCCACTGCTTCGAAGCAGTTCCCCATTCAACTCAGCGTGGCCGCCCCCGACGGCCCCTCGGACGCCCCGGCACCGACGTACGTGCTGTGGCAGGGGGGCGGCATCCGCAACTTCTACCGCGCCGAACTCGCGGACCTGCTGAGCGGCAGTCCGACTCCCTTCACGGGCTTCAGCCTGATGCCCGAGCTGCGCGAGGGCACGAGCGACCACGACGTCACCCTCACGACCGTCTCCTCGGGCGGGCCGCTCATCCTGGGCGTCGTGCGGGTCACTCCCCTGGTGACGCTCATCGACGACCAGCAGCGGGACGCGACGCTCGCATTCGACCTCGGCGGACTCACACGGGACACCTTCCTCCGCGGCCTCGCGGCAGACAGCAACCTGGTGCACTTCACCTGGGGCCTGGGAGACCTGGCGTGGGCGGCCTTCCCGGCGCCATGAGGACGATGAACGTGCGGATACCCCGGCTGGCCCGGGCTTTACTCTCACGCTCCGAGGCTGAGGCTTCATGACACACGACGGACGGTGGACAGCGCTCGCGCTGGCAGTCGGCTTCGCGGCGGGCCTCGCGGCCATCGGATGCATCGACTCGGTGACGCTGTGCGACGCCGTCACCTGCGCCGCCGGCTGCTGTGACGAGCGGGGCATCTGCCGGAACGGCATCCAGGACTCCGCCTGCGGCACCGGCGGGGCACGATGCACCGCCTGCGTCGATGGGACAGTCTGCGTCGAGCAGGCCTGCGGTATGCCTCCGCCACCTCCGGACGCCGGCCCGCCGCCCGTCATGTGTGAGTTGGGCAAGCACCGGTGCGGTGACGTCTGCGTGCCCGACGACTCGCCCTTGACGTGCGGGAGCCGGTGCGTGCCCTGCCCCGCGCCGGACGGCGGCGAACCCACGTGCGTCGCGGGCGCCTGTCGCTTCACCTGCGCCGCGGGCCTCGTGCTCTGCGTCGACGGCTGTTGCCCCCCCGCGCGCGTCATCGACATCGCCGCGGGAGGCGACCGCACCATGGCCATCGTCGAGGACGGGGGCGTCCGCTCCTGGGGAAGCTATTCTTTTCGCCTCGGGCCGGTCCCCTTCGGTATGACCATCCGACCGGGCGACGTCCCGCTCGAGGTGCCGGCAGCGCCCCCGTCGCGCAGCATCTCCGTGGGCGACGCGCACCACTGCGTGCTGCACGTCGATGGCGGCGCCTCGTGCTGGGGCGACAACCTCGCCGGCGAGGTCGGCACGAGTGAGGTGGGGTTCCACCTCGACCCCGTCACCGTTGAATGGGGCCCCGGCTGGCCGCCGAATGACCGGGCCGCGAGCATCTCGGCGGGCTCGTCGACGACATGCATTCTGGGGACCAGCGGTGCCGCGGGATGCTGGGGCCGCGTCAGCAATAACGGCCTGCGCGGCACCGGAAGTCTCTCCAACGCGTGGGCCCCTTCGCCAGCACAGGGCCTCGCCTCCGGCGTCGTCGCCCTCTCGCACTCCGCAAACCACGCGCTGGCGCTCCTGGAGGACGGCGGCGTCGTCGGATGGGGTGCGAACGAGAGCGGAACCGTGGTGTCGGCCCCAACGCCGCTACGCTACCTCACGCCGGTGCGCCCCGGTCCCCTGCCAGACACGGTGTTTCCCGTTCAGGTTTCTGCCGGAACCAACCACAGCTGCGCGCTGGCGGGCGATGGTGGAGTCTGGTGCTGGGGGACGAACCAGTACGGCGAGTGCGGCGTCCCGCCCATCACCACGCGCCCCTTCATTCTCCCCGAGCCGGTCTCCGTGGCCGGCCTGCCCGGCGACGTGACGGCCGTCATGGCCTGCAACTTCTTCACCTGTGCACTGACACGCAGCGGGAGTGTCTGGTGTTGGGGCCGCAACCAGGGCGGACAGCTCGGCGACGGGACGATGACCGACAGGTACACGCCGGCCGAGGCCACCGGCTTCGAGGCACCGGTGACGAAGCTGGAATGCGGGAACTTCCACGCTTGCGCGCTCGACGCGGATGCAGGCGTGTGGTGCTGGGGCAGCAACATGAGTGGCCAGCTTGGCCTGGGCGCCGGCGTCACCTCCAGGCCGACGCCCACTCGCGTGCCGGTGCCCTGAGCCGCCCCGTCAGTCCTTCTCGAAGGGCAACCGCAGCGCCAGCGTGAAACTGACGGCCGTGGCTCCGTGCAGCCGTTCCGGCTGGCCCACGTTGAACTCCAGGCCGATGCTGGTGTGGATGGGCTCGATAATCAACTGAAGGGCACCGCGTAAGGAGCCCGTCGCGTGGATGGACCCCAGCCCCACCAGGGTCGCGTCGATGGTGAGGGCAGGGACGATGGACATGGTGCTGCGAATGCCGAGGCCGCCCGCCACGCCGTTGTAGGCGTTCCAGACGAATGCCGGCACGAGGTGGAAACGGTAGGCAAAGACTCCCCAGCGCACGTTGACGAGGGCGATGTGGGCGAAGCCCTCGAGCGTGGCCCACAGGGGCAGCTTGAAGCCCTGCGCGTAGCCGAAGGCGACGTTGAACTCCACGCCCGCCAGCACCTCGCCCACGGTGCGGTGCGTGTACTGCCCGAAGCTGATTCGCAGGCCGTAGACCGTCGCCTTATCCTCCGCGACCGCGCTCCCGTCCGTCGACCGCTCCTTCACACCGAGATACCCCACCACCGCGCCGATCGCGGCGTAGTCGCGGATGCCGAGCGGGTTGGTGACGTTCGCCTCGCGGTCCTTGCCCAGAGAGAGCCCGGGGGCGAGCAGCAAGCCGAGGCACAACCATCGCACGGCACTCACAGCCGCACCCCCAACTCGAGGCTGTAGCCAAGCACCCGCGTCGACCAATCCCACCGGTTGATGGTGCCTGTCGCGCGAATGAAGATGTACTTCAGCGGCGTGAGCGTGACGGCGAGGCTGAGGGGTGACGTCCTGTAGGTGATGGGCGTCGTCGGGTCAGACGTCACGCTGGCCCGGTAGTCGTCCACCACCTTCTGCGCATTGCCGCCGAAGGAGCCGAAGATGTTCGGCGTCCACTGCAGGGCGAGCTGCAGCCATGAGAAGTTCGCCATCAGGCGAATGGGCACACCGAGATTCTGGTACTGCCGTTCGCGCTCGCCAAGCGCCGCGTGGTCGCGCAGCAGCGTGTACGCGAAGGCGACCTCGAAACCCACGCGGCCCTTCGCGAGGAGGCCGACAGTGAAGGGAGTGATTTCAAAGGAGATGCCGCTGGCGCCATTCGCGCCGCCGAAGAAGAGCTGGAGGTCCATGCTCATCGGCGCACTCATGATGGCATCGAAGCCCTCGTCACGGCTCTCGCGCATGCGGGCCAGCTCCTCGGGACTCGCGCGCTGGTAGTGGTCCGTGCGGTACACGTTGCCGCTGAGGTCCTGGGAGTACGTGCTGCCGCGGTACTCACCCACGGTGCTTGCGGCGGCCTCGGACGCACTGCCGAGGAGCATGAACACGGCGCCGAGCGCCATGCGCCCGAGGCCCGCCCCGCGCTCCCGCACGCGCACACCGAAGAGCGTGACCGGCCCCTCGGGAAAGCCGAAATCCTGGAAGGAGTAGATGCCGCCGATGTCGTACATCGGAGCAGTCAGCGGGTAGGCGGGCGGGACGATGGAGCCCCCCTCCGCGCGCGCAGGTCCGGCGGCCAGTCCGGCAACAGTGAGGATCCACCCAAGGTTCGCGAGATGTCGCCGCCAGCCACGCACTCCTCTCTGTCGCGAAACCATCTCTTCTCCTCCAGGACGACGGGTTGACCCGAAGACCTGAAACAGAGCCGCGATCATGACATCGTGCCCGTACCTCGTCGAGGACGCACTCGAGCAGAATGCGCTCCATCTGCGTCAGCGAGTCGTCGAACGCTGCCGAGCGCACCCGTCGCCACAGTCTCCCCGGGCCTTCGAGCGGATGCGTCCCCCACTCAGGGAGTCGGGCCGTAGCGGGCCAGCAGCCTCGCGGCGTTGATGGCGTTTCCACGGCCGGCGTGGTCGTCCCGCCAGAAGCCGCGCAAATCGCCGTTCTGGTCGACGAGCGCCAGGGCCGGCACCTTCGAGAACTCGGCGGCGGTGGCGCCGCCGTCGCGCCCGCCGAAGGCCGTGAAGCCCGCGCGGAGGCTGGCGAGCGCGCCGTCGAGCTCCGCGGCCGTGGCGCGCGTCACGTACCAGCGGCCGGGCAACAGGTCCGGCACCGGGGCGATGTCGGTGGTGTCGAAGGCGAAGGACACCAGCGCGATGCCGCCGTCAAAGTCGTCGACGTGGTTGAGCGCCCGGCCGAAGCGCGCCTGGTCGTCCTGGCACTTCGCGTCGCAGGTGGGCGGCGGAAACGACGCGAGCCACACCGTGCCCTTGAGCGCCTGGCTGCCGACGGTGCCCCCGTCCGTGGTGGGCAGCACCCACGGGGTCAGCGTGGAGATGGGCGGCGGCGCCTTGAGGAACTTCCGCTGCAGAAACGGCAGCGCCGTGAGGAAGGCGATGCCGATCAGGAAGCCGATGACGTACGGGTTCTTCCAGACGGGCGTCTTCGCCTCGGGCGCGGGGTCCTCGGGGGGCGACGGCTCGGCCATGACGCGATGCCCTTCAGCCGGCGCGGTCCACCGGCGTGGAGGTGGCCTGCGCCTCGTCGGCCGGAGCCGGCGCCTCGGCGCGGTCCGCGTGGCGCACGCGCACCACGACCCACGCCACCACGCCGCCCAGCAGCGCGAGCGGCAACAGCGACATGATGGGCGTCATGAAGAGGTACGCGCCCTGCCCCTGCTCCGAGGGCACGCCGCACACCGGACACGCCAGCGCCGCGCCCGGGAGGAGCATCGTCACCACCGAAAGCCATCGGCTCGTCCGCATCGCGCGCTCCTGCTTCATTCAGAAGTACACCCGGGCGTAGATGACCGGCCACATCAACACCACGAAGTACCAGAACGTCTGCACGCCGAAGAAAAGCCCCGGCGTCAGCTTGCCGCGCGCCTGCTGCGCGAGCGCGTACGCCATGACCAGCAGCGCGCCGGCCGCGTGGATCGCGTGCCCGCCGACGATGACATAGAAGAAGCTGCCCAGCGGGCTCGAGGTGAGGGTGAGGCCCTGGCCGAGCAGGCTCGCCCACTCGCGCCCCTGCAGCACCACGAAGCCCGCGCCCAACAGCCACGACGCCAACAGCGGCCACGTCGCGCGCGCCGGCGCCTGGCGCCACAGCCCGTACGCCACCAACAGCGCCGCGCCCGACGCCAGCAAGAGCACCGTGTTGACCGCGGTGGCCTCGGCCGGCAGCACCGGCTGCCCCGGCGGCGGCCACATGCCCGGCAGCTGGTTGGCGCGGGTGATGGTGAAGGCCGAGATGAGCCCGGCGAAGAACATCACCTCGGCGACGACGAAGAAGAGCGTGCCCAGCACGGTGCTCGGCACCGCCGGCCGGCGCGGTTGACGCCGGGTGGGAGTCGTCGCGGGGCCGCCCAACGTCGCCTCCACGTCCCGCCTCAGTGGTGCTCGCCGGCCGGTGCCGCGCCGTGCTCGCCCCCGCCGTGCTCGGCCGCCTCACCCGCGGCGTTGCCCTTGATGACGGACTCCTTCGCCGCCACGTTCTCCCAGCGCAGGCCTTCGTGCTTGAGCACGTCCGGCGCCACGCCGCCGACGAACAGCACCATGAGCAGCAGCATGGTCACCATGAGGTAGGCGATCCACTTCCGCTCGAGGTTGATGTGCATGAAGTACTTCGCGACCATGAACGCCTTCACGGTGGCGATGCCGAACGCGGTGATGAGCGTCACCACCGGGTGGCCGAGGAACGGGCCCGCCACCGAGATGACCAGGAGCACCACGAGGATGCCCCAGATCTTCACGTAGTTCGTGTGGTGGCCGTCGTCGTGGCCGGCCGGGGCGGGAGCAGTCTGTGCAGTCGAAGTCTCAGCCGACATGGCGCCTCACTTGGCGATGTAGAGCAGCGGGAAGAGGAAGATCCACACGAGGTCGACGAAGTGCCAGTAGATGCCGATGTTCTCGACGCGCTGCAGCTCGCGGTTCTTCCGCGCGTCCGCCGCGACGACGAGCATGATCACCATGCCCGCCAGCACGTGGAAGCCGTGGAGGCCCGCCGCCGTGTAATAGAACGACCAGAACGTGTTCGAGGTCAGCGTGTAGCCATGCTGAATCTCGTGGGTCCATTCGAAGGACTTCACGACGAGGAAGATGAGGCCGCCGAGCACCGTGAGCATCAGGTTCCGCGCCGCCTTCGGGCCGTTGCCCTTCGCCGCCTCCTGGTGCGCCAGCACCGCGAAGAGGCTCGAGGTGAGCAGCACCAGCGTGTTGAACGCGCCCGCCCAGGTGTTGGTGTGCACCGACTGGTACGCCCAGTCCGGGTGTCCCAGGCGGTGCATGAGGTAGCTGCCGAGCACGCCACCGAAGATGACGATTTCCGATGCGATCACCCACCACACGGCCAGCCGGCCGGTGGGCATGCCCGTCGCACTCCGCGTCGTCGCAATGGGTCGAGGGAAGGCCATGTCGTTTCAGTCCTCGTCAGCTCGCCGCGCCCGCGGGCGGCTGGTTCTGCGGCCAGTAGTCTTCGGCGGCGTCCGGGTGGCTGTACTCATACGGACCGCGGTACACCGTCGGCAGCTCGGGGAAGTTCCCGTGCGGCGGCGGCGACGCGGCCACCCACTCCAGCGTGTTCGCCTTCCACGGGTTCTGCTCGGCCTTCGGGCCCTTGAAGATGCTGTAGAAGAGGTTCGCCAGGAACACGACCTGGAACGCCAGCAGCACCAGGAGCGCCACCGTCGCCAGCACCCGCAGGTCCTGCATGCCCGGCTTCATCAGGTCCGGGAAGTTCGTGTAGTCGTAGATGCGGCGGTGATCGCCCCGCGCCCCGAGGAAGAACAGCGGGATGAAGATGAAGTTGAACGCGATGATGGTGCCCCAGAAGTGCACCTTGCCGAACGTCTCGTTCATCATCCGCCCGAACATCTTCGGGAACCAGTACGTGATGGCCGCGAAACTGCCGATGAAGGCGATCGGGAAGAACGTGTAGTGGAAGTGCGCGATGACGAAGTACGTGTCGTGGAAGTAGATGTCCGAGCCCGACGCGCCGAGGAAGATGCCCGTCACGCCGCCGAGCAGGAACTCACCCAGGAACGCGAGCGCCCACAGCATCGGCGTCGTCAGGCGAATCGAGCCGCCGTACAGCGTCGCGATGTAGACGAACACCATCTCGGCCACGGGGATCGAGATGAGCAGCGTCGTCACCGAGAAGATGTTCGCCATGCGCGGGTCGATGCCGGCGACGAACTGGTGGTGCGCCCACACGAAGAAGCTCAAGACGCCCGTGCCGATGGCCGTGTAGAGCACCGTCTTGTACGCGAAGAGCTTCTTGCGCGAGAAGACCGTGATGATCTCCGCGACGACGCCCATCGCCGGGAGCAGCACGACGTACACCTCGGGGTGCCCGAAGAACCAGAACAGGTGCTGCCACAGCACCGGGTCGCCGCCCTTCGCCGGGTCGAAGAAGCCCGTGCCCACCAGCTGGTCGAACAACAGCATCACCGCGCCGGCCACCAGCGGGCCCACCGACGCCATGAAGAGGATGGACGCGATGATGATCATCCACACCACGATGGGCACGTCGAACATCTTCATGCCCGGGGCCCGGCTGTTCATCACCGTGGTGACGAAGTTGATGCCGCCCAGCAGGAACGCGACGAACTCCAGCGCCACCGCGATGAGCCACAAGGGCGCGCCCTTCGGCGTCAGGTTGTACTCGGCCTTCGCCGACAGCGGCGGGTAGCTCGTCCACGCGCCGCCGAACGCGCCGCCGTCCACGAAGAAGCTGGCGATGAGCACCAACGCACTGACGAGGAAAATCTGGTAGCTCAAGCGGTTCAGCCGCGGGAACACCATGTCGTCGCAGCCGATCATCAGGGGAATGAGGTAGTTCCCCAGCGCGGCGATCAGCACCGGCATCGCCACCCAGAAGATCATCACCGAGCCGTGCGTGGTGACGAGCGAGTTGTAGTCGTGCGCCGTCACGCGGCCGAAGCCCGGCACGCTCATGCCGGGAAAGGCCAGCTGCATGCGGAAGGCGTAGACGGTGAAGCCACCGATCAACGCCATGAACATGCCGGTGAACATGTACTGGAAGCCGATGATCTTGTGATCGGTCGACCAGAGGTACTTCTTGATGAAGCCCTCGTCATGGTGGCCGTGCGCGTCGTGCGCGTGGCCGTGCGAGGTGTCGACAGTCGCGGTGCTCATTAGCGGGAGCCTCCGGTGGGGGCAGCGTCAGTCGGGGCGGGGGCGGCGGGCGAGGCCGGCGCGGCGGCGGCCACCATGGGCGCGTTGGCCTTCACCCAGGCGGCGTGCTCCTCGGCCTTCTCGATGAGGATGCGCGCCGGCATCAGGCCGTGGCCGATGCCGCAGATCTCCGTGCACTGAATGTCGAAGCCGCCGGACAGGGTCGTCTTGAACCAGCCCTTGATGGTGCGCCCGGGGATCGCATCCTGCTTGAGACGGAAGGCGGGCACCGAGAAGCTGTGCAGCACGTCCCGCGACTGCAGCTCGAAGTGGTACGTCTTGCCGAGCTCGACGTGCAGCTCGTCGACGGTGCGGATGTCGTCGGGCGTGTCCAGCTTGTTGTCCGGGCCCGGGTGCACGAACGTCCACGCCCACTGCTGCGCGATGACGCGCACCGTCGAGTCCGCCTGCGGCATCTGCATCTTCACGTCCTGCCAGATACGAATGGCCGCGATGATGATCAGCACGTCGAAGAAGAGCGTCGCGTAGTGGGGAATCGACACCCACCGCTTCTCCTTCTTCAGCTCGCCGCTGATGTACTGCGCCTTCCGGCCGTTCTCCGGCGTGTGGCGGAACTTCAGGATGAAGCCGAAGAACAGGAACTGCGCGAGCAGAAACCAGAAGCCCACCACCAGCGTGATGAGCAGGATGAGGTCGTCAATGTCCTGGCCGAAGGACGACGCGATTTCGAGGTAGTGGCTGAGCATGTCGTTCGGTCCTGGCTCACATCACGAACAGGAAGACGGCCCCGACGAAGGCGACCGCGCCGGCGCCGATCAGGATGAGCAGCGTCTTCGACAGCTCGTCATCCGCCGTCGGCTGGCTCTGGGTGGGTTGGTCCGCCATGGGTTCCTCGTCTCGAAAGTCAGCGGGACAGAGTGGAGATGTGCGCGACGACGTTCTTCATCGCCTGCTCGTCGGCCAGGGTCATCGCCATCGGGCGCATCTGGCCGCCCGTGACGTCTTTGGGGTTCGCCCCGCGAATGCCGGCCTTGAACTTCTTGAGCTGCGCCAGCAGGTACCAGTCGGACTGACCGGCGATGGGCGGCGCCTTGAGCGCCTCATTGCCGGCGCCGTTGGGGCCGTGGCACGCGAGGCACGTGGCGTAGGCCGCCGCGCCCGCCGTGGCGTCGCCGCCCTCGAGCGTCTTCGCCGGCTTCGTCGGCGCCAGCGTCGACACGTACTCGGACACGCGCTTCACCTCGGCCTCGCTCTGCATCTGGCGAGACATCGGGCGCATGCGCAGCCCTTCGATGTCGTCCGGGTGCGCGCCGCGCACGCCGGTGCGGAACTTCACCAGCTGCGCCTCGACGTACCACGCCGGCAGACCGGCGATGGACGGGGCAGCGATGGACGGGTTGCCTTCGCCCTTCGCGCCGTGGCAGCTGGCGCAGGCGGCGAACAGCTCCTGCCCGGTCAGCGGAGTGACCGCCGCGTCAGGCTTGGTGCAGCCCGTCGCCCAAAGCCCTGCGGTCACCATGGCGCCGACGAGCGCGACGGGACGGCGAGTCGTGGTGTGGTGCATGTGTTTTTTTCGCTCCAGCGCACGGCTCCGGGTCCATGACGCCCGGGCGGCGGCGGGTATCTGGCACAGGGAAACCGCGCGTGCCAAGCCTTTTGCGGTCCGTCGGTAACTGAATCTGATGGGTCTGTGGTGCCCGGCGTGAAAATCGCGGCGTTTTGGCACGCTGGCTCTCCCCTGGCCTTGCTCGCGGTCAAGCGCACAAGCCTTGTGCGACCTGCACCGACTGGGGCACATGGGCCGCATGACTACGCGCGGGCGGTGGCTGTGGCTGGGGCTCTCGGTGCTGGCGGGCTGCGGAGGCGGCGGCGGCGCGACGGACGGTGGCGCCGACGGCGGTGACGGCTGCACCACCGCGGGCAACCTGGTGGTGAACGCGGGCTTCGAGTGCGGCGGCGCGGCGCCGGCCGAGTGGGCGCCGGTGTTCGGCAGCCTCGAGTTTCCTGCGGGCGACGCGAGAAGCGGCCAGCGCGCGGCGAAGCTGACCGCCAACGCACAGGGCGCGCGCTTCTCCTACGTGCCGGACCTGGTCACGGCCGGCGGCAACAAGACGTACTGCGTGACGGCGTGGGCGAAGGGCACGGCGCCCTTCATGCGCCTTCGCGTGCTGCGCGACGACGGCGGCGGCGCCTTCACCAGCTTCGACTTCAACGCGCCGGTGCCCACCGCCTGGGAGCGCGTGCCGCCCAACCTCACCGTGGTGGCGCCCAACGCGAACGCCGCGCGGCTGCAGCTGGTGTTCGAGCTGCAAACCAACCGCTCCGACGGGCAGAACGCCGTGCCCGGCGACGTGCTCTTCATCGACGACGTCGACGCCTGGGAGTCGCCGTCGGGCCGCTGCGACGAGGTCCGTTGATTCAGTCAGAGGTACGCCTGCACGCCGCCGTGGAACTCGATGCGGCCCTGCGGCGCCACCTGCCGCCAGTACTCGGTGAAGTAGTACGTGTAGTCGGCTCCGACGACGAGCGACACGCGGCTGCCGAGCGGCTGGACGTACGCGACGCCGCCGAGGATGCCCACGCCCGCCTGCGGCACCAGGGGAATCGGCACACCCAGGCGGAGCTGGAGCTGGTCGATGGGTCGCCAGCGCGCGCCCGGCGTCAGCTCGAGCCGCTCCACCGCCACCGGCGACGGCGCGAAGCGCAGGGTGAAGACCGCGTCGAGGTCGAGCTCGAGCCGGGGCACGATGAAGTACCCCACGCCCGCGTTGGCGCCCACGGCCGCGCGCGCGCCCGCCGACGTGCCCCCCAGGTTGATGGCCCCGCCCACGTCGAAGTGAATGCCGCCGCGCACGACGAACTTGCTCTTGTCGAAGCCCGACGTCGCAGCCTCGGCCGGCGGCGTCTCGGCGGGCGGGGCAGGCGGGGGCGTAGGCGTCGTGGTGTCCTGCGCCAGCGCCGCGCCGGCGAACACCAGAGTCGACAAGAGAAGTGCGCGCATGATGGGCGTACTTTCGCACTTCGCGCGCGGACCGCCACCACTTCGTCGCCTCACGCCAGCAGCACGAAGGCGAGCTGGAAGGCCAGCTGCGGCACGTTGAGCGCCGTCGTCAGCCGGTTGATGCGGTCGAAGCGCGCTTCGCCTTCCGCGGCGAACCACGTCGCGTCGTCGCCGGTGGTGCGGCCCTCGACGGCCCTGAAGAAGAGCACCGCGTAGACGAGCTCCACCGCCAGCCCGAAGACGAGCATGCCGACAAACGCGGGGCCCCACGCGCCCAGCACGCCGGTCAGCTCCGCCCGGTACACGGCCGAGAGCGCCAGCACGGTGGCGATGCAGAAGGCGTCATGCGCGACGCCGTACGGCGGCCGCCAGTTCTTCCAGCGGTACAGCATGAGCAGCTCGACGACACCGCGCAGCCACATCGACGCGGCGTGCACGCCCACCACCACGCGGAAGCCCGCGGGCAGGCCGCCGTCGAAGGCCAGCGCCGCGCACTCGAACAGCCAGCTCCAGACGGTGAAGGTGAGCCAGACGCGCTTGGGCAGCGAGATGCGCCCGCCCAGCTTTCCCCCGCGGTTCTGCGCGCCGGCGAACCATGCCACCGCCAGCGTGCACAGCACCGCGCTCAGGGACAGCAGCGCTCGTGTCAGCGGGCTCACGAGCGCCGCGGCCCTCCGCCGTCACTTCTTCTTGTCACTCTTCTCGCCACCCGCCGGAGCGCTCGACTTGTACTGCGCGTTGTACATGCGGATGAGCTCGTTGGTGAGGTCGAGCGACGGGGGCGCCCAGGCCAGGCCCGAGCTCGAGCGGTCGAACACCATCGTGAGGCCCTCGCGCTGGGCGATTTGCCCCAGCAGCTGCTCGAACTTCGGGAAGATGGTGGCGAGCTCCTTGCGCTCGGACTCGGCGATCTCCACGCGGAGCTTCTCGGCCCGCTGGGCGAACTCGAACGTCTTCTTCTGGAGCTCCATCTCCTTCGCGTCGCGCGCCTTGTCGTCCATCATCGCGCGCTGCTTCTGGAACGAGTCGACCTCGGCCTTGATCGCCGCCTGCTCGGCCTCGAAGGCCTTCTGCTTCTGGTCCGCTATCTTCTGCAGGCGCGCCTTGGCGGCCTTGCCTTCCTCCACCTCCATCAGGGCGCGCTGGATGTCGACGTAAGCGGCCCTGAAGTCGCTGGCGTGGCCGACGGACGCGGCCAGCAGGGCGGCGGCGAAGAACGACCTGGACATGTGCTTTTCCTTTCGAACGGCGAACGGCTGAATTTCGCGGGCGGCCCTTACCGCCTGTCGGCGCCAGACGGAAGGGGCGTGTTGATGTTCAGCGCTGTCAGTAGATCAGGTCCCCGCCCTGCGCCCGCACCGCGGTAATTGCCGCGAGGTTGACGATGTCCTCCGTGCTGGCGTTCTGCTGCAACACCGTCACCGGCTTGTTCATTCCGAGCAGCAGCGGGCCGATCACCTCGCCGCCACCGAAGCGCCACAGGAGCTTGTACGCGATGTTCGCGGCGTCCAGCGTGGGGAACACCAGCACGTTCGCGTTCCCCTTCAGGTCCGAGAACGGGTAGCGCCCGACGCGCTCCTCCTCGACCAGGGCGATGTCGACCTGCATCTCGCCGTCCATCTCCAACGCCGGGCGCGCCTTCCGCGTCAGCTCCATCGCGCGGCGCATGCGCGCGGGGCTCGGGCCGTCGGCGCTGCCGAAGTTCGAGTACGACAGGAACGCGAGCCGCGGCGTCACGTCGAAGTAGCGCGCGAGGTCGGCGGTGGCGACGGCGATGTCCGCGAGCACCTCGGGCGTCGGCTCCGGGTTCACCGTGCAATCCGCGAAGAACTTGAAGTCGTTGCGCTGCACGACGATGTACACGCCGCCGGCGCGCCGCCCTTCCCGCGTGCGGATGATCTGCAGCGCCGGTCGAATGGCCTCGGGGTACGCCTGCGTGAGGCCGGTCACCAGGCCGTCGGCCTCGCCCTTCTCCACCAGCATCGCGCCGAAGTAGCCGCCGCGACGCATGCGCTGCGCCGCCTTCTCCTTGCTGGTGCCGCGCCGCTTGCGCAGGTTCCAGTACGCGTCGACGTAGCGCTCGAGGTCCGGGTGCTTCTCGGGGTCGACGATGGTGACGCCCGACAGCTCGTCTTCCAGCTTGTGCTCGACGATCGCCGCCTCCACCTCCTCCCGGCGACCCACCAGCACCGGCGCGCACAGATTCTCTTCGATGAGGATGCGCGCGGCCTGCAGCACCCGCGGGTGCGCGCCGTCGGTGAGCGCGATTCGCTTCGACGCGCCGCGCGCCTTGGTGAACACGGTGCTCATCACCTGATTCGACCGCGACTGCATGCGGTACAGCCGGTCACGGTAGGCCTGCAGGTCCACCGGCTGCCGCGCCACGCCCGCGTCCATCGCCGCCCTGGCCACCGCCGGCGCCACCCACAACAGCACCCGTGGGTCGAACGGCTTGGGGATGATGTACTCGGGGCCGAAGCGGAACCGCTGGCCGCCGTACGCGCGGGTGACCGCGTCGGGCACGTCTTCTCTCGCCAGCGCCGCCAGCGCGCGCGCCGCCGCCAGCTTCATCTCCTCGGTGATCTGCCGCGCCCGCACGTCGAGCGCGCCGCGGAAGATGAACGGAAAGCCCAGCACGTTGTTGACCTGGTTCGGGTAGTCGCTGCGCCCGGTGGCCACCACCGCGTCCGGCCGCGCCTCCTTCGCTTCCCAGTAGCCGATCTCCGGGTCCGGGTTGGCGAGCGCGAAGATGATGGGCTTCGGCCCCATCCGCTTCAGCATCTCGCCGTTCACCACGCCCTTCACCGATGCGCCGAGGAACACGTCGGCGCCCTCGAGCGCGTCGGCCAGCGTGCGCGCGGCCGTCTCGCGCACGTACGGCTTCTTCCACTGGTTGATGGCGTCGGTGCGGCCGGTGTGCAGCACGCCCTTGGTGTCGCACATGAGTACGTTCTCGCGGCGCACCCCGAGCCGCACCCAGAAGTTGGTGCAGGCGATCGCCGACGCGCCGGCGCCCGACACCACCACCTTCACGCTGTCCGCTTTCTTGCCGACGATGTCGAGCGCGTTGATCAACGCCGCGCCGCTGATGATCGCCGTGCCGTGCTGGTCGTCGTGGAAGACGGGAATCTGCATCTCCTGCTTGAGGCGCTCCTCGATGATGAAGCACTCCGGCGCCTTGATGTCCTCGAGGTTGACGCCGCCGAAGGTGGGCTCGAGCGCCTTCACCACCGTGCAGAAGCGGTCCACGTCCTTCGCGTCGACGTTCAGGTCGAACACGTCGATGTCGGCGAACTTCTTGAACAGCACGCCCTTGCCTTCCATGACGGGCTTGCCGGCCCACGGGCCGATGTCGCCCAGCCCCAGCACCGCGGTGCCGTTGCTGATGACGGCGACCAGGTTGCCCCGCGCGGTGTACAGGTACGAGAGGTCGGGATCCTTCGCGATCTCCAGGCACGGCTCGGCGACACCGGGCGTGTACGCGAGCGAGAGGTCGCGCGCCGTCGCCGCCGCCTTGGTGGGGATGACCTCGATTTTCCCGGGGCGCCCCTTCGAGTGGTACTCCAGCGCGTCTTCGCGACGCACCTTCTTCGTCATCGGAGTGAAGCTGGTTGCCATGGTGGAGCCGTCTTGCTCCCTCGACGGGCGCGCGTCGAGGAAAACGTGGGCCGGTATCAGCACCGCTTACGGCTGCGTGCGAAGGCGACGGCTCACGACGCGGCGCGGGCCTCGCGCGCGTCGGGGAACGCGACGCCGGTGAGCGCCTCCGACGTCTCCCACAGGCGCCGCGCGACCGCCTCGTCCTTCGACGCGGGCGTCGAGTCCACCCGCACCGGCCAGCCGCGCAGCTCGAACCACCCGTCGGGGCCGTAGTACTCGCCGCCCTTCACGCCGGGGTCCGTCGCGGCGCGCAGCTGCGGCAAGGCGCCCTGCGCCGCGTCCATCGCCAGCACCGCGTTGCCCACGTCCATCAGCCAGCCCATCGCGCGGGAGCCCGTCAGCTTCGGCGCGACGTGCTGGAGGTTGGTGGCCGAGTAGCCGGGGTGCGCCGCCACGGCGATGGCCTTCCTTCCCTGCGCGCGGAGGCGCCGCTCGAGCTCGTACGCGAAGAGCAGGTTCGCCAGCTTCGACTGGCCGTAGCGCGGCCACGGCGCGTAGCGCTGCTCGCCCATCAAGTCGTCGAAGTCGATGCGGCCCCAGCGGTGGGCACTGGACGCCACCACCACCACGCGCGGCGCCGCGGCCGCCTCGAGCGCCGGCAGGAGGCGCAGCGTCAGCGCGAAGTGGCCGAGGTGGTTGGTGCCCAGCTGCGTCTCGAAGCCGTCCTTCGTCCGCGACTTCGGCAGCGCCATGACACCGGCGTTGTTCATGAGCACGTCGATGGCCGGGTGCGCCTTCGCCACGTCGGCCGCGAAGGCCGCCACGGAGTCGAGCGACGCCAGGTCCAGCGCGCGGAGCTCGAGGCGCGCCTGCGGCACGTCGGCGCGAATGCCGTCGGCGGCGGCCTCGGCGCGGCCCGGGTCGCGACACGCCATCACCACCGTGGCGCCCTTCGCGGCCAGCGCCTTCGTCGCGGCCAGCCCAAGCCCGGAGTTCGCGCCCGTCACCACCATCACCCGCCCGGTGAGGTCGGGCATGTCGTCCGTCGTCCACCTCGCCATCGAGCGTCTGTCATGCGACGAAGCGGTGCGGCCGGCAACCGAATCGGTCGCCGCGAGGCCCGCGGCCGCCGGGCGGACAGGGCCGGCACCAGGCGCGCCGCCGCCTTCGGCGGAGGACCGTGGAAGAATCGCGGGGCGGCCCGTGCCGCGACGCGCTCGCAGTCCGACCCGCCGCTTCTCTGGCACCGGGACGCGTTCGGGCGCACAGTCGGTGCCGAGCCATGGGCCGGACCTCCGTCAGCGCCGGCGAGGTCCTCCGCCGCGTGGTGCGCCGCGTGGCCTACGGGCCGGTGTTCGACTCCGCGGCGCAGGTGGCGTTCTCCGCCGTGCTGGCGCTGGCGCCGTTCCTCGTGGTGCTCGCGTCGCTGGCAGCGTCGTGCCCGACGCGGACCCCCGTCGCGCGCCTCCTCAGCCGCGCCGAGGCGTGCCTGCCGCCGGAGGCGTACCGCCTGGCGATGCCGAGTTGCCTGCGCGAGGGCGCGCCGTCCTCCCGCCGGCGACGAGGGCCGGCTTCGGGCCCGCGTGGACGTCCGCAGACTGTCGGGGCCGACCCGCGCCGCGTTTGATGCGCTCCCACCTACGGACGCGCGGCCTCCGCCGGCTCATCGCCGACGAACTCCAGCGCGACGCCCGGCAAAAGCACGACGTCACCGGGCCGCAGCACCGCCGAAAAGACCCGCTGCCCGTTGATGACCATGCCCCGGGTGTGGCCGAGGCTCCTCGCCAGCCAGCCCTCGGCGGTCGCCTCGAAGACGCTCTCGCGGGCGGCGACGCGCGAGGAGTGCACCACCACGTCGCACACGTCCGAGCGGCCCAGCGTCACCCGGCGGGCGGCGAGCGGAATGCGCAGCACGCCGTCGGGCCCGGCGACGGCCCCGCGCGCGACGCGACTACCGGCGTCCAGCGCCTTCACCAGCAACGCAGGCACGGCGCCCTCACACGCTCGTTGTGGGGTCGTCGATGTCCAGCGGCCCCTGTCCCGGCCCCAGCGGAATCGCGCACCCGTCGCACATCCAGAAGGTGAGGATCATCCCGTTCTCGCCGGTCGCGTGGTACGTCGCGCCGGGCAGGTCGGGCGCCTCCTCCTTCTTGCAGATGAGACAGGCGGTGACGGCAGGCGGCTTCGGAGCGGGCGTCTTCTTCTTCGCGGCCATGTCGGGCGGTCAGTCTTCCTCAGCCGACCGAGATGCACCAGCCGCCGTTGGGGTTCGACGAGATGAAGTGCGCCATCTGCGACGGGGTGATGGTGCGCACCGCCTGGTCCGCCGGGTCCCGCACGATGAAGTTCCCGCGCTCGTCCAGCCCCGCCACCGTCACGTAGTGGCCCGAGGTGCGCGCCTCGTTCTGGTGCGGCGGCATCGCGTGGTAGTCGCCGTTCGCGATCAGCAGCTTGCCGGCGCGCAGCTGCTCCTTCATCCACTCGATGTTCGGACCAGGCCCTTTCACCGTCGCCTCCTTGCCGATGGCGCGCGCCATCGCGACGATGCCGTTGACGGACGTGCCCGCCGACGTCGTGCCGCCGAACTTCCCGAGGTGGTTGATCAGCTGCGCGTCGGACATGTCCCCGCCGTAGCCGAACGCGCGCGCCAGCATCGCCATCGACGTGGGGCCGCAGTTCGACGGGCCGTTCGAGTAGCCGCGCTCGGCGCCGACGGGCCGGTACTGGGAGATGTACGGCACGTTGTAGCGGCCGACCTTCTGGCCCGGGTCGTCCACCGGCGCGACGGGCGACGGCGAGACGTTCACCGGCGGTGGCGCCGACGGCGTGAAGCTCGAGCCCGTCACCGCGGGCAGCTTGATGGTGTCGCCCGCGTAGATGAGGTTGGGGTTGGTGATTTTCGGGTTGAGCGCCTGAATCTGCCGGATGATGTCCCAGTGCGAGCCCGCCAGGCCCTGGGCCTTCAGCCGGCTGGCGATGGCCCACAGCGTGTCACCGCGCTGGATGTGGTAGTCCGCGCCGGGCCTCGCGCCGCCGGGCTGCACGGGCGGCGGCGCGCCGGTGGTGGGCGGCTCGGCGCCGGTCGTCGGCGGCGAGCCTCCGGTGGTGGGCGGCACCTCGGCGCCGGGCGGCGTGCGGCCGCCGGGGAACAGCCGCGAGATGTGCGCGCGAATGAGCGACTCGTAGTGCTGGCCGCGCGAGTCGTTCATCGCGCCGGGGCCGCGGTGCCACGCGCGCGCCGCGGCGAAGGCGCTGCCGTAGCGCCGCGTCATCTCGCCGATGGTCTTCGCGAGGTACTCGATCTGCTTCTCCGGCGGGATGGTGGCGGCGCTGCTGCCCCGGCCGACGCGCTGGCCGCTCCAGCGCTCGAAGTCCGGCAACAGGCCGTTGTCGTCCAGGCCGATGAGGCCGTGGCCGGTGCCGTCGCGGTGCACGCCGAAGTTCTTGAAGCCGGACTCCTGCATGATGATGCCCGCCATCACGTGCGGGTCCGCGCCGTACTGCCGCGCGTACTGCTCGATGTACGGCCAGCACTCTTCGAAGGTCAGCTGCGCGTTGCGCGCCTGCGACAGCGGGGCGGCGACGCGGGAGGACGGGCTGCTCTGGGGTCGGACGCTGGAGACGGTCGTCATGAGGGAATTGTCTCGACTCGAGAAACCGCGTTGCGAAATCAGGCAAATCAGCGGGTTGCGGCCGGAGAAGCCCACCGAAATTCCGCGAAAACGTCCAGGGTGTTGACACGTTTGGGGGGCCGCCTCACGGCGCGGCGGGCAACGCGCGGAACCGCCCACCCGCGGCCGCGTGGCGCGCGAGGAACCGACGCTCGGGCCCGCGGTCGAGGCTCGTCAGCGACAGGAGGCGCTCGATGGGGCGCGGGACGACCTGCTGGAGCGCGGTGACGGACAGCGCCCGGTCGATGAACCACAGGGCCAGCGCGCTCGACGGGTACTCGAGCCGATTCCAGCGCAGCGTGCGCATCACCCGGCGCACCATCGCGCGCACCTCGTCGCTGTAGTGGTCGAGGACCGCCTCGTTCGCCTCGCCGTGGGCGACCAGCGTGAGCGCGCGGCCGAGGTGGTGGGCCGCCAGCAGCCCCACGTTCATGCCGCGGCCTCCGATGGGCGCCCAGACGGCGGCGGCGTCGCCGCACAGCAGGACGCGCCCGCGCCGGAGCTGCGTGGCCACGCGGTCCTGAAAGCGCGCGCGCGTCAGCCACTGCGGCGTCGTGAGGGCCAGCTCGAGTGGCTGCCCGGCGATGCGGGACAGCTGCGCCTCGGCGTCGGCGAGGGTCGGCTGCTGGAGCGGACCGCGCGCCCGCTGGAAGGACACGAAGCGATAGCCGCGTTCCGGCAGCGGCACGGCCAGCAGCGTCGCGTTCGGGACCAGGTCGAAGCGGCAGAAGCCCGACGGCGGCGGGCGCTCCCACTCGCATTCGGCGTTCACCTGCAGGCACTCGAGGCCCTCGTGCGCGCGCCCCGCGAACTCGATGCCCAGCAGCTTGCGCACCGCGCTGTGCGCGCCGTCGCAGCCGACGACGAAGCGCGCTTCGACCTCCGCCTCGCCCGACGGAGTGCGGACCCGCGCGGTGACGCCCTCGGCCGTCTGGGTGAGGCCGGTGAGCGTGTGGCCGTCGCGCACCTGGAGGTCGCCCAGCGCGCCCCGCAACAGCGCCTCGGTGCGGTGCTGCTCGATGATCCACGGGAGCGACTCGGGCCCCTCGAGCCCGCGGAGGCGCAGCGCGCCGCGCCGAACGCCGCGCACGTTGAACTCGACCCCCTCGAGTCGCCGCATCTCGGCGGTGAAGGCAGGCGCGAGGCCCTGCGCGGCGAGGACCTCGGCCGTCCGCGGCCAGATGATGGCCGCGCGCGGGTCGAACACCGGACCGGCGCGCCGCTCGATGAGCGCCACGTCGAGGCCCTGCCGGCGCAGCAGCAGCGCGAGGAAGAGACCCACCGGCCCGGCGCCCACGATGAGCACGTCCACCATCCCGGGCGTGGTAACGGGCTCGCGCGGCGCCGCCAAGTCCTCCTCGTGGGTGCCGGGCGCTCGCCCGCGGCCGGGAGCTCCCGCCAGGTCAGCGGAGGAAAACCACCACTTCGTCCACGACGACGTCGCGCTGCCCGTCCAGCACGAGCAGGTGGTCCGAATCGTCGAGCATGACGAGGCGGGCGCCGCGCACGCCGGCCGCGACCCGCGCCGCGCCCGAGGGGTCCACCACGGTGTCCTTCGCGCCCTGCAGCACCAGCGTGGGCGCGGTGACGCGCGGGAGCGCCGTCAGCACCGCGTCGCTCAGCGCCTTCGCGCTGCGCACGGCGTCGAGGTTCATCGTGGAGAACGGCAGCACCGCCGTCACCAACGCGCGCAGGGTGGCGTCGCGCAGCGGCGGCGGGCGGCGCGGCACCTGCGACAGCCACGGCGTCTTCTCGAGCAACGCCTCCGGGCGCACCGGCAGCAGCGGCGGCCGGTAGATGTCGATGAAGGGCGCGAGCAGCACCAGCCTCCCCGTCAGCGGACGCCGCTGCGCCACGCGCAGCGCCACCAGCGCGCCCGTGGAAAAGCCGACGAGGTGCGCGGGCCCCAGCGCGTCCAGCTCGCGCTCCACCGCGGCCACCCAGTCTTCGTGGCGCGACGGCGGCATCGCGCGCATCGGTGCCTCGTGCCCCGGCAGGTGCATCGCGCGCACGGTGATGCCCAGCCGCGCGTGCAGCGCCTCGCCGAGCCACTGCAGCTCGTACGTGCCGCCGCCCAGCCCGTGCACCAGCAACGCCGCGCCGCCCGCGCCCTCGAGCGTGAATGGCCGGTTGGCGAGCGGCGTGCGCGTCAGCGAGGCCACGACGTCCCCGTCCCGGCCCGGCTGTCGGCGGGCGGGCTCCAGCGACCCAGCGGCGTGCGCCTCACGGCAGCCAAGGCTTCCCCGTCTCGGCGTCGACGTGGCGCAGCGTCACGCCCTGCTTCGTCAGCTCCAGCACGCCGAAGAGGATGGGCAGCGTGAAGCGCCTGGGCCCGATGGAGCCGGGGTTGAAGAGCGCCAGCCCGCGCTCCTCGGTGAAGAAGGGCACGTGCGAGTGGCCGCAGACGATGAGCGACGCCCTCGCCTCGCGCGCCCGCTTCGCCGCGTCGGCGCGGATGCGCGGGCCCGCCACGGCGATGTGCGTCACAAGCAGCGTCAGCGCCGTGGCGCCGCCTTCCGTCAGCGTCAGCGCCAGCACGTCGGGCAGCTCCTTCGCCCGCACGTCGATGTTGCCGCGCACCGCGTGCACCGGCGCGATGCCGCGCAGCGTGTCCAGCACGCCGAGGTCGCCGATGTCGCCGGCGTGGAGGATGCCGTCGGGCTCGAGCGCCGCGAGGTGCGACAGGCCCCGCTCGTTCGGCTTCGAGTGCGTGTCCGCCACGAGACCCAGGCGCAGGCCGCCGTCGGCGCGGAGCGGAATCGATGCCTGCGCGGTCGTCAGGCGGGGCGGGCGGCGGGTCACCACGCGTGAGGACATACCACCGGCGACGTGGGCTTCCGTCACCCCTGCGCGGCGACGCGGAAGGCGCCCGACGAGGGCGAAGACGGCGCGCCAACGGACAGCGAAACCCTGATTATCTCCGGCCTCCCATGCGCCCTCCCGCCCTCCTCGCCCTCGCGCTCGCCGCGTGCACCACCGCCGCGCCAAAGCTGCCCGACGCGACGCTGCTGAAGCCGGCGGCGCTGCCCGTCCCCGCCCCGTCGTCGGCTGTCTCCCCGAAGCACCCGCCGACGCTCATCCACCGCGCCACGGTGCTGACCGCCGCGGGCCGCGTCCACGCGCCCGGCTACGTGCTGCTCGTCGACGGCCGCATCGCCGCGGTGGGCGACGGCGACGGCGTCGCGCCGAAGGACGCGCTGGTCATCGACGCGCGGGGCGGCTTCGTCACCCCCGGCCTCATCGACACGCACTCGCACATGGGCGTGTACGCCATGCCCGGCACATCGGGGAACGCCGACGGCAACGAGATGACGAGCCCCGTCACCGCGCAGGTGCGCAGCGAGTCCGCCTTCTGGCCGCAGGACCCGGCGCTGTGGCGCGCGCTGGCCGGCGGCGTCACCACCATCCAGGTGCTGCCCGGCAGCGGCAACGTCATCGGCGGGCGCAGCTTCGTCGCGCACCTCGCGCCGGGCCCCACCGCCGCGCGCGCGATGAAGCTGCCCGGCGCGCCCGACGGGCTGAAGATGGCGTGCGGGGAAAACCCCAAGCGCGTGTACGGCGGCAAGGGCGCGATGCCCGCGTCCCGCATGGGCGTGGTGGCCACGCTGCGCGCCGCCTTTCAGAAGGCCGCCGAGTACCGGCGCGCGCGCGACAAGTGGCAGCGCGACCTCGCCGCGTGGACCCAGAAGCACACCGCGAAGGCCGGCGAGCCGCCGCCACCCACGCGGAAGCCCGACGGCAGCCCGGACGACCCGCCGGAGCCGCCGCCGCGCGACTACGCGCTGGAGACGCTGGCCGACGTGCTGGACGGGAAGGTGCTGGTGCACAACCACTGCTACCGCGCCGACGAGATGCACCAGGTCCTCGACCTCGCGCAGGAGTTCGGTTTCCGTGTGCGCTCGTTCCACCACGCCGTCGAGGCGTACAAGCTGGCCGACCGGCTCGCGAAGGAAGGCACCGCCGTCAGCACCTGGGTGGACTGGTGGGGCTTCAAGATGGAGGCGTACGACGGCGTCGCGCAGAACGTCGCCCTGGTGCACCGCGCCGGCGCGCGGGCCATTCTCCACTCGGACTCGGCCGTCGAGGTGCGGCGCCTCAACCAGGAGGCCGCGAAGGCGCGCACCGCCGGCCGGCACTTCGGAATCGAGGTGTCCGACGACGAAGCCTTGCGCTGGGTGACGGCGAACCCCGCGTGGGCGCTCGGCGTCGAGGACCAGCTGGGCACGCTGGAGAAGGGCAAGCGCGCCGACGTGGTGGTGTGGAGCGGCAACCCCTTCAGCGTGTACACACTGGCGCAGCAGGTCTTCGTCGACGGCGCGCTGGCGTACGACCGGACGAAGCACGCGCCGCCGCTGTCCGACTTCGAGCTCGGCTTCGTCGATGGAGAGGCGCTTCCATGAGCGCGCTCGCGTTGCTGGTGTCGCTGTCGGTGTCGCAGGTGGCCATCGAGCACGTGCGCGTCGAGGTGGGCGACGGCCGCGTGCTGGACGACGTCACCGTCGTGCTGGCGAACGGGAAGGTGGAGGCGGTGGGCGCGACAGTGCCGGTGCCCGCGGGCGCCGCGCGCGTCGACGGCAGGGGCAAGGTGTTGACGCCGGGCTTCCTCGAGCTGCGCAGCACGCTGGGCCTCGCCGAGGTCGAATTGGAAGCCGACACCGTCGACGACGGCCTCCACGGCGCGCTGCTGGCGCCGGGCTTTCGCGCAGCCGACGGCTTCAACCCGCAGTCCGCGTGGATTCCGTGGGTGCGGGAGGAGGGCATCACCAGCGTCGTCGCGGCGCCGGTGCGCGGGCTGCTCGCGGGGACGGGGGCGTGGGTGCCGCTCACCGGCCGGCTGGACGCAATGCCCGACGGGAAGGCGCCGGTGGCGATGTACGGCGACGTGTCGGCGGGCGCGGCGGAGGCGGCGGGCGGCGCGCGCGGCGGCACCTGGCTCAAGCTGCGCGAGGCCTTCGCCGACGCGCGGGCCTGGGGGAAAAACAGGGCCGCGTACGAGCAGAACCGCTCGCGCGCGCTGGCGCTGCCGCCGCTGCACCTCGAGGCGCTGCAGCCGGTGCTGGCGGGCAAGCTGCCGCTGGTGCTGGTGGCGCACCGCGCGTCGGACCTCCTCACCGCGCTCGCCTTCGCGAAGGAGGAAGGCGTGAAGCTGGTGCTGCTCGGCGCGACGGAGGCGTGGGAGGTGGCCAAGCCTCTCGCCGACGCGAAGGTGCCGGTGGTGCTGGTGCCCAGCGAGCAGGTGCCGGGCAGCTTCGAGCAGCTGCACGCGCGCGATGACGCGGCGGCGCTGCTGGCGAAGGCCGGCGTGCCCCTGGTGCTGGGCTGCAGCAACTTCCAGAAGCGGCGCCTGCGGCAGGAAGCCGGCATCGCCGTCGCCTACGGCCTTCCGCGCGACGCGGCGCTGGCGGCCATCACGCTGGGGCCGGCGAAGGCGCTCGGCCTCGACAAGACGCTGGGCACCGTCGAGCCCGGCAAGCGCGCCGACGTGGTGCTGTGGAGCGGCGACCCGCTGGAGCTGTCCACCGTCGCCGAGGCCGTCTTCATCGCCGGCGAGCGTCAGCCCACCGCCACGCGGCAGCGCGCGCTCGTCGAGCGCTACCTGGAGAAGGTGCCCGCCGCGAAGAAGTGACGGCCGCTCCGGCGCGCCGCAGAGCCGGTCGACGACCGGCGTCGGGCCGCACGGCGTGGCCAGCACCGCCGCCACGACAGCGCAACCGGACGTGCAGGTGACGTGGCCCCCTGACGCTCGTCAGGCGTTGACGGTCACTTTGATGACCTGCACCGGCGTCTTCGGGCGGTCGCCCGAGTCCGTCGGCGTGCCTTCAATTTTCTTCACCACGTCCTGGCCCGAGACGACCTTCCCGAAGACGGGGTGCTTCGACGGCCCCGGAGTGAACCAGTCGAGGAAGTCGTTGTGCACGGTGTTGATGAAGAATTGGCTGCCGCCCGAGTTGGGAGCGCCGGTGTTCGCCATCGACAGCGTCATCGGCTCGTTGGACAGCTTCGCGGTGAACTCGTCCCGGATGTCGCCCCAGGGCGGGCCGCCGGTGCCGGCGCGTGGGCTCTTCGGGTCCTTCGAGTGCGGGCACCCGAACTGAATCATGAAGTTCTTGATGACGCGGTGGAAGTGGAGGCCGTCGTAGAAGCCGCTCGTCGCGAGCTTCGTGAAGTTCTCCACGGTGTACGGCATCTTGTCCTTGAAGAGCTCGACGGTGAAGTCGCCGAGGGACGTCTGGAACGTGGCGGTGGGGTTGGCCATGGGCGCGCTCGTAGCACAGACGCTGGCATGTCGCGGCGAGATGGTGGACTGGCGACTCCTTCCACGCCACGAGGCCGGCGTCGCAGCCCTTGGCCGTCACGCCGGGTGCCCCGCCACCACGTCGAGCGCCGCCGCGTCGGGCGACTGCAGCAGCACCGGCCGGCTGAAGGCCAGCAGCGCCTCGCGCAACGACAGCGTGCCGAAGCCGGACTTGTCGGTGGCGGTGAAGCCGAAGGAGTCGGGCCCGCGCTGGCAGACGTCGTTGACGTTCACCCGCGCGACGAAGCGCGCGAAGGCACGGGCGAGGGGCGCGGCGGCCTCCACCGGTCCCCACACCGCGGCCTGCTGGCCGTAGGGCGAGCGCCGCTGCCAGGCCAACACCTCGTCCACGTCGTCGAACTCCGCCACCGCCAGCAGCGGGCCGAACTGCTCCTCGTGGAACAGGCGCATCCCGTCCTTCACCGGGAAGACGACGGCCGGCCTCATCAGCGAGAAGGTGCCGCGCCCGCCGCCCTCGTTCACCACGCGCGCGCCCCTGCCCACCGCGTCGTCGAGGAACGCTCGCATCCACTCCAGCTTCGGCTCCTCGGGGAGCGGCGTGGCGGCGACGCCTTCGTCCCACGGCATGCCCACCTTCAGTGCGGACACCTTCGCGGCCAGCTTCTCCACCAAGGCCGGCGCGATGGAGCGGTGCACGAAGACGAGCTTCTCCGCGGTGCACCGCTGGCCGTTGAAGCCCAGCGCGCCCTTCACCAGCGCCGAGGAGGCCGCGTCCTCGTCCACGCCGGGCAGCACCACCGACACGTTCTTCGCGCCCAGCCCCAACACCTTCGACAGGGTGATGGGCACCGGGTGGCTCTTCAGAATCGCGTTGGCCGCGCCCTCGCTGCCGATGAAGGCCAGCACGTCGATGACGGCCACCGGGTTGCCGTGCACGTCCTTCTCGGTCGCGCCCATCAGCGCGGGGATGACGACGCGCCCGTCGCCGGGCAGCAGGCTGACGACGCCCCTGGGGAAGCAGTCGCGGAACGCCTCGAGCAGCAGCATGTTGGCCAGCACGCCGAAGCGCGGCGTCTTCGCCAGCACGACGTTGCCCATGAGCAGCGCCGGCACCACCGTGGTGAGGAACTCGTTCACCGGGTAGTTGAAGGGCGCGACGCACAGCACGCGGCCCAGCGGGCGGCGCTCGGTGCGCGCGTGATGCGTCTTCTTCCCGACAGTGCCGTGCTGCAACGCGTGGTCTCCGGCGTGGAGCGCCTTCAGCTCTGCCAGCGTGTTGCGCATGTACTCCACGCTGCGCGTCACCTCGTCACGCGCCGAAGGCCACGGCTTGCCGATTTCCCACATGAGCAGCGTGGCGATGTCGTCGGTGCGCGCCTCCACGGCCTTCGCGAAGCGTTCGACGGCCTCGGCGCGGGTGGCGAAGGACGCGGCGGGCCACTCGCCTTCTCCGCCAGCCCACGCGCGCGTCGCGGCGGCCACGGCGACCTGCGCGTCGTCGGCCGTCAACATCGCCTCGTGGCCGAGCAGCGTCGGCGCGAGCCCGGCGCCGGTGCGCGTCGCGACGCGGCTCGTGACGGGGCGCACCGTGGCCGCGCCTTCGCGAATCTCTCCGTCCACCAGCCAGCGCGGGCGGTGCGCGGCCGGGTCCACCTTCACGCGCGCCGGCAACGACGCGGCCTCGGGGAACCGCTGCGCGTACGACACGTCTTCCCAGGTGCTCATGGTGGCCTCTCGGACGGCGGGCTGCGGGCGCACATCGAACCAGATGCGGCGCGGCCTCACACGCGTTTCGTCACCAGGCGGTCGAAGGGTTCGACGGGCGGCCCACGGCGCGACGCGCTCGACGGACCACTCGACGTCGGCGGTGGGGCCTCACACGGGCACGCGACGCCGGCTGGCGGCGTCGCGCAGCGTCACGCGTGAGACGACGACTACATGATGATGAAGTCGTGCGCGCGCACCGTCTTGCGGCCGTTCTCCTTCGCGCGCTTCGCGGCCTGCTCCAGCAGCCAGTAGACATAGGCGTTCAGCCCGTCCAGCGCGTCACCGGCGACGTTGCAGTCGGCGTCCTTCAGGACGGCCTTCGCCTTGCTCGCAATCACCAGCGGCTCCATCTGCTTCTTCTTCGCGGCCATCGACGTCTCCTTGTCCGTACGGCGTTGGGGGTGCAGCGCTTCAAGCGAACGCCCGGGGCGGTTTCTGCCCCGGGACGCGCGAGGCGTAGCGAAAAGCCACACGGCTGTCCCGGACCTCGTGCACGGAGGGCGTAGAAAGGCCCGGCGGGGCTACTTGCGGCCGACTTTGTCCTTCGGGCGGGCGGGCGGCGCGGCGCGCGGGGCGTCGCGGCGGCTCGGGTCGAAGGCGAGGACGCTGTCGCCCACGTCGGGGAGTTCGGGCATCGCCTTCATGACGGTGGACACGGTCCACAAGGGCGGCAGCGACTCGCTCACTGGGTGCACCGTGGAGTCGGGCGGCTGCGCAGGCGGAGGCTTCGCGTCCTTCGTCGCGACGCTTGCCCCGGCGACGGGCGGGGTGACGACGGGCGGAATCGGGGGCGGCGGTGGTGGGGCGCCGTGGAGCGTCTGGAAGTCGAGGCCGCCGGCGCCCTCGCGGCGGGCCTTCACGTCGTCGAAAAGCGCCTTCGCTTCGGGCAGCGTCGGGTCGATCTCCAGCAGCCCTTCGAGGTACTCCAGCGCCTGCTCGTACTGGTGCGCGCGCGCGTGTCGCAGGGCGAAGTTGAACATCTCGCGCAGCTCCGGCAGCCAGTTCGCGGGGGCCTGCGCGGCAGGCGGCGTCGGCTGTGGGCTGGCGGCGGTGCGCACGATGGACTCGGGCGACGGCTCGAGGAAGCCGAGGCCGTCGAGCTGGTGGATGAAGTTGCGCAGCGTCTGGTGCGTGACCTCGATGCCCAAGCGCTCGATGGCGCCCATCACCGCGTCCAGCGTCTGCTGGCCGTCCAGCATCCGGGCGATGGTCACCTCGAACTCGAACAGCGTGAAGCTGCGGCCGGCGCGCAGGTCGCGCACCTCGACGAGGCCCGCGCGCGCCGCCGGCTTGAAGACCAGGTCGCTGCGCAACCGCGGCACTGCGTCCGCGAGCCCCAACACGGGCGGCACCGGCCGCGGCGTCGGCACGCCCTCGGTTTCGAGAAAGCCCGCGGCGGTGAGGCGGTTGACGAAGACGGTCAGCTGCCGCCGCTCAAGCGGTACGCCGCGCGCCTGCAGGCGCTCGAGGAGCTCCTGGCTGGTGCAGCCGGAGCCGAGGCACCGCACCACACTCGCCTCGGTGGCCGACAGCGGAAAGGTGCGACCCGTCACCGCGTCGACGAGCTGCGGGAGGGCGCAGCGCGTGTCGAACGAGACCGTCGATTTGAGCCGAAACGCCCGCACGCTGTTTCGTCGAGCAATTCGCCCACCAACGCGTCCAGGCCGCCAAGCCTTCGCCCTTGCACGGGAGGTCCACGGCGCGGGTGAGTCATTCTGCCGTCCCGGGTCCGCGCGGACCTCGGCGACGATGCGTGCGCGCCACGCAGAGTGTGCCGCGAGGTGCGACGTGTGGTTTCAGCGCGAGGGGACGATGCCGGCGCGAGCGCCCGTACGGCGCCTCGGCGTCGGGGGGGCGCGCGATGGTGACGAGCGTTGAGGGCGCCTTCGAGGGACGGCCCGCCGCCTCCGGCGCGACGGCGGGTGGCGCGCCGTGGTGCTAGATGGGCGGCATGACGCACGTGCCCGACGAGCTGCTGGAGCGCCTCCTCACCGCGCGCCGGAAGCACCACCTCCCGTCGCAGGTCCGACCGCTGGCGCAGGCCTTCGCGCCGCAGCTGCTGGGCGTGCTCTTTCCGCACTTCGCGACCAGCGTGGTGTGCAGCGAAGACGCGGTGATGGAGGACCTCATCGAGGTGGGCGAGTCGCTGGCGCGGCTGGAGCGCAGCATCGCCACTCTGCACGAAGCGATGCCCGAGCGGCTGGTGGAGCGTTTCCTCGCCACGCTGCCCGAGGTGCACGAGCGCCTCGAGGAGGACGCGCAGGCCATCTTCAACGGCGACCCGGCGGCGAAGAGCGTCGACGAGGTCATCCTCACCTACCCGGGCTTCTACGCCATCGCGCTGTACCGGTTGGCGAACGCGCTGCACCGGTTGGGGCTGCCGCTTCTGCCGCGGCTCCTCACCGAGCACGCGCACGAGAAGACGGGCGTCGACATTCACCCCGGCGCCACCATCGGCCGGCGCTTCTGCATCGACCACGGCACCGGCATCGTGGTGGGCGAGACGACCGTCATCGGCGACGACGTGAAGCTGTACCAGGGCGTCACGCTGGGCGCGCTCACCGTCGAGAAGGCGCTGGCCGACAAGAAGCGCCACCCGACGCTCGAGGACGGCGTCGTCATCTACGCCGGCGCCACCATTCTCGGCGGCAGCACCGTGGTCGGGAAGGGCTCCATCGTCGCGGGCAACGCGTGGCTCACGCAGTCGGTGCCGCCCAACAGCATCGTGTCGCGGCGCTCCGAAATCCGCCCGCGCAGCGCCGCCGGAAGCGCCCAGGAGCTCGACTGGGTCATCTGACGTTGCCGTCCCCGCCGTCATCCATTAGAACGGATGCCCGTCCACTTAAACGGAAGCCCCGGAGGAGCCGCCATGCGCGCCGCGAACATTCTCGAGACCATCGGCAACACCCCGCACGTGAAGTTGAACCGGCTGTTCGACGCATCCTTCGAGGTGTGGATGAAGCTCGAGCGGGCGAACCCGGGTGCGAGCATCAAGGACCGCATCGCGCTGTCGATGATCGAGGACGCGGAGCGGAAGGGTCTGCTCAAGAAGGACTCGGTCATCATCGAGCCGACGAGCGGGAACACCGGCATCGGCCTGGCGATGGTGTGCGCGGTGAAGGGCTACAAGCTCATCCTGGTGATGCCCGAGTCGATGTCGCTCGAGCGCCGGCGGGTGATGGCGGCGTACGGCGCCACGTTCGATTTGACGCCGCGGGAGAAAGGCATGAAGGGCGCCATCGCCCGCGCGCAGGAGCTTTTGGCGCAGACGCCGGGCGCGTGGATTCCGCAGCAGTTCGAGAACGAGGCGAACCTCGAGGTGCACCGGAGGACGACGGCGCAGGAGATCCTGAAGGACTTCCCCGAGGGGCTGGACGTGCTCATCACCGGCGTGGGCACGGGCGGTCACATCAGCGCGTGCGCGGAGGTGCTCAAGGCGAAGTGGCCGAAGCTGAAGGTGTTCGCGGTGGAGCCGGCGAAGTCGCCGGTCATCTCCGGTGGCGAGCCCGGTCCGCACCCCATCCAGGGCATCGGCGCGGGCTTCATTCCGAAGAACCTCAAGAAGGAGCTGCTCGACGGCGTCATCAAGGTCGAGCACACCGACGCGTTCGAGATGGCGCGGCGCGCGGCGCGTGAAGAAGGCCTCTTCATCGGCGGGAGTTCGGGCGCGTCGCTCGCCGCGGTGAAGCAGAAGCTGCCGGAGCTGCCGGCGGGCAGCCGGATCCTCACGTTCTGCTACGACACCGGCGAGCGGTACCTGTCGGTCGACGGTTTCCTGCCGTAGCGAGCGAGGAGCTTCGCGCCGAACAGCCCACGGAGCGAACGCTGCTCCGCCAGGCCTCGCGGCGCGACGAATCCCCGAGGGCTACGGCGCGACGCCCGGGCCAGGCTTCTGGTTCGACCAGGTGACGTGGCGCCGAGCCGCCGCCGAAAGCGTTTCATCCGGCCCGGGTGGATCGTATGAAGTTCCTCTCACCGGAGGGGCTTCGCCATGTTCACCCAGACCATTCAGCACCTGCGCGGCGAGTTGGAAGCCGTCAGCACGTTCCACACCGCGCTGGCGCGCCTCGCGCAGCTCGCCGACGAGCGCGCCCCGACCGCGTGGAGCGGCCCGCTGCTGGACGAGATCGAGGACGCCGCCGACGAGGACGGCAGCTACAGCCGCGCGGCCATCGACGAGGTGCGCAAGAAGGCCGCCACCGCGCTCGCCAACCAGTACCGCGTCACCGCCGCCACCATCGACAACCTCGCCAACGGCCGCCAGCTGGAGCTGAAGACGCTGCTCGGCTCGACGCTCACCGCCGGCACCGGCGACGCCACCATTCTCACCAACCCCAACCCCGCCGGCGTGCTGTCGTCGCTGGTGCGCTCGGGCGAATTGCGCCTCGACCTCGCGCAGCGTGCCGTCCAGGTGGTGAAGAGCGCGGCGCCCGAGCCCGCGCCCGCCGCGAAGAAGCCGGCGAAGGCGAAGCAGGCCGCGCCGCTCGCGAAGGTGACGGCCGCGCTCGAGGAGGCCGGCGCCTCGGTGAAGAAGGCCGTCGCGAAGGCCGTGAAGCAGGCGAAGAAGCGAGCGAAGAAGGTGGCGAAGCCGGCGAAGAAGACGACGAAGAAGGTCGCCGCGAGGAAGGCGCCCGCGAAGAAGCCCGCGGCGAAGAAGACGCCCGCGGCGAGGAAGACGCGCCGGTAGCCGCACGCGCGGCGCGGGGACGAAGCGAATTTCGCGCGCCGCCCGCCGTCCACGCCTCCGCACGGCGTGGCCGGCGCCGGAGCGACCCTGACCCGGAGAGCTTCCACCATGAAACGACTGTTGCCCGTCCTCGTGCTGTCCGCGGCGCTGGTGCTGTCCGGCTGCAAGCTGCTGCAGGACTTCTTCAAGTCCGCCTTCAAGCAACCGTCCTTCACCTTCAAGAACGTCGCGCTCACCGACATCTCGCTCGGCGGGTTGACGCTGGACACGGTGTGGCAGCTCGACAACCCCAACTCCGTCGGGCTGTCGCTGGCCACCGTCGACTACGCGCTCTTCATCGACCAGAAGCAGGTGCTGGCCGGCGCGCCCGCGCAGGGCCTGCAGATTCCCGCGAAGGGCTCGGCCGACCTCCACTTCCCCGCGGGCATCAAGTTCGTCGACCTCGTCGGCGTGGTTGAGACGTTCCTCACCAGGGACACCGCCGCGTGGCGCGCCGAGGGCAGCCTCGGCGTGCAGACGCCCATCGGCATCATCAAGCTGCCGCTCGCGAAGGACGGGCAGTTCGAGGTGCCCAAGGTGCCGCTGGTGGCCTTCGGCAACCCGCGCGTGTCGAACCTCACGCTGCAGGGCGCGACCATCGAATTCCCCCTCACCGTCACCAACCGCAACACCTACGCGCTGCCGATCGGCAACGTGACGGGCACCGTGTCGCTCGCCGGCAGCGCGCTCGGCACGCTGTCCACCGGCGACCTCGGCGCCATGGACGGCAAGGGCGCGAAGCAGGTGTCGCTGCCGCTCACGGTGAACTTCTTCTCGGCGGGCATGGCCGTCGCGCGCGCCATTCAGGGACAGAACGCGCAGGTGTCCTTCAACGCGCAGGTGCAGTCGGGCGCCACCTCGTTGCCGATTCGCGTCGACCAGCTCGTCAACCTGGTGCGCTGACGTGACGCTCTTCCGGGTGCTGCTCGCGGTGTGCGCGGGCCTCGCGGCCGTGGGCTTCGCGAAGACGGCGCCGTCGGCGTGGCTCGCGCAGGGCGCCACCGGCGTGGCCGGCGTGCTCTTCTGCCTCACCGTGCTGCGCGCGCAGGGCCTCCCGCGCGAGAAGCTGGGCCAGGTGGGTGGCACGCCCTTCTTCGCCGCTGGCGCGCTCGCGGGGCTTGGCGTCGCGTTGGGGCTCTTCGAGCTGTACCTCGCGACGACGCTGCGTTGGTCCACCGCGCTCGCGGCCGGGCCGATCGCGATTCTGGCGGCGGTGCTGACCGCGGTGTCGGCGCTGCGCCTGTCGACGGCGGCGGAGTCGAAGCGAATCCTCTACGCCGTCGCGCTGCTCGCCTTCGTGGGCGCGGCCGCGTCGACGTTCCTGCTCGTGCGAAGCCAGCGCCTGCTGTTGCCGTTGCCCGGCGTCGAGACGCCCCACCGCGTCGGCTGAGCCAGCGCGGCGGAGGCGCTCGCAGACGCAGCATCGGGTACGTCGAGGCGAGGGGAAACGCGACGCGGTCGCGTCACCGCCCGCCGTTGTGCCCGTTGGGCCCGCCCAGCTCGGCGACGATGCGCGCGAGCGCGTCGAAGCCTTCCGTCATCTTCCGGAAGAACGAGCCGCGGTGCTTCACGAAGGTGAAGCGCGGGTGCCGCGACCACACCTCGAACAACCGCTTGTCGAGCGCCGCGGCCTCGGCGTGCGTCTCGACGCGCACGGGGTTGTTGCCTTCGATGGGGTGGTTGCCCACCGCTGCGCTCTCGAAGAAGAGCACCGCGTCGTAACGCCTGAGCTCCGCGTCGAGCGACGTGCCCATCGCCGAGAAGAAGTCCGCGGGCGTGCCCGGCCAGTACGCCGCGCCGTCCACCGTGCCGCGGTCGCACAGCAGCACGCACTCGGGGTGCGCCGCCTCGGTGACGTCCTCCAGGCTGCGCTGCACCTCGAAGATGGCGCGCTGCGCCGCCCGCACCGCGCCCGCTTCCTTCGCGCGCGGAAAGCCGCCCGAGAAGAGCAACGTCGCCGACTCCGGCACCACGATGACCTGCCCCGCCAACTCACGCCGGAAGAGGTCCGCCGCCGTCGTCTTCCCGCCACCGGGCCCGCCCGTCACCACCACCCGAATCCGTCGCCGCGCGCTCATGGCCGACGCGTACCACAGCCGGTGTCGGCGCCCCTCCCACACCCGGCAGGCGTGCTCATGCGAGGTGGTGGTTGCCCTTGACGCGCTACGTCGAGAAAGAGGGAAACGCCGTCACCTCTCTGCTACGTGGAGGCCCTGATGAGCCCACTGTTCACTGCCCTGCTCCTCGTTGCCGGTCTCTCGGTGTTCGCCTGGACGATGTACTGGAGGCTCAAGTCGATGGCGGCGTTGAAGGCCGTCCCCGGCAACCGCCTCGACCGCAAGGGCGAGCGCTTCCTGGCGCTCCTGACGTTCGGCTTCGGCCAGCGGCGCATGGTGGACCGCGAGGAGCGGCTGCCGGGCCTGATGCACGTCCTCATCTTCGGCGCCTTCCTGGTGCTGGCGCTGCGCACCATCTCGATGTTCGTGATGGGCTTCTCCGCGGGGGCGGCGCACGTCCTCACCGACTTGAACGCGCCGGGCTGGGAAGGCCTGGGCGCGCTCCACACGCTGTACGCGGCGTACCTGTTCCTCAAGGACCTCGCGGCGGCGGCGGCGCTGCTGGGCGTCACGTACTTCTTCGTCCTGCGCGTCTTCAAGCAGCCGGACCGCCTGACGAAGTCGGGCGAGGCGCTGCTCATTCTCGGCTTCATCGCGGCGCTCATGGTGACGGAGTACCTCTTCGGCGCCTCGCACCTGCGCGAGCAGGGCGTCACCTTCACCAGCGTCGAGCCGGTCACCTCCGCCATCGGCCTGGCGCTCGCGGGCGTGTCCACCGAGGCGCTGCACACCATCGGCGTCGCCAGCTTCTGGATTCACATCACCATCATCCTGGTGTTCCTGAACTTCCTGCCGCGCGGGAAGCACTTCCACGTCATCGTCGGCCTCCCCAACGTCTTCCTGAAGGCGCTGCCGCCCGTGGACCGGCCCGGCATCTCGTCGTCGGCGAAGCTGCCCACGCCCAACCTCGAGAAGGAGGAGTTCGGCGCGCGCGTCTTCACCGACCTCTCGTGGAAGCAGGCGCTCGACCTCAACACCTGCACCGAGTGCGGCCGCTGCCAGACGCACTGCCCCACGTACATCACCGGCAAGCCGCTCACGCACAAGGGCGTCAACCAGTCGCTCAAGCGCTTCCTGTGGGACCACGAGAAGCTGTTGCCCTCCGCCACGAAGAAGGAAGACGGCACGGTGGTGGTGAAGACGGCCGACGGGAAAGAAGAGCCGCTCAAGCCGCTGGTGGCCGCCGAAGGCGGCGTGCTGCACCCCGACACCGTGTGGGCCTGCACCACCTGCGGTTGGTGCGAGACGGCCTGCCCCGTCTTCATCGAGAACGTGCCGCGCCTCATCGACATGCGCCGCTACAAGGTGCAGGTCGAGGCGGACTTCCCGCCGGAAATCCAGCGCGTCTTCGAAGGCATCGAGCGCCAGGGCAACCCCTGGGGCCTCGGGCAGGAGAAGCGCGACGAGTGGGAAGGCGACCAGCCGCTGCCGAAGTGGGGCGACGGTGGCGAGTACGAGTACCTCTTCTACGTCGGCTGCGCCGGCAGCTACGACGAGCGCATGAAGAAGGTGTCGCGCGCGGTCGCGAAGGTGCTGACCGAGGCGGGCGTGAAGTTCGCCACGCTGGGCAAGGAAGAGACGTGCAACGCCGAGTTGGCCCGCCGCGGCGGCAACGAGTACCTCTACCAGACGATGGCGAAGATGAACGTCGAGGCGTGGAACGCCAGGGGCGTGAAGGCCATCGTCACGCAGTGCCCGCACTGCTTCAACACCATCAAGAACGAGTACCCGGAGTTCGGCGGCAACTACCGCGTCATCTCGCACACCGAGCTCATCAACGAGCTGTTGAAGGCGAAGCGCATCACCCTGTCGAAGGTGATGAACGAGAAGCTCACCTTCCACGACCCCTGCTACCTCGGCCGCCACAACGGCGTGTACGAGGCGCCGCGCGAGGTGCTGAAGGCGATTCCGGGCCTCGAGGTCATCGAGATGCAGCGCTCGGGTCGCGAGTCCTTCTGCTGCGGCGCCGGCGGCGCCCGCATGTGGATGGAGGAGCACCTCGGCACGCGCATCAACCACCACCGCGCGAACGAGGCGGCGCTGACGCTGGCGCACGCGAAGGACCCGTCGGTGCCCTTCCCCAGCGCGACGGACCGCGCCAAGCCGGGCCAGGTGGGCGACTACCAGGGCGCCGCCGAGGGCACCGTCGCCGTCGCCTGCCCGTTCTGCCACACGATGCTGAAGGACGCGTTCGCCGACACCAACCGCGAGGCCATGGTGGTGAAGGACGTGGCCGAGCTGGTGGCGGACTCGATGGAGACGAAACGAGCGGCCGCCGCCGCGCCCGCGCCATCGGGTGACGCCGCGCCGGCCTGACGCACAGCGCGATTCTCGAGGGGGACACGACATGACACCGCAGGGACAGCAGCCCGGCGCGCCCGCGCCGCAGCAGGGGTGGTTTTCTCGCAACTGGAAGTGGCTGGTGGGCGTCGGCTGCCTCGGCGTCGCCGGGTGCTGCGGCCTCTTCACCCTCGCCGGGTACGTGATGAATGAGGCGGGCGTCGAGGCGCCGGGGGAGGTGAAGAAGGAGGCCGAGAGGGAAGCCCAGAAGGCCGCCAACCCGCCCGGCGGCCAGGGCCCCATCGTCAAGCTGGGGGCGCTGGACGGCGCGCGCGTCGACTGCGGGCAGCCCGGCCCCGGCGGCGTCGACTGCGAGGTGAAGCGCACGTCCGGCGACGGGAAACTCAAGGCCTGCTGGGACCTGGACATCACCTGCGACAACGGCGGCGTCATGTCTGCCCACGGCTGCGGCACGCTGGGCGCGGGCGAGCCAAGGGGCACCGTCAACATGCCCGTCTCCGCCTTCTCCAACCAGGACGCGTGCGACGTGCCGACGTCCGGCGCGGTGAAGAACCTCGTCGTCCAGTCGGTGGAGTGAGCGCGCCTCGCGGCGGTGACGGCGCCCACCGAGTGGGTGAGGGCGGACTCGCTTGCGGCAGGGGCGTGCTGCGATAAAGGGCGAATCGGCATGCTTCAACCGGGAGACACGGCGCCGGACTTCGAGGCCGTCGACTGCCGCGGTCAGTCGGTGAAGCTGTCCGACTTCCGCGGGAAGAAGCGGGTGGTGCTCTTCTTCTTCCCGAAGGCCTTCACGCCGGCCTGCACCCTCGAGGTGCGGCACTTCCGGGACCACCACGAGAAAATCGCCGCGCTCAACGCCGAGCTCATCGGCATCTCCGTCGACAAGTCCGAGAAGAACTGCCGCTTCGCGCAGTCCGAAAACCTGCAGTTCACCCTCATCGGCGACGAGTCGCGCGTCATCAGCGAGCGGTACGGCGTCGTCTGGCCGGTGCTGAAAATCGACCGCCGCGCCACCTTCGTCATCGACGAGCGCGGCGTGGTGGTGGACGTCTTCCACCACGAGATACAGGTCTACAAGCACCTCGACGACGTGCTGGCGCGGCTGTCGGCGCTGCCGGCCAGCGTCGGCCCCGCTTGAGCCACCGCCCGCACCTCAGTTCCCGCTGGCCTCGTAGTCCTGCACCAGCCGGCGCACCTTCGCGACGCGCGCGTCCAACGGCCTCGCCAGCTCGAGGAAGCGCTTGTACGCGCGGTAGCTGCCGCCGGGGTCGCCCGCACGCGCCAGCGCCTGCGCCAGGCGGTACTCGCATTCCGCGGAGGTGGGCAACGCCTGCGTGCAGGTCCGCAGCGCGCCCACCGCGCCACCCAGGTCGCCCGCCGCCAGCTTCTCGTCGGCCGCCTCGGTGTAACGCTGCTCGGGCGTGTTGGCCGCCGTCTTCGGGGCCGGCGCCGGCGCCACGGGCGTCGACGGCCCGCTGTCCTTCACCACCAGCACCTTCCCCTTCGGGCCCACCGCGCCGCGGTCCAAGGCGATGTCCCGCATGCGCTCCTCGAGCCACGCCTTCGGCTCTCGCCACACGCCCTTCTCGGGGATGACGGCCAGGTGCACCTTCGCGGCCTTCAGGTCACCGGCGTCGACGGCCTGTCGCGCCAGCACCAGCGACTCACGCGTCATCGCCGACTTGCCCAGCTCGGCGAGCAGCTTCTCCGCGCGCGGATCGAGCCCCGTTGCCGTCGTGCAGCTGCGCAGGCGCGCGGTCGCCGCTTCGAGGTCCACCGTGCGGATGAGCGCCCTCGCCTCGTCGATGTCGCAGCTCCTGGCGGCGAGCGGGTTGGCCCGCGCCGCGGCGCGCTCGGCCTCCGCCTGCGCCCGGGCCTGGACCTTCGCCTCGGCGCGCTTCGCCTCCAGCGCCTCCACCTGCGGCAGCAGCGCCTGCGCCTTCGGGCACGGGGTGTGGTGCACCGTGCAGGACTCGATGAGCTGCCGCGCGCGCGTCACGTCCTGCGCGGCGATCGCCATGTGCAGCTGGGGCATCACCTCGGCCTCACGCGCCGTCATCGCCGGGTCCGCGTCGGGCGCCTCCTCTCCTTCGTGCGTGAGGAAGAGCCAGGCGCCGCCCAGCAGCCCGACGATGACGAGGCCCGCCAGCACGAGCGCGACGTTGGCGCCTGTCGCGGGCGCATCGGCCGCGGGCGCGGCCACCTCGGCCGCCCGAGCGGACCTGGGCAGCGGCTCGCCCTGCATCGCCGGCAGCGCGTGGCCGGTGCTGCGCCGGAGCGCCGCCACCGTCTGCTCGATGAGCGGCCCGTTCATCTCGGCGGCCCCGGCGGACTCGAGCAGTCGCCGGGACAACTCGATGGCGTCGGGGAACAGCTGGCGCATGACTGCCGCCAGCTTCTCCTCGTCGAAGAGCTGCGGGCAGGACGCCTCGATGCGGCGCGCCAGCTCGCGGGCCGACGGGCAGCGGCGCGTGACGTCGCGGGCGAGCGCCGACATCACCACGTCGGCCAGCCCCGGCGGCAGCCCGGGCACGTCGAGCGGCGGCACGTCCTTCGTGGCCATCGTCTCGAGCAGCTTCGTGCCGCCGAGCGACGGGAAGGGGGGCGCGCCGGACAACAGCTCGTACAGCACCAGCCCCGCCGAGAAGACGTCGCTGCGCGCGTCGATGGGCTCGTCGAGCGCTTGCTCGGGCGACATGTAGCCGACGGTGCCCTTCACCTGCCCCACCTGCGTGCGCACCAGGCGGCCTCTCGCGCGGGCGATGCCGAAGTCGATGACCTTCACCGTGCCCGTCCAGGACACCATGACGTTCGACGGCGACACGTCGCGGTGCACGATGCTGCGCGCGGTGCCCGCGGCGTCGACGAAGGTGTGCGCGGAGTGCAGCGCGAGGCACGCGTCGCGCATCACGCGACACGCGAAGCCGACCGGCAGCGAGACGCCCTGCTCCCTCGCGCGGCGCTGCACCGCGGCGAGCGGCTGCCCGTCGATGTACTCCATGGCCAGGTACAGCTCGCCGGAGTCCTGCTCGTGGCCCAGCTCGTACACCTGCGCGATGTGCGGGTGGCTCAAGGCCGCCGTCAGCCGCGCCTCGTCGAGGAACATCTTGATGAACGACTCGTCGCGCCGGACGTCGGGGAGAATCATCTTCAGCGCGACGAACTTCTTGAAGCCGCCGGGCCCGGGGAGGAACGCGAGGTACAGCTCGGCCATGCCCCCGATGGAGAGGCGGGTGACGAGCTCGTACTTGCCCACCGTGCGACCCCGCTCGAAGTCGTCCCCCGCGCGCCGTGCCATCGCCCCGGGAGCCTAGCAGGGCGCCGCGCCTCACCCGAGAGGGGCACCGAGCTTCGCGAGCCACTGCGCGAGGAAGGGCCACCACCACTCGCGGGTCGCCACGGCACCTCCCAGCGCCAATCCCAGGAGGATGCTCAGGCCCCAGCGCGGGCGGCGAACGGCCGCCAGCTCGGCGGGCGACAGCTGCGAGAGCTGCGTCAGCTGCGTCTGCGACAGCCGCGCCATCGCCTCGGACTCGGTGATGCGGTTGCGCTTGCGGAGGAAGTTCACCAGCACCGCCGACGGCGACGAGTCCAGCCCCGACAGCAGCTGCTCGAAGGCGCGCCGCAGCGCGGTCGCGTCGGGGAAGCGGTCCTCCACCTCGAGCGCCATGGCCTTCTCGATGACGTCGCGCAGCGCCGCCGGCGCCTTCGGGGCCGCCTTCTTGAGCGGCGTCTTCCTGCCCGTCGTCACCTTCGCGAACACCTCGCCGGGGTTCGCCCCGGTGAAGGGCCGCGTGCCGGCCAGCGCCTCGTACAGCACCACGCCCAGCGAGTAGAGGTCGCTGCGGGCGTCCACCTGCGCGCCCGTCACCTGCTCGGGCGACATGTACGCGGGCGTGCCCACCGCCATGCCCGTCTTCGTCAGCCGGTCGAGCTCCTCGGTCTGCACGATGCCGAAGTCCATCAGCTTCGCGTCGCCCCACGTCGACAGCATGATGTTGCCGGGCTTGATGTCGCGGTGGACGACGCGGTGGAAGTGCGCGTGCTCGAGCGCGCTCGACAGCTGCAGCCCCAGCACCGCCACGGCCTCGGGCGGCAGCGGCGCCTCTTTGATGAGCTCGCCCAGGGTGGGCCCGTCGACGAGCTCCATCACCATGTACCAGCCGTCGTTCTTCTCGATGAGGTCGTACAGCGTGACGATGTGCTGGTGGCGGAAGCCGGCGAGCGCCATCGCCTCCCGCTTGAAGCGCGACAGCGACTCCGCGTTCTTCGCCGCCTCGGGCGTCAGCTCCTTGACCGCCACCTCGCGCTGCAGGGGCTCGTGGATCGCGCGGTACACCTGCGCCATGCCGCCCTTCCCCAGGGGCCCGAGCAGCCGGCAGTCACCCACCTTGCGGATCGCCATCGTCTTTCAGCCGCGAATCCCGAAGCGCTGCTTCAGGTTGTCCAGCTCGGCCCGCGCTTCGTCGCGCTGGTCGAGGATGACGAGCATCTCCTTGTGGAGCTGCTCGTACTGCCGATCGGCGTGCCGCCACTCGGCCGTCGCGTGCTCGAGCTGCTGCTCCAGCGCCGCCGCGCGCTGCGCCAACTCGGCCGACGCGGCCTGCGCCGCCAGCGCCTGCGCCTCGAGCGCCCGCGCGTGGTCCTTCCGCGTCTGCTCGGCCTGCGCCTCCAGCGTGGCCACGCGCGCGGTCAGCTTCTCGAGCTGCCCTTCGAGGTCGCGCTGCCGCTGCCGGGCGTCGAGGAGCCGCTGGGCGGTGGCCTGGTGCTTGTCCTTCTCCTTCTGCAGGTCGGCCTCCACCTGCGCGCGGCGCGCCACCTCGGCGTCCATGGCCTGGCGGGCCGACGCCTCGAGCGCCTCGCGCAGCCGCGCCTCCTCGGCGCGCACCGCGTCGACGCCGTGCTGCAGCTTGTCGACCTGCGCGCGGGCGTCGTTGCGGGCCTTCTCGGCGTGCGACAGTTCGACGTTCAGCTCGTCGCGGCGGGCGCGTACGGCGGCGAGCTCGGTCTCCAGCTGCGCCACGCGCGCGGTGGCCTCGATGAGCCGCTGCTGCTCGGTGGTGGCGCCTTCCTCCAGCGCGGCCAACTGCCCTTCCAGCGCCTGCACCCGGGCGTTCGCAGCGGCGAGCTGCGCTTCGAGGTCGGCGTTCTGCGACACCAACTCCTCGGCCTGCCTGCGGGACGCCTCGTCGCCTTCCCGCGCCTGCCCCAGCGCCGACTCGAGCTCGTTGGCGCGGCCTTCCCACGCGTGGAGGCGGGTGACGAAGTCGGCGCCCCGGGCCTGCTCGATGACGAGCTGCTCGCGCACCGTCGCCAGGTCGTGCTCCGTCTCGGACAGGCGGCGCGCGAGCTCGGTCTGCCGGCTGTTCTCCTCGGTGAGCTGCTGCAGCTCGTCGCGCGCGGCGGACAGGAGGCCTTCCAGCTCGCGGACCCGCTCCTTCAGCGACAGGCGGTCCGCCTCCAGGGTGCGGATCTCGTCCTCGAGCCCGGCGACGCGCTTCTCGAGGAGCTCCGCGTCGCCCGAGACGTTCGTCCGGTCGTCGCCGGCCTTCGCGAGCGGCGACTTCGCCATCGGCACCGTGTGCAACGGAACGCCGCGCTGCGTGGCCTCGGCGGGCCGCGGCGGCAGCGTGGTGTTGCCCGAGTCGTCCAGCTGCAGCTGCAGCTCGGCGATGCGGCCGCGCTCGCGCGCGAGGTCGGCGCGGACCTGGTCGAGCTCGCCCTCGAGCTCCCTCACGCGGGCACGCGCCGCGTTGGCCTTCTCGAGCTCCTCCTCGAGGGCGCGGGCGCGGGCGCGGTCGGCCTTCGCCTCGGCCTCCAGCTGCTGCGCGCGCGTCTCCGCGGCCTGCGTCTTTTGCTGCGCGGCCTTGAGCTCCTCCGCGGCGCGCTGAAGGAGCTGCAGCAGGTGCTGTGCTTCCGGGAGCGGCGAGCCGGCCATGCGGGGGCCGATCTACGCACGAAACGGCCCTGGGCACAGCGCCAAGGACGGGCGCGGGGTCACTTCTTGGTGAAGCGGACGAAGTAGTTCTTCGCGGCGGCGTCGAGCAGCTCAGCCGACAGCCGCGGCACCTCGCCCCGGTAGTGCGCGATGTCGATGACCTGCCCCAGCAGGTCGCGCGGCTGGCAGGCGGCGAACGGCCGGTTGTACGGCTTGTAGTGGGCCTCGATGAGCCAGGCGATGGCCTCGGGATCGTACGGGACGTTCATCTTCCGGCACACCGACTCCCAGATGGCCTGGTACTGCGGCTCGTCGGGCGGCGCGACGGCCAGCTTGTAGCGGACGCGGCGGAGGAAGGCGTCGTCGACCAGGTCGGCGGGGTCCAGGTTGGTGGAGAACGCCACGAACACGTCGAACGGCACCTGCAGCTTCTTGCCGGTGTGCAGCGTGAGGTAGTCGACGTCGTTCTCCAGCGGGACGATCCACCGGTTGAGCAGATCCTTCGGCTCGACCTTCTGGCGCCCGAAGTCGTCGATGAGCAGCATGCCGTTCATCGCCTTCAGCTGGAACGGCGCCTCGTAGAACTTCACGTCGGGCGAGTAGATGAGGTCGAGCGTCTGCAGCGTCAGCTCGCCGCCCACCACCACCAGCGGGCGTTTCACCCGCACCCAGCGCTGGTCCTGCGCCGGCTCGTTCGGGTCGTCGGGCACCACCTCGTGCAAGGTGTGGTCGAACACGCGGATGATGAAGTCGTCCACCAGCAGCGCGTGCGGCACCCAGATGTCGCCGTCGTAGCAGCGCACCAGCGACTGGCAGAGCGCCGTCTTGCCGTTGCCGGGCGGCCCGTAGAAGAACATCGAGCGGCCCGAGTTCATCGCGGGCCCCAGGCTGTCGAAGACGGAGTCCTTCACCACCAGGTCGCCGAAGTTCGCCTGCAGCTTCGCGCGGGTGATGCGCATGCCGCGCACCGTCTGGGCGGCGACCGCCTCGAAGTAGTCCTCCATGCGCACCGGCGCCGGACCGTTGTAGCGGTTGCGGTCGAGGATCTGCCGCAGGATGTCGGTGGCGAAGGTGGTGAGCGTGTAGATCATCGACGACTTGCCCACGCCGAGGCCCGCGCCGCCCTTCAGGTCGATGTACTTCTGCTTGCGCAGGCCCTCGATGAGCTCGTCGACGATGAGCTGCGGCAGCTTGATGCGCTGGGCGATGTCGGCCCCGCGCAGCTCGCCCGCGAAGAACAGCGCCTTCAGCACCAGCTCCTCGCCCATCGTCTGCGACAGGCCCGTCTCGGCGAGGTTGCGCGGCTGCGGCGGGAAGAAGCGCGGCTTCGGGGGGACCTTCATCGCGGGGCGGGCCGACGTCTTGCCGCTCTGCTGCGGCGGCGGGCGCGGGGCGGGCGGGGCTGCCGAGGCGCCCGGAGGCGGCGGCGCCGGGGGGGTCGGCTCCGCGTGGGGCTCGACCGGCATCGGCGTGCGGCCCGGAGACGCGCTGCCGAAACCCGACGAGTGCTGCCCCGTGCCGCGCCGCGTGGGAATGGCGGTGGTGACGGGGCGTGCCCCGGGAGCGGACGGGCGCGCGGTGCGCTCGCGGTCGTCGTCGTCGTACGGTGCACCCACGAAGGTCGACTCCATTCGGCAGAGAGGGTGCCCAGCCTAGCGCGGAACCCGCCGCCGTCGCCGCCCGTCAGCGAGGCCCCGGCCGGATGGGTCAGTCCCGCAGCGCCGCGTCGAGGAAGGCGCGCCGCTCGTCCAAATGCTGCGAGGCGAAGCGCCGGCCCGCGTCGGCCGCACCGTCGCTGAAGCCGCCGCCGGGCCGCATCGCGGCGAGCAGCATCGGCCCCCGCAGAGACCCCTGACGCGTCAGCCGCCCGACGCCTTCTTCTGCTTCTCGTGCGCGTGCACCCAGCCGTCGTAGTGGCGCACCGCCGCGTCGCCCACCTGCTGGATGTGCTGGTTGTTCAGGTACGCGCTGATGGGCGCGGCCACCAGCGGCATCGCGCGCGACAGCGTCTTGAGGCCCCCTTTCGCCAGCAAGAGCGCCGCGAGGCTGCCCAGCACCCGCGGGCTGGAGCGCTGCACCGGACCGATGCCGTTCGAGTAGCCGAACAGGTCCAGCAACTCCTGCCGCTCGCGCTCGGACTTCAGTGACACCTTGAAGACGGTCGCCACCTCGGTGAGGAGCGAGAGCTGCAGGTACACCATGCCCACCAGGTCGAGCGGCACGGTGACGGCGCCGAAGACACCGGTGACGCCGCCCACCATCGACGCGAGCTGCTTCTTCTGGTCGATGAGGCGCTGCGACAGCTCGCGCGGGCCCGCGGACGGGTAGCGCCGCGACAGCTCGTCGATGCGCGCGCGCGCCCGCACGGCCTCCTTCTCGACGAGGTCCGACAGCCGGGCGTTCGCCAGCTTCTTGAGGTTTTTCGGCGACAGCCGCCGCGCCGCCTTCACCTGCTCCAGCAGCGGGTCGAAGAAGCCCATGGCGTCAGTATCCGTGCTCGGCGAGGTAGAGATCCACCAGCGCCCCCTCCTGGAACCAGAACTGGTTCTGCTCCTTCTGGAACCAGCGGGAATCGGGCCGCGCCTCGCGCACCTCCACCAGCACGCGATTGGTCGCCACGTCCGCCACGGTGCCGCGCGCCAGGCACCCCGCGCCGGGCTCGTCGCCGAAACCGCCCTCGAGGCACACCTCGTCGCCGGGCGACAGCTTCCGCACGTACAGCTCGCCCAGGAACTTCGCCTCGTCGCAGGCGTTCGCCGGGCCCGAGCCCTTCTTGAATTTCGCGCAGCGGCTCTGCGCCGGCGCAGGGTACTCGGCCACGTTCTCGAGGATGCCGGAGGCGCCGCGGACCCGCGCGCTGCGCTGCTCCGTCACGCACGCCGACACGGCACACGCCAGCGCCGACGCCACCAGCCGCCTCCTCATTGCCCCTCCAGCATCTGCTTCGCGAAGACGTCGAGGCGCTTCGCGTCCGGCGCGGACAAGTCGAGGAAGCGAATGCCCATGCCGTAGCCCTTCTTGTCGGGCACGTTCACCACCTCGCCCCGGCAGCGAATGGGCTTCTCCTCTCCCGGCAACGTGAAGGACAGTTCGACCTGCGCGCCCACCGGGTGCGGAATGGCGCGGTCGAAGAAGGCGCCGCCCGACGAGATGTCCCGCGTGGAATGCAACGAGAAGCCGCGCTCGTCCCGCACCTCGATGGGGATGACGACGTTGGCCCGCGTCGCTCGGCGACGTTCCAGCCCCGAGTCACTCATGCCGGAGAATGTAGCGAAAATCCGCGCAGGCGGCGGCAATCACGAGACGAGGCGGTGGATCCGCTTCACCGCGTCGATGGGCGGCTTGACGAACTTCATGCGCACGCCGCCCTCCTCGTCGAACGGCCCCAGCACCTCGGCCTTCAGCGCGAGCGGCGCCTCGAGGTCGTCGGGGAGGAAGAGCTTCAGGCTGACGATGCGCCCCTTCACCGGCGTCTGGCCGTGACGCACCGACAGCCCGAAGGTGGACAGGTCGTACGTCTGCGCCATGACGCGCGTGCCGGCGTCCTCGGTCTCGATGGTGATGCCCACGGCGACGCGCGGCGTGGCGCGCCGCTCGCGGAAGCTGCGGCGCTCCTTCTCGCCCTTCTGGATGCGCTCGAACAGCTGCGAGGTGGACTCGCCGGACCTGCCGCGCCGGTCTGCGACCTGCGGCAAGCGGGGCGTGAGGAGCGGCAACAGGGCGCTCGACTCCGACTGGGTTCGGCTGCGCTTCGACGACGACATCGTGGCCCCGGAGTCTAGGCCCGCCGCCCCGCCGAGTCGAACCCACGCGCCGCTCACTCCACCTTCACCAGCGTGGCCGAGGCGAGCCCGCGCGGGCGCTCCACCTCGACGGTGTCGCCCTGCCGCAGGCCGAGCAGCGCGCGCGCCAGCGGCGCGTCGATGGACACCAGCCCCGCCTTCGAGTCGGCTTCGTCCGGACCGACGAGCCGCAGCACCTGCGTGCGCCCGTCGTCCCACGTGAGCGACACGCGGCTGCCGAAGCGCACCTCGCCGTCGGCGGGCACCGGCTCGACGACGCGCACGCTGGACAGCGTCGCCGCCACCAGCGCGAGGCGGTGCTCCAGCTGCGCGCGCTCGACCTCCCGCGCGGCGTCGTGGGGAATCGCCGCCACCCGCGCGCGCTCCACCGTCGACAGGCGCTCGAAGCTCTCGGTGAGCGCCCGATGGCCCTCGGGGGTGATGGGGCGCTCCTGCCCGCGGGCCGCGACGGTCGCCGGGCGGCCCAGCACGCCCGTGTCCTTCGCTTCCTCGTCGGTGAAGGCCTTCGACATGGCGTTTCCCTTCTCGCCCGTTTTCCTCTACTTGGAAAACCATGTCTCGTTGGGACGACGTCACCGCGCACGTCGAGCACCGCGTCACCTTCTCGGAGACGGACGCGCTGGGCTTCGCGCACCACCGCTGCATCGTCGTGTGGTTCGAGCAGGCCCGCGAGGCCTTCTTCCGCCGCTTCGGCGTTCCCGCGCTCGAGCTGTACCAGAAGGGCTGGCTGCTCGCCGTGCGGCAGCTGAACGTCCGCTACGACAGCTTCCTCGGCTACGAGGACCAGCTGTCGATTCGCGTCGCGCTCACCAGGCTGGGCCGCGTCGCCTGCGACTTCCACTACCGCGTCGACAACCTCACCACCGGCAAGTTGGCGGTGCGCGGCCACACCAACCTCGTCGCCGTCGAGGCCCGCGGGAAGGACGCCCCCGCGCTGTCCCGCATCCGCTTCGACCGCGCGCCCTTCGAGAAGCTGCTGGTCAGCGCCGACGAGCTGTATGGCGCGCCGCAGGGCGCGTGGAAGCCGCCGCGCTGGGAGCCCGACGGCGCCGACCTGTAGGCCTCAAAAAACCGAGCCGCCCCGGTGGCCAAAGGTGCGAGACGAGGCGGCCCGGCCCGGCACGCGGCGTGCTGTCCGGCGATGCCCATGCGACGGCTCCCGGGAATTCTGATGCTGGCCCTGGCCGCCTGCGCGCCGCCGCAGGCGCCGGGGGGCGATGGGCCTGACGCCGGCGGCGTTCCGCTCGAGTCCGTCTGCGAGACGGACGCGCACTGCCCCGCCGGCATGGTGTGCGAAGGCTGCGGCGACGTCGGCAGGACGTGCCTGCCGGGCTGCCGCGTCGACGCGCAGTGCCCGACGAACATGAAGTGCAACGCGCTGGTGCTGTGCACCGAGTGCCCGTGCGCGCCCGGCTGGTGCGACCTCGACCCCTGCCGCGACGTGGATGGCGACGGCTACGTCCCCACCCGGGGCACCCAGTGCCCGGGCAAGCAGCAGGGCGACTGCGACGACGCGCGCAAGTCGGTGAACCCGGGGCAGCGGGAAGTCTGCGCCAACGGCCTCGACGACGATTGTGACGGCAACCCCGACGCCCGCGACGACGCGTGCCGCACGTGCGGCAGCGACCAGCGGTACTGCAGCGCGAATCGCGACTGCGGGCAGAGCGCCACCTGCGACCGCGGCTGCTGCGAGCCGTGCGTGACGCCGCCGGACCCGGTGTGCGACGTGGGCCAGTGCGTCCTGTCCGCCGGCGTCAACCCCGACACGGGCTGCGCCCTCCCGCCCGTGTGCGGCGACTGCACGGGCTGCCCGGGCACGGTGTCGCGCGTGTGCGGGTTGAACGGCGCCACGTACGACAACGCCTGCCTCGCCCAGGCGGCGGGCACCCAGGTGCTGTACCAGGGCCCGTGCCTCGCCGGAGAGCAGCAGCGCTGTGCCGGCCCCGAGGACTGCAACGAGAGTCAGTACTGCCGCAACGCCGCCTTGGACGGCGGCTTCGATGGCCGCTGCACGAAGCGGTACTCCTGCGTGCAGGACGACGACTGCGCGCTCGCGGTGCGCGAGACGGCGCTGTGCCCCGACGGCGGCATCGCGCCGCTCGGTTGCAGCGGGCTGCGGTGCGTCACGCGCTGCCAGTAGCGGCGTCGGCACCACGGCCTCGTGTGGCGCGAAGGCCTCGTTCGAAGAGCGCGTTCCCCGGCGCACCCGTCTGTCCGTGCTCCGGACGGAGGCGTCGCAGGCGAACGTGACGGCCGGGGGGACGCCCTCGACGAGGCGGTCCGCGCCGCGATGAAGCCCCTGTCACGAAGGTCGGGCGCGCAACCGGCTCGTAGAACTCGCCTGCCACAAGCCGGGCACCGGGGACGCGCAGCACCCAAAGTGAGTGTGGGTCGTCGCTCATTCGGGGCGCGCTGCGCCCGACGCTGAATCCGCTTCGCGCCGGCCTGGAATTGGCCCCTGGAACGCTCAGCCGGACTGGGCGTACATCTCGACGTGCCACAGCGCGCTCTGGACGACTGGCTGGGCGTTGATGACGTACACCGGCGTCTGCGCTGCCCAGGCGAACTGGAGCGCCTCGAAAAGCAGGGCATGCGCGAAGCTCTGCGTGATGATCCGGACGTTGATGAAGTCGAGCGCGACCGGCTCCTTCTTGAGAATCCGCGGGATGAGACGCTCCTGCGACAGCCGCTGGGCTTCTTCGTTGTTCTCCACGAAGGCGCTCACGACGAAGCGCTGAACGCGCTCGGGCGGCTTCTCGAACTTGAGCCACTCGCGCGTGAGTCGCCGGGGAGAGCGCTCCTGCGCCATCTTGCTGATCCGCTCAAAGATGACGTCGAAGGCCTTGTACTCGCCGAAGAACGTGCGCGTGTACCTCGAGTAGGTCGCGTCAGCGGAAGAGCCGGGCCATGCCCTGCAGCGCGACGCGCGCGGCCGCCGTCGCCACGCGCGGCAGCCGGGGCGCGGGCGGCACCGGCGCGTCCCAGTCGAAGTCGACGAGCCGCGACAGGAAGCCCTGCCGCACGCGCGCACGCGCGCGCCGCCCGCCTGGGAGTCAGACGCGCGCGGTGCTCGCGATCGTCCGCGACGTGCCGGGCGCCCACCGGTACGCGTTCCCCATGCCGCTCGAGGTGCCCACGGCCTCGCCGGTGCACGGGGTGGGCACGGTGCCGCGACCGAGCGTCGGCGCGATCGATCGCGGCGCGTACGAGCACGGGAGCAGCCCGCTGCCCGTCGACGGCGGCGTCGCGCCCGGGACCGACGCGGGGCCCGCGAGCGATGCGGGGATCGCGAGCGACGCGGGCTCGGGCGGGGACGGTGGCGCGGGGGTGGATGCCGACGTGATCGTGCACGGTGCGGACGCGGGCACGGCGGCGCTCTCGGGTGGTTGCGGCTGGTCGTGGCTCGCGCTCGGCGTCATGCTCGCGATCGCTGTGCGGCGGAGGTTACGTTGAGCACCATGGAACGACCCGACTTCTCCGCGCTCGAGGAGCACCTCGTGCGCGAGCTCGGGCCTGCGCTCGCCGCGGCGCTCGCCGGGATCACCGCCGACGATCCGCTCGCCTGCTGCGTGATCGACGCCGCACCCTATTACGGGTGCTACGCGCTCCACCTCGACGTGCGGAGCAACCAGCTGGCGCTCCTCCGCGGCGAGCAGGCGCAGCGCCTCGCGCGCCGCGCGTGGACCCGAGCGACGAAGCCCGACGCCTGGATGGAGAGCGCCGCCTTCGCCGCGATCGACGGCCTCGCGCGGTTCTCCTCGGAGGTCGCCGATTACGCGATGCCCTTCGTGCACGAGGTGAAGGTGGACCTCCACGCCTTCACGCATTCGCCCGAGTACGAGGCGCTCGGGGCCGAGGCCGGGGCCGACGGGCTCGTGTGGCTCGACGGTCACGCCATCCCGATGCTCTTCCGCGTGTGGGATCGGGTGGTGGACGGCGGTGCGTTCGCCGGGGTCCCCTGCACGGTGCCGGCGATCGTCGGCTTCACTCTCGGCGAGGCGCGGGCGACGGTGTGCCGGCTGCTCCTCGGGGGATGAGGGTCAGCCGATCGGCGCGCCGGTGAGCCAGAGCGCGCGGCCCGCGATGCCGGCGTCGAACGGGTGCGCGGTGAACACCGGCGGCGTGAGCGCCGAGTCGATCAGCGGGCTCCCCGCGTGAAGCGACGGATCGAGCCTCTCGAGGTCGTCGGTCCACACGAACCCCGGATCGTCGCCGCTCAGCGTGCGTGTCCACTCCGGCGGCACGTTGGTCGAGCCCGTCGAGACCCAGTTGCTCGTGCCCTCGATCGCCCGCCCCGACGTCCACTCCGCCTCCACCTCGCGCAGGAGGTTCACCGTCCCTCCGCCGCGCCTCACGAACACGTTGCCGTGCATCTCCACGCTCTCGAGCCCGCTGAAGAGCCGGAACACCGCTGCGGTCGAGCCCGGAGCGACGATCACCGTGTTGAACGCGAACCGATAGCGGCCGAGGCTCTGCCCGGTGCCGTCGCCTCCGAAGCGCACCACCGCGAAAGCCTCGTTGTCCCCGCGCTTGACGAAGACGTTTCCGACGACGTCCGAGTCCTCGCGCGCCACGTCCCCGGCCACGCCGCCCGCGGGGGTCGGGGACGATCAACTCGAGCTCGTGGTAGGAGGAGCCCTCGGTCCAGTTGAAGTGGATCTCGTTGCGCTCGGCGCGCGACTTCACGCCGTTGCCGCCGTTCGCGTCGTGGATCCAGCATCCGCGCATCCGGAACACCGATCGCAGGCCGCGGGCCGCCACCTACGCCGCGCACCACGATCGGCCGCTCCGCCGTGCCAGACGCGTCGAAGACCACGCCGCCCGCGTACGTCGCGCCGCCCTCGATCTCGACGACGTCTCCCGGCGCGAGCGCCGGCAGCTCCGCGAGCTCGCGGTACCCCGCCGCCGCGCCCGTCCCCGCGACGTACGTGTGTTGTTGACCACGCTCGTTCGTGATCGATCGGCGGTCGTCGCGCGGATTGCATCAGCGGCGAGTCGGCGGAAGTGGTGGCCGAACTCGGGGCGTTTGTCGGTCGAAAAATTTCCCACTCAAGAGCAGTCGAGAAATCGGCCCGGAGCGCCGGCGCGGATCAGACTGGGAAACGGTGGCTCCGAGGCGTGACGCTGGCCGCGCACGTAGCCGCGATGCGCGGTGCGCTATTTCGGGACCTG
>JBFMAB010000025.1:0-164991 GCA_040755835.1 Myxococcota bacterium
CCGCGCGCTGGTGGTGGGCGACAAGGTGGTGGGCGCCATGCGGCGCACCGCGCGCGAGGGCGAGTTCCGCTCCAACCTCCACCGCGGTGGCCAGGGAAAGCCCGCGAAGCTGGACGCGCACACCCGCGCCCTCGCGGTGCGCGCCGCGAGGGTGATTGGGCTGGAGGTGTGCGGCGTCGACCTCCTCGAGAGCGCCGACGGCCCCAAGGTGATGGAGCTCAACTCGTCGCCCGGCTTCGAGGGCCTCGAGGCCGCGACGAAGAAGGACATCGCCGGCGACATCGTACGCCACGCGCTGAAGCTGGCGCGCGAGCGACGCGGCTGAAGGGCGACCCGGTCATGGTGCGAGCCCAGCGCGGTGGCACCAAACGTCAGTCGTGCTCGAGCTGCACGCCCACCAGCCGCGCGTCGACGTCGGCCAGCAGCGCGTCGTAGCTCTGGGCGGAAATCCGCCCGGCCTGGCGCTCGGCGATGATGGCGTCCTTCTCGGCGATGAGGGCACGGCGAAGCGCGCTGCGGCGCTCGGCTTCCAGCAGGTCTTCCGCCTTCAAGTGCAGCTCTCCGATGCCCGCGCGCGCCGCGTCCTGCCGCTCGGTGAACTGCGCGCGCAGGCTGGCCGCCACCGGAGGCGACACCGCGCCCTCGCGTTCCATGCGCGCCACCTCCTCGAGCGCCGCCGCCGCGCCGCGCAGCTGGCCCTTCAGCCGGTCGTACTCGCCTTCTGCGGGGCGAAGGCCGACCAGCTTCAGCGCCTTGAGCAAAGGCCCCATGGTGAGCCCCTGCAGGAGGATGGAGACGATGACGACGCCGAACGTCATGGTGATGACGAGCTCGCGGTGCGGGAGCTCCTGCGGCAGGCCCAGCACCAGCACCATCGACAGGCTGCCGCGCAGGCCGCCCCACGTCAGTACCGCCGCCCAGCTCCACGGCAGTCTCTCCTTCGTGCGCGACAGGAAGGCGTTCACCACCGCCAGCACCACCGCGCGGCCCACCGTCACCGCGAGGTAGGCGACGAGGATGGGCTTCCACGCCGCCGCCAGCGCGTCGACCCGCACCTCGAAGCCGATGAGGAGAAAGACGAGCGAGTTGAGCGCGAAGGCGAGGTACTCCCAGAAGGTGCCCACCGCCACGCGCGTCGATGGGCTCATGCCCACCCGCGCCGCGTAGTTCCCACACAGCATGCCCGCCACCACCGTCGCGATGACGCCCGAGAAGTGGAAGTACTCGGCCGCGACGAAGCTGCCGTACGCCGCGATGGTGGTGAGCGTGATTTCAATCATCGGGTCATCGACCTGGTTGATGACCACCGACGACGCGTAGCCGACGGCGCCGCCAATGACGACGCCCATGCCCACCACCTTCACGAAGTCCACCACCGCCGTGGGCAACGAGAAGGGCTTGCCCAGGGCGAAGGCCAGCACGATGGTGAAGAGCACCACCGCGGTGCCGTCGTTCAACAGGCTCTCGCCTTCCACCAGCACCGCGAGCCGCTTCGGCGCGCCCAGCGTCTTGAACAGCGCCACCACGGCGATGGGGTCCGTCGCCGCGATGACGGCCGCGAAGATGAGCCCGTCCGCCAACGTGAAGTCCTCGACGAAGTGCAGCCCGTTGGCGACCGGCACCAACATCGCCGTGGTGAGCGCGATGGCGGCGATGACGCCGGGCAGCGCCAGCGAGGAGATGGCCAGCTTGTTGGCCCAGAACTTCTTGAACTCGAGCGCGAAGGCAGCCTCGAACAAAAGCCCGGGCAGGAAGACGGCGTAGACGAGCTCCTTGGTGAGGTGCAGCGGCTCGAAGTCCGTCGCGGTGCCGAGGATGAGGCCCGCGAGGACGAGCGCGACGGTGTACGGCGTCTTCAGCCGGCGGGCCACCATGGCCACGCCGGTCGCCACGGCGAAGAGCGCCACCAGCACCAACTCGATGCGCATGACCGCGTCATATGCCCCAGCCTCCCGCGCCGCGCACGGAAAGACGGCGCCCGCAGGCAGGTCGGCCCCGGGCGCCCAGCGCGTCGGGGGCACACCCTGGCCCATCCGGCCCGGGAGGCGCGCGTCCCGCCGAAGGGACGGAGGCGCTCGATGCCGAGGGGCTGATCACCCGCCGCCGCGCCCGCCAGCCGAACGCCCGCTTCCCTCAAGGTCCGCCCGACCTGCTACGACTCCGGCACACTCGCTGCACCGTCGCCCGCCCATGACCGACTCCATCCGCCGTCGCGGTCCCGGCAGCAGCCCCCTCCCCTCCCTCGACGAGTTGCGTGCGCTGTCGCCCGCGGAGCGGGAGCACCTGCTCGCCGACCTCGCCCACGCGAAGGACTCAGATGAGCTGAAGCGCGTCCTCACCGAGACCAACGCCGTCACCCTGCGCGCCACGCTGGAGACGAGCGCGAAGCGCGGCTCGCTGGGCGCCATCGTCCGCGCCGCCGGCCTCGACGCGCTCCTCGAGCTCGGCCGGGCGCGCGGCGTCGACGTCAACGACATCCTCGCCTCCACCGACGCCGTCACCGAGCGCGGCCTCACCGCCCGCGAGGCGAAGTACATCCGCGAGAACTTCGCCAACACCCTCGACCCCGACACCATCCGCCTCGTCTTCACGAAGGGCGCGCAGACGATGGGCGCCGGCGCGATGGCGCTGGGCAACACCATTCACATCGACCCGAGCGACCCGCGCTTCAGGCTGGCGCGCGGCACCACGCGCCCGGCCGACCCCAACGACGACGCCTGGAACAGCTTCAACACCATCGTCCTGGCGCACGAGGCCTCGCACGTCTGGAGCTACCAGCACCGCGGCACCGCCTACGCCTTCACCTCCGTCACCGAGCAGCTTCAGGGCATCGCCAGCACCGGCAGCCGCGACGCCGCCTACGGCTACCAGCCCAACCGCCCGTCCTTCTGGGCGTACGGCGAAGAGCAACGCGCGATGCTGGTGCAGGACTTCGTCACCGCCACCCGCGCGAAGAAGAAGGGCCTCGCCACCTCGCCCACCGTCTACGGCGGCTGGCTGCCCGTCGACGACGTCCTCAAGACGCTGACGCCCTTCGTCCAGCAGATGCGCAGCGCCGGGCCCGGACAGCCCTTCCCGCCCGGTGGTGCGCCGTCGTCCACCGCCTGCACCGGCCTCCACTTCGTGCAGGACGGCCTCGCCGACTTCGTCGCGAAGAATGCCGACCGCGCCATCGCCGGCGTCGGCGCCGCCGCCAGCCAGGCCGTCGTCGAAGGCGCCACGAAGGCCAACCCCGGCAAGCTGGCCGCCGGCGCGGCGGGCCTCGTGGCCGCGGGCGTGGCCTCCGTCGTCTCGCGCGAGCAGAACGCCACCGGCGCGAGGGGCGGCGGCAGCGCGCTCCTCGACCAGGCCGGGCTGCCGCACGGCGTCGAAGTGCAGACGAAGGACGGTGTGCGCCTCGGCGTGAAGGGCAGCTGGGACGCGCCCGCGCCACGCAAGGATGCGCCCGTCACCGTCGGCGCGTCGAATGCGCGCGTCGAGTGGCACGCCGGCGCCGACGTCCCGTTGGCCGACGACACCACGCTGTCCGCCGACGCCCGCGCCACCGTCGGCCTCGACGGCCGCGTGCAGCAGGCCTCGGCCGAGGTGGGCGTGAAGCACCCCGACGCCGCGGTGCGCGCGGAGGTCCGCGTGAAGCCGCCGCGCGCGGCCGACGCGCCGCTGCGCGTCGACGCCGAGGTGGACGTCACCACCGCGCCCGTATCCGTCACCGCCGACGCCCACCTCGAGGTGCAGCACGGCGAGGTGCAGCGGGCCGACGTCTCCGCGCGCGTCGACACGCGCGTGGCGTCCGCGGGCGCCGACGTCTCGCTCGAGCGCGGCCGCGACGGCCTCGAGCTCGAGTCGGCCGAGGCCGACGTAACCGTGTCGCCGTCACCCACCGTCTCCGTCGGCCTGCGCGCCAGGCTGCTGCCCCAGGGCGTGGACGGCATCGCCGCGTCGCTGGCCGCGCACGGGGACGACGGCTCGCTCGCGCTCGAGGCGAGCGGCACCCACCTCACCACCCAGCCCACCGTCGGCGTCGCCGTCACCGCCACGCCGAAGGGCGCGCCCGTCTCCGTCACCGTCCATGCCGAGACGACACCCGGCACCGGCGCCACCTCGGGCGGCATCAACATCAAGGGGAAGTTCTGACTGAGGCCGTCGGCCTTCGAGCCACCACGTCACGCCGCCCGGCTTCGGCGCGCTGGCACGCCCAGCGCTCGGCCGACGCCGACGTGACGGAGAGTTTCCGGCTCCGGTGTCCGGGCCCATACTGCGCCGCATGCAGGACGAAGCGCTCGAGCTCTTCCGCGGTCTCCTCCGCATCGACACCACCAACCCGCCGGGCGACGAACGGCAGGCCGCCGAGTTGCTGGCCGACAGCCTCGCGAAGGACGGGCTGGAGCCGAAGCTGCTCGACTCCGCGCCGAGGCGCACCAACGTCGTCACGCGTCTCGAGGGGACGGGCGAGAAGCCGCCGCTGCTCCTCACCGCGCACCTCGACGTCGTCGCCGCGGAGCCGTCGCGGTGGAGGCACCCGCCCTTCTCCGCCGTCATCGACGACGGCTGGCTGTACGGCCGCGGCGCCGTCGACATGAAAAACATGGCCGCGATGAGCGCGATGGTGCTGAAGGTGCTGAAGCGCGAAGGCGCGCGCCTGAAGCGCGACGTCCTCTTCGCCGCCGTCGCCGACGAGGAGGCCGGCTGCACGCTCGGCAGCCAGTTCCTCGTCGACCAGCACCCCGAGCTGGTGCGCGCCGAGTACGCGCTTGGAGAAATCGGCGGCTTCACGCTGCAGATGGGCGGCGCGCGGCTCTACCCCATCCAGGTCGCACAGAAGGGCATGGTGTGGATGAAGGCGCGCCTCGAAGGCACGCCCGGCCACGGCAGCATGCCGCGCGAGGACAACCCGGTGGTGGGCCTCGCCGCCGCGCTCGCGAGGCTGGTGCCCGACGCGCTGCCGGTACACCCGACACCCGCGCTGTCCGCCTTCCTCCGAGGCGTCGCCGCCACGCAGCCGGCGCTGGCCCGCGTGCTGCTGCCGCTGCTCCTGCAGCCCGCGCTCTCGGACCGGCTGCTGGGCCTGTTGCCCGACAAGTCCACCGCGCGTGCGATGAGCGCCGTGCTGCGCAACACCGCGACGCCGACGGTGCTGCGCGCCGGCACCAAGACGAACGTCATCCCGTCCTTCGCCGAGGCCGAAATCGACGGGCGCTCGCTGCCCGGCCAGCGCGTCGACGACCTGTTGCGCGAGGTGCGCGAGGTGCTGGGCCCCGACGTGACGCTCGAAGTGATGAAGACGCTGGAGCCCGTCGCCGTGTCGCACGAGACGCCGATGTTCGAGACGCTCGCGCAGGCCATCCGCCGCATGGACCCGGCGGGCATCCCGGTGCCGTACATCATCCCCGGCTTCACCGACGCGGCCGCCTTCTCGAAGCTGGGCACGACGTACTACGGCTTCGCGCCCATCGTGTTCCCCGCCACGCCGAAGGTGGCCTTCAGCGAGCTCTTCCACGGCGACGACGAGCGCATCCCCGTCGATGGCTTTCATCGCGGCACCGCCGCGCTGCTGGACGCGGTGCGCACGTGGTGCAGCTGAGACTCAGCGCAACGGGGCCAGGTGATTCACCGGGCCGATGCCGCCCCCCACGCCGGGCGGCGTGCGAATCGCCTCGGTCAGCCACACCTTCGCGCGCGTCACCGCCTCGGTCAGCTCGAGCCCGCGCGCGAGCCACGCCGTGATGGCCGCGGAGTACGTGCAGCCGGTGCCGTGCGTGTGCTGCGAGGCGACGCGCGGCGCGTGGTGCTCCGTCACCAGCCCGTCGTGGAACAGCACGTCGACGGCGTCGCCCTCGAGGTGACCGCCTTTCACCAGCACGGCCTGTGGACCCAGCGCGGCGATGCGGCGGGCGGCGTCGCGCGCGTCCGCCACCGTCTTCACCGGCGCGCCCAGCAGCGCCGCGGCCTCCTCGGTGTTGGGCGTCAGCAGCGTCGTCACCGGCAACAGCTGCGTCACCAGCGCCTGCGCCGCGTCGGGGGCCAGCAGCGCGTGCCCGTGCTTCGACACCATCACCGGGTCCACCACGAGCGGACACGTCAGCTTCGCCGCACGCGCCGCCACCACCTCGATGACGCCGGCGCTGCCCAGCGCGCCCGTCTTCACCGCACCCGGCGGAATGTCCGCCAGCACCGCGTCGAGCTGCTGCGCCACCAGCTTGGGCGCCAGCACCTCCACCCGCGTCACCGCCTGCGTGTTCTGCACGGTGACGAGGGACACCACCGCCATGCCGTACACGCCGTGCTGGTGAAACGTCTTCAGGTCCGCCTGCAGCCCGGCGCCTCCGGACGGGTCCGAGCCGGCGATGGTGAGGGCGGTGGGCGTCATGGCGTCACGCATACGCCGCATCCGCGACGAAAGTCACTTCCGCCTCGTCTTCGGGAAGACGAGCAGCCAGGTGCCCTGCGTCGGAGAAAGGAGCACCACCTTCCCCCTGGCGGCGAGCGCCAGCGCGGGGGCGAACCACGGCTGCGGCGAGAGCTGCGGGTCGTCCGAGACGAACTCCGGCACCAGCAGGTCCAACTCGACGTAGCCGCCGTCCACCGCGCGCGAGAGCGACGGCCCGAAGGCCCACGGCTCGTCTTCCTTCGCGGGCTTCAAGTCGTTGTGCACCGCGCCGCCGAACAGCACGAGCAGCTTGTCCGGCGTCCCGGCCTCGCCCTTCTCGCGCACCTCCAGCGCCTTCGCCTCCACCTTCTCGCGCACCATGACGAGCGTCTTCTCGGCGTCCAACTCGCCGTGTTCGTCCAGCAGCGCGCGGTAGTCGTCGCAGTCGAGGATGAGGATGTGGTTGGCGAGGCCCAGCGCGTAGCTTCTCGAGAGCAGCGCCGTCACCTCGTCCTCCGTCTCGTCCGGGCGCCTCGTCGTCTGCTTCACCGCCCCGGTGGCCTGCTTCTCCACTTCGCCGCAGCGGCCATTCACCATCCACGTCTCCACGACGAGGCTGCCAGCGCGGCCCTTCAGCGACGGCAACAGCTCGCGCGTGAAGCGCTTCACGCCGCTGGGGACCTTCGGCTGGCCCTCGAGCTGGTGGTACTCGCCCACCGCCAGCACCGCCGGCCGCTCCGCCAGCACGACGGCGAAGGCGTCCTTCGCGCGCCGGAAGGTGGTGCACGGCGTGCCGCCGCAGTCGACGCCGGCGTCGGGCGTCGCGAGCAGCAGCGCGGCGAGGAGGAGCGTCATCCCGGCCTCACCAGCGCGACCACCTCGTCGCACGCCGGTGCCGCGCCGCGCTCGCGCCACAGCGCCCAGCACCGCTCAAGCTCCTCGAAGTTCGTCCGCGAGTCCACCACCTGGCGCGAGCGCGGCTGCCGCGGCTTCTTCCGAAGGAAGTCCGACTCGCCGGGCATGCGTCACTTCTCCACGTAGAAGTCCACCACGTCCCGGCCCTTCGCCGCGTAGCGCGCCGGTGGCGCGGACCATTCGAGCTCCCAGGACACCTCGAGCTGGCGGCGGTTGAGGACGTCCTCGGTGAGCAGCGGGCCGACGCGGTGGAAGGTGACGGTGCCCGCGCTGAGGAGCGCCACGTCGCGGTTCGTGGTGCCCAGGCCGGTGAAGGCGAGCCCGCCCAGCTGGGCCCTGTCCAGCGTCGCGCCCTCCACGATGGCCGAGGTGGGGAACACCACCTGCAAGAAGAGGTCGCCGAAGCTGGCCGCGGTGCGCCCGCCCTCGGGCGCGAAGAGGATGGCGCTGCGGCCCGGCGTCAGGTCCCAGCTGCCCTGGCTGCCGAAGTCCGCGCCACACGCCTCGGTGCCGCCAGACGGCAGGGCGAGCTCCGGCTGACCGACGGCCTCGTAGAAGGCGGTGGTGGCGGGCGTCGCGAAGTCGAAGGTGCCGCAGGGGGCGCAGGCGGCGAGCCACAGGGCGAGGACGGCAGGGGCGGCGGAGCGCATCGGCCCGAGTGTAACCGTCGCGCGGCGTGTCATCGGCACGTCGTCATCAGCGTGGGCGAGGTGCGGATTCGCGGAAGGACACCATCGGCTCGCCGGCGACGGTGAGCGCCAGCGCCGCCGGGCCCGTGGTGTGGGGCGTAGCGAAGTACGCCGGCCCCTGTGGTTGAAGGTCGCGACGACGACGGCGCGCAGGACTCCACCATCACGACGGCGATTCGGCGCGGGGCGCGCTTTGCGCTACACCTCCCGCCGTCCATGAATCGCTCGCTGCTCTTCCTCACGGTGCTGGTCATCGCCACGTGCGGGCTCATCTACGAGCTCATCGTGGGCACGCTGGCCAGCTACCTGCTGGGCGACAGCATCACGCAGTTCTCCACCGTCATCGGCGTGTACCTCTTCGCGCTGGGCATCGGCGCGTGGCTGTCGCGCTTCATCGAGAAGGGCGTGCCGCAGCGCTTCGTGGAGATTGAGCTCGCCGTCGCGCTGGCCGGCGGCATCTCCGCGCCGTTCCTCTTCGCCACCTTCGCCTCGGGCGCGGCCTTCCGCGTGACGCTGTATGGGCTGGTGCTGATCATCGGCACCCTGGTGGGCCTCGAGATTCCGCTGCTGCTGCGCATCATGAAGGACCAGCTGCAGTTCAAGGACCTCGTGTCCCGTGTGCTGACCTTCGACTACCTGGGCAGCCTCTTCGCGTCGCTCCTCTTTCCCATCGTGCTGGTGCCGCGGCTGGGGCTCATCCGCACGTCGCTGGTGTTCGGCCTGTTGAACGCGCTCGTCGGCCTGTGGAGCACCTGGCTCCTGGCGCCGGTGCTGGGCGCCGCGACGCGGCTGCGCATCAAGGCGGTGCTGGTGTCGGCGCTGCTGGTGGTGGGCATCGCGCTGGGCGACTCGATGACCAGCCTCTTCGAGGAGCAGCTCTACAACGACGAGGTGGTGCACGCGCAGCAGACGCCGTACCAGCGCATCGTGGTGACGCGCTCGAGGCGCGGCTTCTCGCTGTTTTTGAATGGCAACCTGCAGTTCTCCAGCGTCGATGAGTACCGCTACCACGAGGCGCTGGTGCACCCGGCCTTCCAGGCGGCGGCCCGGCGCCAGCGCGTGCTCATCCTCGGCGGCGGCGACGGGCTGGCGGCCCGCGAGGTGTTCCGCTGGCCCGAGGTGGAGTCGGTGACACTGGTGGACCTCGACCCGGCGATGACGCGCCTCGCGGTGTCGTCCAGCGAGCTGGTGGAGTTGAACCACCACGCGCTCGAGGACCCGCGCCTGCACGTCGTCAACGACGACGCGATGCAGTGGCTCGCGCACACGGACGAGCGTTTCGACGTGGTGGTCGTCGACTTCCCGGACCCGAACAACTTCTCGCTGGGGAAGCTGTACACGACGCGCTTCTACGCGCTGCTCAAGGCGCACCTCGCGGACGGCGCGGTGGCGGTGGTGCAGTCCACCTCGCCCCTGTTCGCGCGGCAGAGCTTCTGGTGCATCGACGCCACGCTGCGCGCGGCGGGCTTCACCACGCGGCCGTACCACGTGTGGGTGCCGTCCTTCGGCGAGTGGGGCTACGTGCTGGCCGGCCTGGGGCCGCTCGAGGCGACGGCGCCGCTGCCCGAAGGCCTCTCGTTCCTCAGCGACGACACGCTGCCCACGCTCTTTCATTTCCCGAAGGACATGGACGCGGTGCCCGCCGAGGTGAACCGGCTCAACAACCAGGTGCTGGTCCACTACTACGAGGAGGAGTGGCGGCGCTGGAACTGACGCGTCGTCTCGGCGGGTCTCACCCCGCAGGCCAGACGACGCCGCAGCGCCGCCGCTCGCGACGCGTGTCGAGCGGCGCGTCACTCGATGCGGTACAGCACCGCGCTCGCGTCCCGGTACACCTCGCGGAATGGCGCGCGCGTCAGCTCGGGATAACGGGACGCGCGCGTGGCGCGGAAGACGAGCGTGCGGCTGGAAAACACCTTTGCCAGCAGCGCGCCGTCGAGCGGCAGCTGCCTCGTGCGCACGCGCTCCAGCAGCGTCGCGCGGCCTTCGTCGGCGCGCACGGTGAAGGTCGGGTCGAGGCCCCACAGGTAGTGCTGCCGCGGCGCCGAGTAGAAGAGGTCGGGGAAGTCGTCCCAATAGAGGTTGATGACCGTCTCGCCGGGCGCGAGGTGCTCGGCCATCCACTTCCCCGCGCCGTCGAAGAAACGCGCCGGCGCCGCCTTCGCCTGGTAGTACCAGTAGAACGTCATCGCCCGCACGTGGAAGCCCACCAGCACCAGCAGCGCCGCCGCGGTGACGCCGACGCGCAGCCGGCCGCTCGCCGCCCAGCGCGCCTTCCAGGTCTCCACCTGCGAGAGGTCCCGCGCCACCAGCCCGCACGCGAGCGCGAGCAGCAGCACCTGGTACTCGACGTAGCGCGCGGAGAGCGCCGTCATCGCGCTCCACGCCAGCGTCGCCAGGACCACGCCGCGCGCGTCGGCGGACACGCGCTTCCATTGCCACGCCACCACCAGCACCAGCGCGGGCACCAGCAGCACCACCAGCGGGTAGATGTTGAAGAAGACGGCTGGTGGGTACGGGTAGATTTCGTTGCCCAGCTCGAAGCCCGACGCCTGCTTCCCGGCGAGCCCCATGCGGACAATCTGGGCGATGGTGAGGAACGTCTCCAGCGTCAGCGGCGAGTACGGGTGCAGCGCGAGGCCGAGGCACGCCCCGCCGAAGGCCGCCAGCACCGTGCGCCAGTCGAGGCCCGCCCGCGACAGGGCGCGCCCCACGGCGATGGGCGCCGCCGTCAGCGCCAGCACGAAGGGCAGCGTGTAGCTCCACGCGTAGACGAAGCCGAGGACGCCCGTCGCGCGCCAGCGCCGCTGCAGCACGAGGTGCACGCCGGCGAGCAGCAGCAGCATGCTCAGGACGTGCGAGCGGATCATCCCCAGCCGGGCGATGAAGAGGCCGCCCGACGCCAGCGGCAGCGCGGCGAACAGCGCGGGCCACGGCACGCCGTGCGCGCGCAGGAGGAAGAACAGCCCCAGCAGCACCGCCGCCGACAGCAGCGTCGCGAAGACGCGCGCCCCGCCGATGGGCTCGTCGCCCACCAGCGCGAAGGGCATCATCGCCGCGTGGTACAGCACCTCCTTGTCGCAGTAGCCGTGCTTCCACGTGCTGACCTGCGTCCAGGGGAACTCCCGTGAGAAGCCGCGCTCGGGCACCAGCCGCGAGAGCCGCGCATGGTAGTAACCGTCGCGCTCGAAGAGGCCCGCCTGCAGCGCGTGGGTGGCGCCGAAGAGGAGCAGCACGTACGTCACGAGCGCGAGCGGCGCGGCGAGGCGCTTCGGCATGGCGCGCGGGCGTAGCACGGCTCCTCACCGGCGGCGAAAGGCCCGACCCACGCGCTCCGGACTTGCGTCCCCCCGATGAATGCCCCCACCGCTTCAGCGTGCTGCGCGCCTTCCTCGGTGAGGCGCGGCTGAGCGCCGCGGCGGGCTCGTCGTCATGCGCGCCGGCGAGGCCACGACGGCCGGCTCGTCGGCGCCAGTTCGGCCATCGCGGTGCGCGCGGGCACGCCCGTCAGCGCGGAGACGGGCCGGCGCTGACCGAGGCCGTACGCCGCTCCGTCGGCACCTCGATGTCGCACGTCGAGCGCCAGGCCGGGACGAGCTGCATCGGGTTGACGCTGAAACGGCCGTCCGGCGACACCGGGCGGCCGTGGCAGGTGCAGCAGCCGGGCGGCCTGCCCGTCATCGCCGCGTCACCTGGGCGGGAGTGCGCGTGGCTCGATGGAGCCAGCGAGCGCTGCCACCTCAAGCTACTTCCGGCCCGTCGACTTCCGCACCGCCTTGAGGATGCGCTCGGCGGTGCCCTTGCCGTCGTCGAGGTCGATGCGCGGGCGCGCCAGCTGGTAGCCGTCGGCGTCCACCAGCACGAGCGTCGGCGTCACCTCCACGCCGTACTTCTCCAGCGTAGGCACCTCAGTGTCGACGTCGACGGTCCTCACCGCGAGGTCCGGCTCGGCCTGCTTCACCGCGTCCAGCGCGCCGCCGGCATCGAAGCGCTTGCACGACTGGCACCACGACGCGTGGAAGTAGAGCAGCGTCAGCGTCTTCACGTCGCGGCCGTGGCGCTTCGCGCCGGGGGCCAGCACGCCGGCGTCGGGCGGCAGCGCGGGCGCGCTCTTCGTGGCGTCGACGTCCTGCGCCAGCGCCGGCGCGGCGGCGAGCGAGAGCCCGAGGAGGAGCGCGGAGGCGAGGCGGACGGCCAACATCATCGGGACACTGTAACGGCCCGGCGCGCCGCGCGCCCGCCCGTGGAGGCCTGCGCGCGCTCGCCCTCTTCCTCGCGGTGACGCCGGCGCGAGCGCGGGCCGCTCCACGTCACGCGCGGGCGCTCCCGGCCCGGTACACTGCGCCCGCGATGCCGTCCCGCCGCGACCTTTTGGTGAGCTTCCTCGGCCTGGCCGCGGCCGACGCCTGCCGCCGCGCGCGCGTCGTGCCGAAGCCCATCCCCGGCGCGCTCGTCGACCGCGTGCACGCGGTGGGGCACCTGTTGCGCGGGCCGCCGCTCCCGCGCGCGAGCGAGGACACCGCGCGCCACGAGGTGCTCATCGTCGGCGCCGGCGCGGCCGGCTTGTCCGCGGGCTGGCGGCTCCGCGGCGCCGGCGTCGACGACTTCCGCGTGCTGGAGGTGGACTCCGAGGCGGGCGGCACCGCGCGCTCGGGGCAGAACGAGGTGTCCGCCTTCCCGTGGGGCGCGCACTACCTGCCGGCGCCGCTGGACGCGCGTGGCCCGGTGCCGCGGCTCCTGAAGGAGCTGGGCGTCATGACAGGCGTCGACGAGGCGGGCGCGCCCACCTTCGACGAAGGCGTCCTCATCCACGAGCCGGAGGAGCGGCTCTTCTACCGGGGCCAGTGGTACGAAGGCCTCTACCTCCGCGCGGGCGCCAGCGACGACGACGTCGCGCAGCTGCGCCGCTTCGAGGCCACCATGAGCGCGCTCTCGGCCGCGCGCGACGCGAAGGGCCGCAAGGCCTTCGCGGTACCGCTCGAGTTGGGCAGCGACGACGCCGAGTGGACGCAGCTCGACAGGCTGTCGATGGCCGAGTGGATGGCGCAGCAGGGCTTCACCAGCCCGCGCCTCACCTGGCTCGTCGACTACGCGTGCCGCGACGACTACGGCGCCTCCGCCGCGCACACCAGCGCCTGGGCCGGCCTCTGGTACTTCTGCGCGCGGCAGGCCGGCAGCGAGAAGAACGAGGGCTTTTTGTCCTGGCCCGAGGGCAACGGCCGGCTGGTGCGGCACCTCGCCGAGGCGGTGGGCCGACAGCGCGTGAGGTCCGACGTGCTGGTGCACACCGTGGAGCCGGCCGACAGCGGCTGGTGGGTGCACGCGGTGGACGCGGTGACGCGCGCCCCGTCGAGGTACCACGCCCGGCAGGTGGTGCTGGCGACGCCACGCTTCGTGGCGGCGAACCTCGTCGCGCCGTGGCGCACCGCACGGCCCGCGTTCCTCGACGCCTTCCAGTACAGCCCGTGGGTGGTGGCGAACCTGACGCTCGCGCGGCGGCCGGGCAGCCGCGGCTTCCCGCAGGCGTGGGACAACGTCCTCTACGACAGTCGGAGCCTCGGCTACGTGGTGGCCACGCACCAGGCGCTGCGCGCCGACACCTCGGGCCCGACGGTGTGGACCTGGTACTACCCGCTGGCCGGCGGCGACGTCACGGCGGAGCGGCGCCGGCTGCTCGACACGACGTACGACGACTGGCAGCGGCTGGTGATGGCGGACCTCGCGCCCGCGCACTACGGCCTGTCGGACGCGGCGCAGCGCCTCGAGGTGATGCGCTGGGGCCACGCGATGATTCGCCCAGTGCCGGGCTTCGTGTGGGGCCAGGCACGGCGCGCGGCCCAGGTGTCTCTCGACGGCTCGCTGCACTTCGCGCACTCGGACCTGGGCGGCCTCGCGCTCTTCGAGGAGGCCAACTGGCACGGCGTGCGCGCGGCCGAGGCGGCGCTTTCCGGGCTGGGCCGGACGGTGCCGTCCTGGCTCGACACGGCAGGGTGAAGGAGCCGCGGAGTTTTTCTCGACGGACACCAACCGCTGCGCCATGGTCCACCTTTGGCCCGGGCCGGGCCGCTCGAGGCTCGGGCTCCACGGGAGGCAACACCTTGCACCGAATGAACTCGATTCACTCTTTCCAAGTCGCGGTCGCCGCAGTCTGCGGCGCGGCCGTCTTCCTGGTGACACCCGCCTGCGCCCCCGAGTGCGTCGACAAGTTCGACTGCGCCTCGAAGGCCAAGCCCGGTGAAGTGCTTACCTGCGTCAGTGGCCGGTGCGTCCCCGGCAGCCCCGGTGGGACGGGCGGCGGCACCGGCGGCGGCGGTGACACGGACGCGGGCACCGGAGGCGGCACCGGAGGCGGCACCGGAGGCGGCACCGGCGGCGGCACCGGCGGCGGCGGTGACACGGACGCGGGCACCGGCGGCGGTGGCGGCAGCACCCTCGCGGGCATGTACGTGGCCAAGCTGACCAATTCGCAGGAGGTGCCGCCCAACCAGGTAGGCTCGAGCGGCAGCGGCACCTTCACGCTGACCCAGCTCTCCGACGGCGGTTACAACGTGGCGTGGAACATCACGCACATGGACATCCCGCCCGGGCAACTGCAGAGCGGCCACCTCCACACGGCCATCGGCGGGCGCAGCGGCGGCGTGCTGGTGGACCTCGGCAACGCGCTGGCGAGCCCCATCACGGGTGACGCGGACATCACCCCGGTGCAGGCGCAAGACATCGCCGAGGGGCGCGTCTACGTCAACCTCCACACCTTGCGGCAGCCGGACGGTGAGATTCGCGGTCAGTTGCTCAGGCCGGGCGAGATGCTGGTGACGGGAGTCCTCGAGCCGGTGATGCGCCTCGACGGCGGCATGGTGACGAGCCCCAATTCGGGCTTCCAGGCCATCATCAAAAATCCGGACGGCGGTGAAGCATTCATACCGGGCGAAACCACCATTCGCTACGAGGGCACGTGGGACGTGGCGGCCACCAAGGCGTCGGTGCGCTGGCAACTCATGGATGGCGGCGACGAGGAATTTTTCGGCTTGGCGCTGACCGACGGTGGCCTGGGGGCGAAGGGCACGGTCGTCCCGAACCCCAGCACGTCAGGCTTTGCGCCGTACGTCCTCGTCGAGGACGCGGACGGCCCGGCGCTGCGCGCGCCATGGAATGGGCATTGACGCCCCGGTTCCGACCGTCCGGTGGCGTGACGAAGGCCCCGCGTCCGGTGTGGAGGCGGGGCCTTCAACTCTTCTCATTCCCAGTGGCGCTCGCCGGCGCGCGCGCGCTGGAGGATGTCCGTCATCCCGTGCGAGAGCTGTTGCGGCAACGAGGCCTCGTCGAAGAGCTTCACCTCGAGGATTTCCAGCGCGTTCGCCTGCGGGCGGCTGGGCAGACTCACGCGCGCCGCGACGACGACGGTGACGGCGTGGAAGCGCGGGTCTCTCCAGGGCGCCGAGTAGACGCCGAGCAGCTCGCCGGCCTCCAGCAGGTCCACCCCCGCCTCCTCGCGCAGCTCCCGCTCGAGGCTCTGCCGCAGCGTCTCGCCCCACTCCAGCGTGCCGCCGGGCAGGCCCCAGCCACCGGTGTCGCCGCGGCGGATGAGCACGAGGCGGCCGTCGGGCACGCGCGCCAGCGCCACGAGGCCCACCACCGGGCGGCGCAAGAGGTGCCGCGCCGTCTCCTTCACCAGGCCCCACACCCCACGAGGAATCCGCATCGGTGGGGCTGATAGCACGGGCGCCCCTGACGCCTCAGTACACCTTGATGAGCGACGCGAAGATGCCGGTGTTGAAGCGCCCGGTGGACAAGAGGCCGAAGGACACGTTCATGTCCAACTGGAACATGCCCACGACGAGCGCGTGAAAGCCCGGGCCGAAGGCCACGCCGAAGCGCGGCGCCTCGGTGCCCAGCGTGCGGTCGATTTCGCCATAGCCCACGGTATCGACGAAGAAGCCCAGCTTGTAGAGGTCGCGCGTCAGCGAGAAGCGGAACTCGGCCCGCCCGCCGATGCCCTGCCGCAGGAAGACGTCGCCGAAGTTGCCGCGCAGGTACTCGCCGAGCGGCACCTCGAAGGGGAACAACACGTCGCCGCGCACCACGTCGCCGCGCGCCTTGAGCCAGAGGTCGTGCCACCCGAAGGCGAACACCTTCTGGTACAGCAGGTGCACTTCCCACATGTTCGGCTGGTCGAGGCGCTGCAGGTTGCCCCACAGCTTCGCGTCGAGGTCGAGCGCATGGCGGCGGTCCCACCGGCCGTCGGCCAGCGTGCCGAAAAAGAGACCGGCGCCGAGCTGCGTGAAGCCGCGCCAGCGCTGCTCGGGCTGGTATGCGGGCGCCGGCTCGCCGGTCGGCGCGGCGTACCCGGTGAGGCCGAAGTGCTGGAAGCCCATGCCGATGTAGAGGCGCCACAGCTCGCTCGGCTGCACCTGGATGTTGAGCGACAGCCGGACGTCGTCCGAGTAGTAGTTCTCGAGCCGCAGCTCGTCCTTGCGCTGGCGCGCCAGGCCTTCGCCCGTCAGCCACACGAAGCTGCGCACGTACTTCGCGAAAGCCGGCGTGTAGTACTGCCCTTCGGCGAAGACGCGCGACGGGAACAGGTAGAGGTCGTTGTTGAGGATGTCCTGACGCACGCCGACGCCCGCCATCACCGCCGTCCGCCAGCGGTCGTCCGCGAAGAAGAGCCCCTTGCCCTGGTAGTTGAGGCCCAGCTCGAGGCCGTCGAAGTACGAGACGCGGATGTCGAGGCCCAGCCCGGTGCTCCAGTCCTTCGTCGCGAAGGAGAGGTGCAGCTCGTACTGCCGCTGCGGTTTCACCAGGGTGATGCCCTGGATGGGTCCGATGCCCAGGCTCTCCACCTGCGGCCCGACGTGCTTCACGTGCTCGGTGGGCACCAGCTCCCACGCCGGCGGCTCGATGCCGAGGTTCGCCGAGAGCTCCTTCCTCTGCCGCTCCACCTCGGCGCGGTTGAAGACGTCGCGCGGCAGCAGGAAGGCCAGCTTGAAGCGGATCATCTGGAACGTCAGGCGGCCCTTGAAGACGACCTTCTCCAGCTCGCCTTCCGACACGTTGACGATGAGGCGGTGCCCTTCGATGGAGCCGCCGACGTGCGCGAGCTCGTACCCGGCGCGGCGCAGGAAGTCCTCGGTCTGGCCGACGACGGCGCGCAGCGTCTCCGCGGTGGGCGCGGCATCGGCGGGCACGGAGATGACGGCCCGGTACACCTCCTCGGGCAGCACGAGGTTGCCGCGGAACTCGATGACGAGCGGCTGGTGCGCCTCCACGCCGGCGTCCGGCGCGACGGCTGCGTCTGCTCCAGCGTCGGGCGCCGCGAGGAGCAGCAGGCTGGCGAGCATCGACGGCGTCACGGTCGGCGGCGAACGCGAGACGACGAAGCGCGACGCGCCACGTCAGTGCTTGAGCGCCTGGTGCCCGGGCGCCGCTTCCATGCCGTGCGTGGTGACGAAGACGTACAGCGGGTACGAGTCCTCGCGCGGTCCGCCGAGGCACTCGAACACCCAGTGCCCGGACTGCGGGTTCTCCACGTCGGGAGAGGCCTGCACGAAGAGCACCTCGCTGCGCTCGACGACGATCTCGCCCACCAGCGTCTTCCCGAGGATGAGCTGCGCCACCGCGCGGCCGTCGTCCTCATCGAAGAAGTCCCAGTGCAGCGCCTCCGCGTCCATCAACAGCACGTCGGGGCTGCCGGCGCGGACCACGCAGTTGCGGTGGTCCTGCAGCCAGCGCCAGAACTGGTCGAAGGTGAGGGGCACGGCGGCGCTGGTGGGAGGCATGGGCTGCACTTACCTTCAGCCCCGGCCGAATGGGAAGCCTCAGGCGCGCCCGAGCAGCTGCTCCACCGTCTTCACGAAGTCCGCTTCCTGGGCGTCCACCACGCCGTCGGCGCGCACCAGCGCCTCGGCGGCGGCCAGCACGTCGTCGGCGCGCTGCTTGAGCAGGAAGAGGTTGGGCTGCGGCAGCGGCTTGCCGATGTCCAGGTGGTGGAGCAGGTCGGCCATCACCGCGTCGGGCACCTGCCAGTCCTTCCCCACCTTCGCGACGAAGGCGCGCTCCTTCGGGTCGAGCTGGTCGTCGGCCCACGCCACCTGGAGGAGCAGCTTGATGACCTCGGCGTTGAACAGGGGATCGCGCGACGGAGGCTTCATGGCAGCGGATGCTAGTAGCGGAACCGGTCGCAGAGGGAACGAAACCCCGCGTCGCGCGTCCTCTGCGGCTTGTGCGACACTCTGATGACCATGGCGGACAACGACTCCCGCGGCGGCCGCGTCTACTTCTCTCCGGACCTCCTCGCGTGGACGGCGAAGCTGCACGCGCCCCACGACGCGGCGCTGCAGCGGGCCTTCGACGCGCCGAAGGGCGCCGACATGCCCGCCATCCAGCTCGGGGAGTCCGAGTCGAAGCTGGTGACGATGCTGCTGGCGCTGCGCGGCGCGCAGAAGGTGGTCGAGGTGGGCACGCTGGCCGGCTACTCGGCGCTGCGGCTGGCGCGCGGGCTGCCGCCGGACGGCAAGGTGTGGACCATCGAGGCCGACGCGCGGCACGCCGAGGTGGCGCGCCTCGTGGTGCAGGCCGCGGGCGAGGAGAGCCGCGTCGAGGTGCTGCACGGGCGCGGCGCCGAGGTGCTGCCCACGCTGGAGCGCCACGGGCCCTTCTGCGCCGTCTTCATCGACGCGGACAAGGAGTCGTACGACGTCTACGGCCGCTGGGCGGCGAAGCACCTGCGGCCGGGCGGCCTGCTGCTGGGCGACAACGCCTTCCTCTTCGGCGAGCTGCTCGACGACACGCCGCGCGCGCAGGTGATGCGGCGCTTCCACGAGGAGGCCGCGCAGGCCTTCGACACCGTGTGCATCCCCACGCCCGACGGGCTGCTCCTGGGCATCAAGCGATGAGGCGCGTGCTGCTGCTGCTGTTGGCGCTGTCCGGCTGCGGCCCGGCGGCGCTGTCCGGCAGCCTCACCGAGGTGATGGACCTCTCGTACGACGCGGTGGAGCTGCGGCAGACGCCAGACGAGGTGGCGGTGGCCTTCGTGCGGAGCGGCGGCGACACCGCGCTGCAGGTGACGGCGTCCTTGCGGGACGTGACGCTGGCCGCGGGCCAGCCCATCAACCTCGCCGAGAAGCTGACCGCCACCACGCAGCGCGGCGTCCTGTCGCGGAACGTGCGCGACGACACCACCACGCGCTTCCCGGCGCTCGAGCGCGGGACGCTGACGCTCTCGGCGGTGCCGGCGGCCGGCGCCACGGTGTCGGGCAGCTTCAACGCCACGTTCGTCCAGGGCCCGACGGAGCCGTTCGGGCGCACCGTGGCGGGCCGCTTCGACGCGAAGGTGGTGCAGCTCCCCTGACGCGATGCGCCGCGGCCGGGTGTCGCCGGGGGTGCGGCCACGGGGGAGATGTGATGAAAGGCGCCCGCCATGATCCAGCCGGCGCCGCACATCGCCAACGTGAAGTACGCCATCCGCAACATCGCCGTGGAGGCGTCGCGCCTCGAGGCGCAGGGGAAGAAAATCCTCTACTGCAACGTCGGCGACCCGCTGAAGTTCGACTTCCAGACGCCGCCGCACCTCCTCGAGGCCGTCGAGAAGGCGATGCGCGACGGGAAGAACGGCTACGCGCCATCGCTCGGCATTCCCCAGGCCCGCGCCGCGGTGGCCAGGCGCCTCAACGCCGAAGGCCACGCGCGCGTGACGCCGGACGACGTGGTGCTGACAGCCGGGGCGAGCGAGGCCATCGACCTGACGCTCACCTCGCTGCTCGAGCCCGGCGACGAGGTGCTGCTGCCTTCGCCCGGCTACCCGCTGTACAACGCCATCGCCGCCCGGCTGTCGGCGAGGGTGTCCAGCTACCAGCTCGACGAGGCGCGGGGCTGGGCCATCGACACCGACGAGCTCGAAAGGCTGGTGACGAAGCGCACGCGCGCCGTCGTCATCTGCAACCCGAACAACCCGACGGGCGCGCTGCTCACGAAGGAGAATCTGCTCGAGGTCATCGACTTCGCGCGGCGGCACCAGCTCGCGCTCTTGTCGGACGAAATCTACGACAAGCTGCTATTCGACGACGCGCACACGCCGACCGCCACGCTGGCCGACGACGTGCCCATCATCACCTTCAACGGCCTGTCGAAGGCGTACCTGGCGTGCGGCTGGCGCGTGGGCTGGCTGTCCTTCGGCAACCCGAAGCTGACGCAGGACGTGGCCGCGGCGGTTCGCCGGCTGGCGGACGCGCGCCTGTGCGGCCCGGCGCCGGTGCAGTACGCGGTCGAGCCCGCGCTCTTCGGCCCGCAGGACCACATTCCCGCGATGATGAAGAAGCTACGCGCGCGCCGCGACCTGATGGTGCGGGCGATTCGCGAGATTCCCGGCGTCAGCGTGGTGGAGCCGAAGGCCGCGTTCTACGCGATGCCGAAGCTCGAGCTGCCCAACCTGAAGAGCGACGAGGACTTCGTCATCCGGCTGGTGCGCGAGACGGGCGTGCTCTTCGTGCACGGCGAGGGCTTCGGCCAGGCGCCGGGCACGCACCACGTCCGCGTGGTGTACCTGCCCGACGAGGCGACGCTGAAGGACGCGTTCGCGCGCTTCGGCGACTTCGTGAGGCGCTGGCAGGGCTGAGGCCCGCTTCAAGGGCGCGCGCCGGCCTCGGGCCTCTGCGCCGCCGCGGCCGCGAGCCGCGCGTAGAGCCGCGCCGCCTGGACGACGTGCCACTCCAGCAGCAGACACGCCGCCGCGAACAACGCCCCGCCGGCCACGGCCAGCACCGGCCACGCCGCCGCCAGCGAAAGGCACGCCAGCGCGGCGCCCAGCACGCGCAGCTGCCACCGCGGCCCCGCCGCGGGAATCACCTTCTGCATCGTCGGCGCGCCCGTCATCACGCGCTGCAGGTGCAGCCAGACGAGGAAGGGGACGATTTTGTACAGCATGCCGCTGATGACGGCCGGGAAGACGCCGGCGAAGAGCGCGACGCCCACGACGTACTCGAGGCGGATGCGCGCAGCGCCCTCGGGCAGCGCGCGCACGGCGACGGCAGCGACGACCGCCAGCACCAGCGCGGCCATGCCCACGCGCCACGCGTAGAACGTCGAGTCCTTCACGCCGCGGCGCCGCCGCGCCTGGAGCTGCAGCGTCTTCACCGCGAAGCCCACCAGCGCCAGCGCGCCCAGCGCGGTGCCGGCCCACGCCAACCAGCGCACCGCCAGCAGCACGCCCGCCGTCCACGCCAGCGCCGCGCCGAACAGTCCAGGCGGCAGCGCGAACGCGAGGCGCGTCGGGTACGGCGGCGTCAGCTGGAACATCGGCACCACGAGGTACGCCACGCCCACGACCAACGTCGCCGACCAGCCGATGACGCCCCAGGCGACGTGCGCGTGCAGCACTTCCAGCACCGGCACGCGCGCGGACCAGCCGAGCGCCGTGAGCAGCGTCACGCCGAGCGCCACCGTCACCAGCAACCCCAGCACCGCGAGCTTCAGCGCGGGCAGCGTCGGGCCGATGGCGGACGAGCGCAGCAACCCACCGCCCACCACCGCGACGTAGAAGAGCGTCGCCACGCCGAAGGTGAAGGCCGCGCCACGAAAGCACCAGCCGCCGAGGCCGAGGAAGCCGCCGACCAGCAGCAACCCACCGCCGAGGAAGCCGATGTGCGCGACGGCGCCGGTGACGCGCGGGCGCCACACGTTCGCGCCGGCGGCCACCGGGAGGAACTGCAGCAGCGCGCCGGCCATCACCTGCAGCATGAAGCCGACGGTGACGAGGTGCACGGCGGCCAGGGACTCGAGCGCCCAGCGTGACTCGGTGACGACGTCCCACCGCACGGCGACGAGGACGCCGGCGGCGGCGCCCAACGGCGGGCCGGACAGGAAGAAGCGCAGTGGCACCGACAGCGGCGGCGCCTGCTCGAGCGCCAGCGGCGTCGTCATGCCGGCTTGCGGATGCGAATGGTGTACGTGCCGTCGCCGTCGAGGCTCGCGTCGTGCGGGTAGCCCAGCTTGTCGAGCGTCGCGTACAGGGGGAACGGCTCCCGCGGCAGAAGCACCGTCAGCGTGGCGCCGGGCGCGAGCGTCTTGAGCGCGTCCATCACGCGCACGAAGGGCTCGGGCGGCTCGAGCTCGCGAGCGTCGATGACCGGTCCGTCCATCACGCGCGCGCGAGCTCCGCCCGCGTCTTCTCGAGGAGCGCGCCGTCGTCGCCGAGGGCGCGGTCGCACATCGGGTACAGCATGTGCTCCTCCTTCATGTTGTGCTGCTGCATCAGCACCAGCAGCGTCTCGGCGGCACCGGCGAAGCCGTCCGCGTCCTTCGCGTCGAGGGCCGCCGTCATCTCGCCGAGCAGCTGGCGCATCTGCTGGTGCTCCATGCGCATCACCTGCGTGGGGCCCTGACGCATGCCGGTGCGCTCCTCGAAGGCCGGGAAGAGCGTCTCCTCCTCGGAGCCGAAGTGGGCGGCCATCGCCTTCGCGAACGCGTCGAAGTCGGCGCGGGCCCGGGTCCAGTCGCCCTGCTGCGCCGCGTCCTCGGCGCGGGCGAACGTCTCGTCACAGTGTCGGTGGTGGTCCGTGAAGGCCTGGGTGAAACTCATGCGCGCGTCATACCGCACCGCAGGCGCGCGCCGTCGGGCGATGGAGGCTCCGCGGGCCCAGTGCGACTCCTCGCGCTCATGCCGGCGCCTGATGACCCGCTGGCCGGCGCCCGGCTGGACACGCGACGAAGGGCACCAGCCCTCGCTCCGTCCGACACCCGGCCATCACCTCCGAAGCAGCGGCGCCTCCCGGTCCCCGAAGGCCGCTTCACCCCGCGTCGAACCGCAGCACCGGCAGCCGCGCGCGCGCCGCGACCGCTGCCTCCGAGAACGCGACGGCGTCCGGCAGCAGGCTCAACACCGGCCGCACGTCCGGGCGATTCCGCGACCCGCCCTGCCGCGCGCGGCGCGCCGGACAGGGCGGCCCCACATGGCCGCCGCCGTCGTCCCACTCGACCCACGGCAGCGGCGCGCCCCCGTCGCCGCCCTCCACCGGCGCCACCGCCGAGGCGAGCCCCCGCCACAGCGCGCTGGGCTCCCCCGGCCAGTGGGCGAGGCGCTCGAGGCGCCAGCACGTCAGCAGCTCCGCTTCACTGGGAAGCCGCAGGCCGTGCACCGCGAGCGCCCTCTCGATGCGGGCGGGCTCACCGGACTTCACCGCGTCCCACGCGCCGAGGCGCTCGGCCCAGGTGCGGTCGAGCGAGCGCTCGGCGACGAGGAACGGCGCGACGTCGGCGACGACGCACGGCGTGGCGGCGGGCGGCGGCGGCCAGCCGTCCTCGTCCTGGCCGCGGTCGAGCGACGCCGCCTCCGCGGGCGACAGGCCCACCTCCACGCGCTCGCCGAACACGAGGTAGAAACCCAGCCACGTCGGCTGGTGAATGAAGAAGGGCAGCGCCGCCGGCGCGTGCCCCGCCGCGAAGCCGGGCCGAAACACCTGCGGCATCACCTCGAGCAGCGCGTCCGCGACGGTGCCGGTGAGCGCCTCGTCGCGCGCGAGCCACCCGCGCGCGGTGACGTCGACGAGGAGCGCCTCCGCCGGCGTCACGCGGCCTCCGCCGGGCCGCGCGTGCGCACGGGCATGAACAGGCCGCTCGGCCGCAGCGTGATGAGCCCCTCATGCTGCGCCCGCGCGCCCGGCGCGAGCGCCACCTTCGGCAGCGGCGTCGCCAGCACCACCTGCGGCTCCATGAAGCCGAACGTGTCGCGCATACACTTCCGCGCGCCCTTCGGCGCGGACAGCGGGCCGGACTCGGCGTCGAGGACGCGGTCTGGGTCGAAGCCGTCGGATTGGGGGCACACCTCGGGGAGCCGGCGTAGCACGTTCGTGTCAGAAACTCCCACGCGTGGCGACTGACTGGCCATGCCCGGGGCGCAGGCCCGGAGAGGTAATGCCGAGGCGGGGGCGGACCTGGCAGCACCCTGCCCCCGGACGACTGGCCACGCAACCACCCGCGACGACGGGCGGTGTAAGAAACTCCCACCGGTGGCGACTGACTGGCCATGCCCGAGGCGCAGGCCCGCAGAACCCGAGAGGAGACACCGGCGCGGATGAGCCGGGACGCGCGCTACCGCGAGGTGAGCGAGGCCTTCGGCGCGGCCCTCGCGCGCCTCGCGAGCGGCTACGAGGCGGACCCGGACAAGCGGCGCGACCTGCTGCAGGACATTCACGCGGCACTGTGGCGCAGCCTGGAGTCCTTCGAGGGCCGCTCCTCGCTGCGGACGTGGGTGTACCGGGTGGCGCACAACGTCGGCGCGACGCACCTCGCGCGGCACGGGGGCACGCGCTACGTCGAGTTGCAGGACGCGCCAGCGGACGTCGACCTCGAGGCGAGCGTGTCGCGCGGGCTGTTGCTGGAGCGGCTCTACGCGCTCATCCACGCCCTGCCCGCCGTCGACCGCCAGTTGATGTTGCTCTACCTCGAAGGCCTCGACGCGCTGGCCATCGGCGAGGTGGTGGGGCTGACGCCGACGAACGTCGCGACGCGCATCCACCGGTTGAAGGCGGCTCTGGCGATGCGCGCGCGGGAAGGAGGCAGGAGATGAACGACCTCGAGTTGCAGGCGCTGTGGCAGGCGCAGCCGCGCGCGCTGCCGTCGGCCTTCTCGACGGCCGAACTGGAGGGCAGGAGCCCGCCGCCGGCTTCGCTGACCGTCGCCACGGGCGAGTTCGAAGAGACGCGGCTCGAACGACAGGTGGAGCTGGCGGTCCGGCGCGCGCGCCTCGCGGTCGGCCTGTGCGTCGTGGCGCTCCTGGCGGCGATGCTGGTACCCACGGCATGGCTGGCGGTGGCGGCCGCGAGCTTCGTGGTGGTGGGCTGGCAGGCGCGGCGGATCTTCCTCGCGGACCGCGCGCTGCGCGCCGTGCGCGTGCTGCGAGAGCGGCCGGGGAACGGAAGCTCCGCGCGGGTTCCGCTCCTTGCCTTCGGCGCCGTGGTGCTGATGTCGCTGGCGGCGTACGTCGTCACTGACAGGGCGGCCGTGCGCCGTCAGCGACTCGACGCGAGTGTCGCGGCGTTGCCCGGCGCCGAAGCGGTGGACGCGTGGGCGGCCACCTGCGGCGCGGCGTCCGCGCGACTGCCGGACGCCGAGCTCGAGGCGGCTGCCGCCTCGTGCGAGAAGGCGCTCCAGTACGCGACGCTCCACCACAAAGCGGTGTCCTGGGCACGGTACGTCATCGCCCTGGGCGAATGCCCGCGCGCGATGTCGCGCGTGACGACGCTGTTCACCAGGGGTGAGGTCACGCTGGCGCTGGAGGCGTGGGAGCGCGTGCCACCCGCCTGCGCCGCGCGGGCCAGCGCCGGCTGGCCGCTGCAACCCGAGCAGCTCGACCGACTCCTGGCGCTCGAGCGCCAACGGTGCCTCAACGCAAAGGCCGGCACATTCGAGTTCGAGTCGTGTCGCGCAGTCGCCCTGCTCTCGTGTCACGCACCCGACGGTGACGCCGAGCCGCCGGCCGGTCGCGTGTTCCAACCCGACGGACCACTCGGAGAAGCCGGCTGGCGGCCGGAGGACCCGGCGATGCTGCGCTTCCTCCTCGGACAGCGCGACGCGGCGCGGGCTGGGGGGCTCCTGCAGCCGAAGCCTTGGGTGTGCCCGCGCTGGGTGGGACTGCGCGCCCGCCCGGCGCGCCAGGCGGACGACCAGCCCTTCAGCTCGGCTGCCTGGCCCGAGGCGCTGCAGCCTGCGCTCCAGGCCTGGATGAACGGCGATGAGGCGGGCGCCATGCGGGCGTTCGAGGCGGCGACGGTGCCGCACCCGGTCCGCGAGGCCTTCGCGCGCGACTTCGGTGCCGTGCGGCAGGCGTATGCCGAAGCCCGCTCGCGCCTTGCGGCCGGGGCGGACGCGCCGGCGGACACCGCTGCGACCGTCCGCGCGGCGCTCGACGCCGACGCGCGCTTCCTCGTCCGCGGCGAGCCCTCGCCGGAGCAGCTGCGGTCCCTCGCGAAGTACGAACGCGCGCCCCGCGTACAACTCTCGAGGGCCATGGGCGCGGCCGAGTACCAGCGCGGGCGGCGGCTGGCCGACCAGAAGAACTTCCGCCACGCCTGCCTCGCGTGGAAGGCGGGCGCGGCCTTCACGCGCGCCGACCTCGACCTCCTGAAGGCCCTCACCCAGGTCTGCACTCCGATGGCGCGGCGGAAGCTGGACGACGCCCAGGGCTGCGCCGAACTCCGCGAGGTCCTCGACTTCGCCGTGGACGGCGACGGGCTGGCCGACAGGGCCCGGGCGAGGCTCGCGGCCGACCGCTGCCCGTGAGGAGCGCGCGACTTCACCGGCGGCGCCGCGCTACGGTGCCCGCCATGCGCTTTGCCCTCTTCGCCTCGCTGCTGCTGGCCCTCGCCGCCTGCGGCACGCCCGACGTCGACGCCTCCGTCACCATCACGCAGGGCGTGTACGGCCAGCTGACGAAGCGCTGCACCGGCGACGGCTGCGTGGGCGCGCCGCTGGAAGGCGCGCCGGTCGCCTGGTTCGAGACGTCGCCCTGGTCCACCGACGGCGGCGTCGGCCCGCACCCGAGCCAGGAGAGCACCTCGGGCGCCAACGGCCTATACCAGTTCTCCGTCGCGTCCAACGTGAAGGGCTACGTCGCCGTGGGGCAGCGCGTCGCGACGACGGGCGTCACCTGGGTGACGGCCACGGCGGTGACGGTGCCGAAGGGCCTCGCGCGCGTCGACTGGTACGGCGGCCCGGGCAACGAGGGGACCTGGACACAGGTGAAGTGAGGCTCGCGCGCCCGCGGGGGTGAGCGCGGTGGTGGCGGTGCTGGTGTTCGCGCCCCCCCGCGGTGGTGGCCTCCGCCGTCTTCTCCGCCGGGCGAGAGCGGCGAGCGGGGCCTACCGCCCGGGGGACGCCCGCGCCGGGCGAGCTGCAGGAGGACGAGGAGCGCGGAGGGCCCGAGCAGCAGGGACGCGACGACGGCGCCGTATTCGTCCCGCGGCGCGGCCTGCCGCACCGCCGCGCCCGGGGGCGTCAGCGGCCGGCGGCGACGGTGCTCTCCGCGACGTCCTGCAGCACGGTGGTGAAGTCCGCGGGCGAGAACTCGACGCGCAGCGTGGTGCCGTCGTCCACCACCGTCTTGCGCGCGAGGTGGAAGGTGCGCTCCTTCCACGGCTCGTCCTCGGGCGACTGGCCGAAGTACACCTCGATGACGTTCTCACGCGCGGCGTGCCCGTCGGTGGCCAGGGTGTCGCCGACGAAGACGTTTTCCACGGTGAAATCGGTGCAGCGCGGCTCGGTGCGGTCCGGCACGAAGCGCGTGTAGCGGTAGGCGAAGCGCTCGTGCAGCGCGACGTCGGCGAAGGTGGGCGCGGTGTGCGTGCGCAGCTCGTGCACGTCGCTGACGCCGTCGATGTCCTTGTCCGTCGTCTCGTTCGGCCCGCCGGGGTCGGCCAGCAGGTCCGAGTCGACGAGGTCGTACAGCCAGTCGCCCACGGTGCTGCGGTCGGGCGCGAGGTCCGAGTCCGGCGACACCTTCGAGGTGCCCAGCCAGCGCTCCTCGCAGTCCGTCAGCCCGTCGCGGTCCGTGTCGTTGCGCTCGTTCGCGCCGCACACGCACTCGCCGTTCAGCTGCCCGGGCACGTTCGGGTTCCACCCGACGCGCGCCTCCATCGCGTCGCCGCAGCCGTCCTCGTCGGAGTCGCGCTTCGTCGGGTCGCTGCCCAGCTGCGCCTCGCGCTCGTCGGACAGCCCGTCCATGTCCGAGTCCGCCCGCGGGCCGTCGCCGGTGGCCAGCACGGTGCGGTTCGCCACCAGGAAGAAGCGCTGCTGGTACGTGCGCCGCAGCCCCGAGAGGTCGAACCCGTCGAGCGACAGCGCGTCGCCGTTGGGGAAGGACTTGAAGAGGCCGCCGCCCTCGGTGGCCATGGTCTCGAGCAGCGACTGCGTCGGGCCGGTGGGGCCGCCGAGGAAGACGGTGTTGAGGGTGATGGCGCCGACGTCCTGCTTCAGCGACATGATGGTCCTCACCGCGTCGAGAATCTGCGGCGACTGGCTGTCGGTGGGCGCGCCGTCGGACAGGAAGATGATGACGTAGCGGCTGCGCCGCGCGACGACGGGGTTCTTCCGCACGTCGTCGGACAATTCGCCGAACGCGAAGTTGAGCGCCGCGAGGTACGGCGTGCCGCCGTTGCCCGGGTTCTTCACCGCGTCGACGTTCTCCCCGAAGGTGGTGGCCGAGTCGGTGAAGCGCTCGGGCTGGGTGAAGCGCCGCGCCCCGTTGGCGTCGCCGGCGAACGTCTCGCCGCCGAAGAAGAAGACGCCGGGCTTCTCGAGCCGCTGCGCGAGCGCCTTCGGCTCCTCGTAGCGCTTCTGGTTCGGGTCGTTCGTCTGCATCGAGCCCGAGTCGTCGATGATGAACCACAGCTTCACCGGGAAGACGATGGTGTCGGGGTCGTCGGTGCAGAAGCGCCCCTCGACGGTGGCGATGCCCTTCTGCACCTCGGAGGTGCGGGGCTTGAGGAGGTCCACGTCGGTGCAGGCGGCCAGGGCCAGCAGCGCACCGGGAAGCAGCAGGCGTGACGACATGTCCGCGGACCTTTCACGAGTCGTGCCGTGTCGCGGATCACCCCACTTCCGTGGGGTTGACGGTCCACCACACCTGTCTACGGCAAGTGGCAGTGGAGCGCGGACGCGGTGGAAGCTGCCACCTGGGGAAGACAGCGCCCGGGGAAAAGCACCGGCGCTGTAACCGCTTTCCGGTGGCTGCGTAGTCGGGCGCACCACCCGCGTGGAAAGCGGGCCACACCCAACCAACTCACAGGAGAGACACCGAAGATGAAGCCCATCAAAGGAGCTGCCCTCGCGTCGATGGTCGCCGCGCTGTTCGCCACCGGCTGTGGCGGGAGCGCCAACAACACCAAAGGCGATGCGGGCTCGACGGCGCAGACCGTGAAGTGCGCGGGCATCAACAGCTGCGCGGGCCAGGGCGCGTGCGCCGGGACGCTGCCCGACGGCGGCATGCACGACTGCGCAGGGAAGAACGCGTGCGCCGGCCAGGGGTGGATCGAGGTCGCGTCCGCGCAGGAGTGCACCACCAAGGGCGGCACCGTCATCCAGTAATCCGCGCCACGCGCCACCGGGCCGGGACTCCAGGCCGGCCCGGCGGCGCTCTCGACGAAGGGACACCGCCATGCAACCGCGCCACGGCATCGGCCTCCGCACGCAGCACTTCGCGCAGCTCCTCGCCGAAGGCCTGTCGGTGGGGCTCGTCGAGGCCATCAGCGAGAACTTCATGGGCCGCGGCGGCCGGCCGCTGGCGGTGCTGGAGCGCGTGCGCCGGGACAGCCCGGTGGTGCTCCACGGCGTGTCCTTGTCCATCGGCGGGCTGGACCCGATTCCGGACGAGTACCTGCGGCAGCTCGCGGAGCTGCGCCGCCGCGTCGACGCCGCGTGGGTGAGCGACCACTTCTCCTTCGGCTCCGTGCGCGGGCACGCGTCGCACGACCTCTGGCCCCTGCCCTTCACCGAGGAGACGGTGCGGCACGTCGTGGCGCGCGTGCAGCAGGTGCAGGACGCGCTGGGCCAGCGCCTGGTGCTGGAGAACGTGTCCAGCTACGTCGAGTACGCCTCGAGCGAGCTGACGGAGTGGGAGTTCGTCCGCGAGGTGGCCGAGCGCGCCGACTGCGAGCTGCTCCTCGACGTCAACAACGTCTACGTCAACGCGGTGAACCACGGCTTCGACGCGAAGGCGTACCTCGCGGCGCTGCCGTCGCGCCGCATCCGCCAGTTGCACCTCGCGGGGCACCTCGACTGCGGCACGCACCTCTTCGACCACCACGGCGCGCCGGTGGCGGACCCGGTGTGGGCGCTGTACCGCGAGTGCGTGCGGCTGCACGGCCCGGTCCCCACCATCATCGAGTGGGACGAGGACGTGCCGTCGCTGGAGCGGGTGCTGGAGGAGAGCGCGCGGGCCGGCGCCGTCGAGGCCGAGGTGCTGGCGGGCGCCGCGGCGGAGGCACGCCCGTGAGCGAGCTTCAGCGCCTGCAGCAGCTCTTCTGGGACGCCGCGCGCAACGAGACCGCGCCGCCGGAGGTGGCGGTGGACTTCGTGTCGCGCGGGGCCTTGTCCGCCGAGGCGCGCCTCGGCATCTACCGCACGGCCTACTGGGTGCGGCAGGTGAGCGCGCTGCGCGAGCTGTTCCCGCGCGTCGTCGCGCTGCTGGGCGACGGGCCCTTCGCGCGCGCGGCGAGCCGCTACGTGGGCCGCCACCCGTCGACGTCGTGGGCGCTCGAGCACCTGGGCGCCGGCTTCCCCGCGTGGCTCGCGCAGACGGAGCGCGCGCCCCTGGGCGCGGTGGCCGCCGTCGAGTGGGTCCGCTTCTCCACCTTCATCGCGCCCGACGCGCCCGCCGTGGGCCGGGACGCCATCGACCCCAGCACCTTCGCCGACGCGCGGCTGACCGTGGGCCCGCACGTGGCCACGGCGCCCGTCACGCCGGAGGTGCTCGAGCAGTTGGAGCTCACCTCGCTGGGCGACGCCACCGCGCGGCCGGTGCTCGCCGTGTGGCGCAGCGGCTTCGGGGTGCTGCAGCGCCTGGTGACGCGCGGCGAGGCCGACGCGCTGGCTGCCGCGCAGGCGGGCGCGCCTCTGGCCGTCGTGTGCGAGCACCTCGCGTGCGACGTCTCCGAGCCAGAAGCGCTCTTCGAGGTGCTGTCCGCCTGGTTCGAGCGCGGCTGGGTGACGGCGCTCGCCGCCGCCCACTGACAATCCACCCGACAGCCCCACCTTCGCCATGCACCGTTTCGCCGTCGCGTCCTTCGCCGTCCTCCTGTCCGCCTGCGGCGCTGCACCGCAGGAGTGCACCGTCACCAACGCCTTCGCGCTGTCGCCCGGCGAGGCCACCGGCCCCTTGATGCGCCCGGGGAACAACTGCCTGCGCTGTCATGCCGCGGGCGGCGAGGCGGCCCGCAAGCCCTTCAGCGTGGGCGGCACCGTCTTCCCGTCGGGCGACGCGGGCCTGTGCGACGGCGTGGAGGGCGTCACCATTCGGGTGACGGACACCAACGGAAAGTCGGTGACGCTGGTGTCGAACGCGGTGGGCAACTTCTGGAGCGCCGAGCCGCTCGAGCCACCCCTGTCCATCTCGGCCGAGCGCGACGGCCGCGTGCTGGCGATGCCCGTCACCACGCCGACGGGCGGCTGCGCGCTGTGCCACAGCTGGCCGGACCCGGTGAGCGCGACCGGGCGCATTCGCGCGCCGTGAGAATCACGGTGTGAGGGTGCCGCGGCGGCGCTCGTTCGCGAAGGCGGCGGTGCCCGGCGCTTCGGGCGCGGCGTCGCGCAGCGGGCAGTGCGCGCAGGTGAAGCCGTCCCACTCTTCCTTCACCGAGCGGTCGAGGCACCCCCCGTAGTGCGGACAGTACGGGCGCCGGTGCCGCGCCAGCTCGGCGTCCGTCGACAGCGCGTCCGGCAGCGGCGCGGGCGAAGGTCCGACGGGGCTCGTCAGGAACGTGACGGGTGCGCTCGGCACCGCGCGGGGTGGCTTGCGTGCTTTCATGTCGTCTCACGTCGCGCCTCCGCCGCCAGGACCGCGGCCTTTGGGACGACGTGGCGTCAGGTGTACGCCGCGACGGGCCCCGCCACCACCCTCGAACGAGCAGGGCCCCGCCATGCGGGCAGGGCGTCGCGTGGGCGACCGGGCGCCGCGGGCCTCGTCCTCTGTTTCACGGAGCCGACGACGCACGGCCCGGTCCGGCCTGCGACGCCGCGCTCTTCCGCGGCCGCGCGCCTCACCCTCCTCGCCGGCCGAAGCTGACAACGCGCCGGGACGACGCCCTTTCTCGACTCTCACGGGTTGCCGGTGCTGCGCCGGTGGCCGTCACTGCCCGCCCCGGGGACGACAAAACGGACGCGAGGAAGGCGGCTCGAAGCGCGCCCGGACGGGTCCGGTTGCAGCGCCCCCGCGACTGTGCCCAAGGTGCGTGGAACCCGAGCCGCGGGGGGCGACCGTGAACATTCTCCTGGTCGACGACCACCAGATGATGCGCGACGGGCTGCGCGCCGTGCTGGAGCAGGAGCCCGACTTCCACGTGGCCGGCGAGGCGGCCGACGGGCGCGAGGCGCTCGAGGCGTGCGAGTCGCTACGCCCCGACGTGGTGGTGATGGACGTCGGCATGCCGGGGTTGAACGGCATCGAGGCCACGCGCCTGCTGCGCACCCGCTCGCCGCGCTCGCGCGTCGTCGCCCTGTCGATGAACGCCGACCGCCGCTACGTGCAGGCGATGTTCTCGGCCGGCGCGTGGGCGTACCTGGTGAAGAGCTCCGCGTCGGACGAGCTGATCCGCGCCATTCGCGCGGTGGCCCAGGGAGAAAAGTACGTGAGCCCGACGGTGGCCGGCTCCGTGTTGGCTGCGCCGGTGGGCGGCCCCGCCTGCGTACAGGCCGACCCGCGCGACCAGCTGTCGCCGCGCGAGCGCGAGGTGCTGCAGCTCATCGCCGAAGGCCTCACCTCGAAGGAGGTCGCCGTGCGCCTCGGCGTGGCCGTCTCCACCATCGAGACGCACCGCAAGCAGATCATGGCGAAGCTGGGCCTGCGCTCGGTGGCCGAGCTGACGAAGTTCGCCATTCGCGCGGGCCTCACGTCGCTGGATTGACCGCCCCGGGGAATGAGGCGCACCCGGCGCTTTCACAGTATGGTGCAGCGCGTCTTCTCGTGAGCGCGACTGTCTCTCTTCACGGCATCGGAGCCAGCCCCGGCGTCGCCGTCGGGCACGCGTTCGTCATGGACGCGCGCCGCGTGCGCACGCCCAAGGTGAAGCTGACCCGCGAGGAAGTCGACGCCGAGGTGATGCGCTTCAAGACGGCCATCGAGCTGTCGGACCGGCAGCTCGCCGACATCAAGGACAAGCTGACCGAGCACGGCACCGACGGCGGCGAGCACGGCCTCATCCTCGAGGCGCACCGGCTGATGCTGCGCGACCCCATGTTCCTCGTGGAGGTCAGCCGGCTCATCAAGGAAGACGGCATCAACGCCGAGTGGGCCGTGCGCCGCGTGTGCCGCCGCCTGCGGCACCAGTTCGACAACCTCGACGACGAGTACTTCCGCGAGCGCCGCAGCGACATCGAGTTCGTCGCCGACCGCCTCGTCCGCAACCTGCTGGGCGAGTTGGTGGACCCCGAGCTGCAGGTTCCGCCGAACTCCGTCATCGTCGCCCACGACCTCTCCCCCGCCGACGCGGCGATGCTCCTGCGCGACCGGAAGGTGGCGGCGTTCGTCACCGACCTCGGCGGCCACACCAGCCACACCGCCATCATCGCGCGCGCGCGCGAGGTGCCGGCGGTGGTCGGCCTCTCGAAGGCGTCGGACTCGATTCGCACCGGCGACGTGGTGGCGGTGGACGGGCGCCGCGGCATGGTGCTCGTCAACCCGTCGGAGGAGCAGCTGGCGCTGCTGCGCGAGACGATGCGCCGGCAGCTGGCCAGCGAGCAGCTGGCGCTCAAGACGGCGGAGCTGCCGGCCATCACCACCGACGGCTTCCGGGTGCGCCTCAACGGGAACATGGAGTTTCCCGAGGAAATCCCTTCGCTGCTCGCGCACGGCGCCGAGGGCATCGGCCTGTACCGCACCGAGTTCCTCTTCCTGAACCGGGCCACCGCGCCCACCGAGGAGGAGCACTTCGAGTCGTACAAGCAGGTGCTGCAGGCGATGGGCGACAGGCCCGTCACCATCCGCACGCTGGATCTCGGCGGCGACAAGGTGCCGGGCAAGAAGCCCGAGAAGGAGAACAACCCGGCGATGGGGCTGCGGGCCATTCGCTACTGCCTGCAGCACCGCGAGCTGTTCCGCGCGCAGCTGCGGGCGCTGTTGCGCGCGTCGCCGTACGGCAACCTGCGGGTGATGTTCCCGCTCATCTCGAGCATCTCGGAGCTTCGCGAGGCGCGCAGCGAGCTCGAGCGCGCGCGCAGCGAGCTGACGCGGCAGGGCGTGCCGGTGGGCAAGCGCTTCCCCGTGGGCATCATGGTGGAGACGCCGTCGGCCGCGCTCATCGCCGACCGGCTGGCGCAGGAAGCCGACTTCTTCAGCATCGGCACCAACGACCTCATCCAGTACACCATCGCCATCGACCGGCAGAACCGCGACGTGGCGTACCTGTACAAGCCGCTGCACCTCGCCATCCTCCGCAGCCTGTCGAACATCGTCACCGCGGCGAAAAACGCGAACATCCCCGTGGCGATGTGCGGAGAGATGGCCGGCGACCCGGCGCTCACCATGGTGCTCCTCGCCATCGGCATCGAGGAGTTCTCGATGACGAGCGGCCAGATTCCGATGGTGAAGAACATCATCCGCGCGGTGTCGAAGGCCGACGCGGTGTCGCTCCTCGAGCGGGCGATGCAGTTCTCCAGCGCCGAGGAGATTGAGCGCTTCATCAAGGGCGAGCTGGACGCGCGCTTCGCGCGGCTGGACGGCAACGGCCAGTGAACGCGACCTCGAGGGCGCTGCCCCGGCGGGGCGAGCTCTTCCTGCTTCAGGCCGGGGCCGCCTCCATCTGGCTCACCACGGCGCTGGGCGTGCTGCACCCGACCTACCGCGAAGCGGGGCCACGCGTGGCTCTTCCGCCTCGGCCTGCCCGACGGACTCCTGTGGCTCACCTGCGCGGGCGAGCTGGTGCTGGGCGTGCTGGTGCTGGCGCTGCCGCCGAAGACGTGGCTCGCGGGCGTGCAGGTCGGCGCCGTGGCGGGCTTCACCGTCATCCTCGCGGCGCTCGACCCGATGCTGCTGGTGCACCCGTTCGGCATGCTGACGAAGAACCTCCCCTCATCGCGCTGGTGGTGGCGACGTGGCTCGCCGCGCGCGAAGGCTTCACGCCGCGCGCGTGGTGGACCTTGCGCGTCGGTGTGGCGCTCCTCTGGGTGACGGAGGGCCTGTTCCCCACGATTGTCTTCCAGCAGCCGCTGGAGCTCGACGTGGTGGCGAAGAGCGGGCTGGTGCCGATGTCGCCGTCCACCTTCCTGGTGCTGCTGGGGCTCGTGCAGGCCGCGTCGGGCCTGCTGGCGCTGACGCTGCGCGGTCGCTGGCTGGTGGCGCTGCTGGCCGCGCGGGTGGCGCTGGAGACGCTGCCCGCCCGCGACCGTGTCGTCCCCGAGCTCGCCCGGCATGGCGTGGTCCCACCGGACAGGGCCCCACGAGCACCCTTCGGAGAACGGGGCAGGACCGCGACCGGCGTGGCTCCGTCGTGCGCGCTCAGCCCAGCGCGGCGAGGGCCGCGTCGTAGTTCGGCTCCTGCCCAATCTCCGGCACCTGCTCGGTGTAGAGCACCTTGCCGGCCGCATCGAGCACCACCACCGCGCGCGAGCACAGCCCCGCCATGGCGCCCTCGGCGATGAGCAGGCCGAACTTCTGGCCGAAGTCGCTGCGGAACACCGAGTACGTCAGCGCCTTGTCGATGCCCTCGGCGCCGCAGAAGCGCTTGAGTGCAAACGGCAGGTCCATCGACACGTTCACCACCGTCACGCCGGCCTTCTCGGTCGCCTTCTTGTTGAAGGTGCGCACGCTGGTCGCGCACACACCGGTGTCGATGCTGGGGAAGATGTTGAGGACGCGCTTGCCGGCGATGGAGGACAGCATCACGTCCTTCAGGTCCAGGCCGGTCAGCTTCGCGTCCGGCGCGGCGCTGCCGACGGCGGGCAGGCTGCCCGAGGTGTGAATGGTGTTGCCCTTCAGGGTGATGGCGGTCATCGCGAGCGGCTCCGTGTTGGGAAAGGTGATGGGACGAAGGAGGCGTACTCGTACGTGCACACGGGCGCGAACGCCACCGATTCTTCGAGGCGTGCAGTAGGGTGCGCCGCACCATGACCTCCACGCTCGTCATTGTCCGTCACGGGGAAAGCACCTGGAACGCGAAGAACCTCTTCACCGGTTGGGTCGACGTCGACCTATCCGAGAAGGGCGAGGCCGAAGCGAAGAACGCCGGCGCGCTGTTGAAGAAAGAAGGCCTCTTCTTCGACGTGCTGCACACGTCGGTGCTGACGCGCGCGGTGCGCACCGCCCACCTCGCGCTCGAGGTGTCGGGCCAGCCGTGGCTGCCGGTGCTGCGCACCTGGCGCCTCAACGAGCGCCACTACGGCGGGCTGCAGGGCAAGGACAAGAAGGAGATGGTCGCGCAGTTCGGCAAGGAGCAGGTACAGCTGTGGCGCCGCAGCTACGACGTGCCCCCGCCGGCGGTGACGAAGGACCACGAGCACCACCCGAGCCACGACAAGCGCTACCGCCTCATCGCGCCCGACGCGCTGCCCGCCTCCGAGTGCCTCAAGGACGTCGTCGCGCGCGTGCTGCCCTGGTGGCACGACAGCGCCGTGCCGCAGCTGCGCGCCGGCCAGACGGTGCTCGTCGTCGCGCACGGCAACAGCCTGCGGGCGCTCATCAAGCACCTCGAGCACATCAGCGACGCCGACATCCCCGAGCTGAACGTGCCGACGGGCATGCCGCGCCTGTACCGCTTCAACGACGACATGAGCTTCGCCGAGGCCCCGCGCTACCTCGACGAGGCCGCCGCGAAGGCCGGCGCCGACGCGGTGAAGCAGCAGACCGGGTGAGTCGGCGGCGGTGACGCGCGCGGCCCGCCCCTGCACCTCGAACCCGCCCCTCGGTGGGGGCGTCTTCAGCGCACCAGCCCGAGCGCCTTGAGCAGCCCCGGGTAGCCGACCGGCGCGAGCCGCTGCACCCACTGGAGCGCCAGCGCGTCGGCGCCGATGAGCACGCGCCGCCGCCTGTCGTGCACCCCGCGCAGGATGACGTCGGCCGCCTGCTCCGGCGTGGTGCGGGCCATCGCGTCGAACTCCTTCGCCACGCGCTCCGGGGTGCGCCGCGCGTCCTTCGTGTGCCGCACGCGCGCGCTCTTCGCGATGTTCGTCTTGACGCCGCCGGGGTGCACCGACACCGCGTGCACGCCGGTGCCCTCGAGCTCGTGCCACAGCGCCTCGGTGAAGCCGCGCACCGCGAACTTCGCCGCGTTGTAGGCGCCCTGGTTCGGCCACGCGACGATGCCGAAGATGCTCGACACGTTGACGATGGTGCCGGCGCCGCGCGCCAGCATCGACGGCAGGAAGGCCTTGGTGCCGTACACCACGCCCCAGAAGTTGATGCCGAAGAGCCACTCGAAGTCTTCGTAGGTAACCTCGGCCAGCGGCGAGTCCACCGCGACGCCCGCGTTGTTGATGACCAGGTCGACGTGGCCGTGCGCAGCCAGCGCGCGCTGCGCCATCGCCTCCACCTGGTCGCGCTTCGACACGTCGAGCCGCTCCAGCGCCGGCCGCCGCTTCAGCGCGTGCGCCGTGCCCTCGAGGCCCGCCTCATTGATGTCGCACAGCACCAGCGCGTAGTCCTGCGCGTCGAGCCGCTGCGCCAGCGCGCGGCCGATGCCGCTCCCCGCGCCCGTCACCACTGCCACCGGGTTCGTCACGTCGGCGTCCGTCTCCTCGCGGCGGACTGTAGCCCGCGCCTCGCCGCACGACGATGGAGAGTCGATGCGGAAACGACGCGCTCGCCGCGACGCGAAGGGCGAGCGGCACACCCGCAGGTCGCCCGCGCCCGGAACCCGACGACCCGGCCGGCCAACCGCCCGCGCCCGACCCGGCGCGAGACGTCCGGCTGCTTCATGACGTTCGCCCTGCTCATGACCCGGGACGTTCGGCCGAGGGGGCTTGCGCCGGCGGCCCGGCCCCTGCATTGATTCACATCAAGTCCCAATGAGGGCCGAGGCGTCCGGGACTTTCGCCGTACCGCACATCAGAAATCCGAGGACCGTCATGAAGAAGCGTCTGTTGGGAGCCGCGCTCGCGGTGTGCCTCGCCGGTGGCTTCACCGGCTGCTCGAGCGCCCCGGCCGGGGGTGGGAGCTCGGCGGGCGGCTCGCTCGCCCTGTCGAAAGACGACGCGCTGCTTTACGCGGCGGACCCCGACCTCGACACCGTCTTCGTCGTCGACGTGAAAACCCAGTCGCTGGTGCGGCAGGTGAAGGTCGGCCGCATGCCCGAGAAGCTGCTGGTCGCGCCCGACGACACCATCTACGTCGCCAACCGCCTCGACCGCAGCGTGTCGGTGCTGCGCCCGGGCGAGGCCGCCGAGGCCGCGCGCCTGCAGGCGGGCGTCGAGCCGGTGGGCCTCGCCGTCTCCAGCGACGCGAAGACGCTGTACGTCGTCAACGCCACGTCCCGCACCGACTCGGAGTTCGGCACGCTGATGGCGTTCGACACCGAGACGCGCACGCTCAAGTGGGAGACGCCGGTGGGCCACGAGCCGCGCGGCATCACGCTGCTGGGTGACGGGCGCGCGGTGGTGTCGCTCTTCAAGGACGGCGACGTCGTCTACGTCGACACCGCAAAGGGCGAGTTGGTGAAGAGCGGCACCGACGTCTTCGCGCAGCTCAACCGCGTCGCGCTGGGCCTCGACCCGAACCTCGGGGGAGGAAAGGACGTGCCGCTGCCGCCCGAGCCCACCTTCCCCGGCGTCGGCCCCCTCACCTCGCGGCCGCGCGGCGTCGAGGCGTTGCTCACCTCGCACGACGGCACGCAGGTCTTCGCCGCGTCCCTCGTCTCCACCGACGGCATCCTCGCCACTGGCTCCGGCACGGACCCGTTGGGCGGCCCGACGGACCCGAACAACGCCGGCTACGGCGGCGGGGCCTGCGGCGCGACCGCGGTGGCAAGCCCGGCCATCCTCACCTTCACGGCGGACGGCCAGGCCCAGGTCGACGACCTCTCCACCTGCGGCGGTGACGTGGTGAATCCCGGGGGCCGGCCGCCGACGTTGCTCACCTCCAACATCCCGGGCGTGCCGGTGCAGGGCCCGCGCGCGCTGACGCTGGACCCGACGGGCACCTTCGTCTTCGTCGCCAACTACGACTCCAACAACGTCGCCATCGTGCCCACCGCCGTGAAGGGCTCGCCGTCGGCCTTCGGCGTCGACCAGCCCGCGCCGCGGCCCGACCGCTCGAACTTCGGCGCCGGCGGCAGCGTGACGCAGCTGGTGAACGTGGGCGCCGGCCCGAGCGGCATCGCGGTGACGCGCGACGGCACGAAGGCCTTCGTCTTCAACGCCTTCGACCACTCGGTGTCGCTGCTCGAGCAGGTGAACGGCCGCGTGTCGAACACCCGCACCGTCACCCTCGGCCAGGACGTGCTGCCGCCCGACGCGGTCGCCGGCCGCAAGCTGTTCTTCAGCGCGGTGGACTCGCGCATGAACAACCCGTCGACGGGCATCAGCTGCGGCACCTGCCACCTCGAGGGCCGCGAGGACGGCCACGTGTGGAACTTCCCCGACGGCCCGCGCCAGACGCCGTCGCTGTCGGGCCGCATGCTGACGAAAACGGCGCCCTTCCACTGGAACGGCGAGTTCAACGACCTGCTGGCCTTCATGTCGCATACCGTGCAGCGGCGCATGGGCGGCTCCGGCGTCACGCCGGCCATGGAGCAGCAGGTGGCGGCCTTCATCGACTCGATGCCGACGCCGGACAACCCGCACAAGGACACGCCGGCCGACGTCATCGCGCGCGGCAGGGCGGCGTTCGACAAGGCGCAGTGCCAGAGCTGCCACGCGGGCGAGGCGCTCACCAACAACGTCTTCGCGGACGTGGGCACCTACGTCACCAGTGGCCCCGTGGTGGACCGGCCGGAGCTGCTGCCCCACGGCGGCCTCAACACGCCGTCGCTGCTGGGCCTCGCGCGCTCGGCGCCATACCTCCACGACGGCAGCGCGCAGACGCTCAAGGCGCGCATCCTCCAGGGCAAGGCGGGCGACCGCCACGGCGTCACCAGCCAGCTGAGTGACGCCGAGGTGGACGACCTCGTGGCGTACCTGAAGTCCCTGTAACGAAGAGGGACCGCGCACCCGCGCGGCCATGAGGGGGGAGGCGGTGGTGAGCGCGTCGGCCGCCACCGCCTTTTCCCTGCCCGCTACTGGGCGAGCGCGCGCAGCTCCCTGAGGCGCTCGAGCTCGTCCTCCGGGATGTGCGTGCCCGACGAGCCGGTGTACCCGAGGTACACGCGGTCGGAGAGCTGCTGGAAGCACCGCCGCGCCAGCTTCGTCTTCGGGTTCTCCCGCACGCAGGCCTCGAAGAAGAGCAGGTCGACGTCCCACAAGAGCGGCGACTTGAGCGCGCCCGCGCAGACGCCCAGCAGGGCCAGCGCCTCGCCGCGCGCTGTGAGCTTCGGGTTCTTCCCCAACGCGAGGTTCAGGTAGCCCGACGCGCGCAGGTACGCCACGTCGTGCCGCTCGTCGGACAGGAAGGTGCGCGCGCCGTTCGCCTGCTGCACCAGCTCCTGCGCGCGGCGGTACAGCGCGTCGGGGCTGGCCTTCAGCGCGTCGAAGCGCTCCTTCTGCCAGGCGGCGACGTCGGCGCGCCACGCGGTGACGGTTCCGCGCATGAAGGGCGGCAGGTCCTCGCGCTTCGCCAGCGCGTCGAGGAGCTCGGCGGTGGCCTTCGCGTCGTCCTTCACGCGCACGAGGATGGCCATGGTGTCCTGCAGCGCGCGGGCGTACTCCAGCAGCGCGCGCTCGTTGGCCGGCTTCGAGTCGAGCAGCGCGCGGTACGTCGCGAGCGCGGCGTCGAACTGCCGGGTGGCGGCCAGCACCTGCGCCTTCTCGAGCGGCGAAAGCGTCATGCCGTCGAGCCGCTGCTGCGCGTCGGCGAAGTCGGCCGGCGCGCGCTCCCGGCTGTGGCAGGTGAAGCAGAGGCTGGTGAGGGTCCGGACGCGCAACGACACCGCCTCCACCTCGCCCGCGTCGAAGCGCCGCCTCGTGTCCTGCGCGTAGCGCGCGAAGAGGGCCGACAGCGCCGCGGTGGCCGGCTCCTGCGCCCTCGGGTCCTCGGGGAAGGCGTGGCGCAGCCCGGCGAGCGTGTCGAGCGCGTCGGCGATGGCGGCGGCGTTCTTCGGATCCTTCAGTGCGGCGCCCGACGAGGTGAGCGGGAGAAGCGCGGTGAGGGAGGAGAACGCGTCGCGCATCGTCGAGCGCGTCGGCGCCACGCCGCCGTCGGGCGGAGCGGCGAGCAGGGCGGCCACCAACAGCGTGGAGGTCATGCCGGGCAGGGTACCGCGTTCGCGCGCGACGCGCCGGAAACGAGAGGACCCGCGCCTTCGCGCGCGGGCGGAGGGCGGGTCCTGAAACAGCTGCGCGGTGAGGGCTGGCTACTTCGTCGAGCCGCCCTCTTCGCCCACGGCGAGCGTCGTCATGCCGCCGGGGGGCTTCGTGCCACCCTCCTCGCCCACCGCCAGCGTCGTCACGCCGCCGCCGGGGGGCTTCGTCCCGCCCTCCTCACCCACCGCCATCGTCGTCACGCCGCCAGGCTTGCCCGGCTTCGAGCCGCCCTCCTCGCCCACCGCCAGCGTCGTCACGTCGCCAGGCTTGCCCGGCTTCGAGCCGCCCTCCTCGCCCACCGCCATCGTCGTCACGCCGCCGGGCTTGCCCGGCTTCGAGCCGCCCTCCTCGCCCACCGCCAGCGTCGTCGCGCCGCCGGGCTTGCCCGGCTTCGAGCCGCCCTCCTCGCCCACCGCCAGCGTCGTCGCGCCGCCGGGCTTGCCCGGCTTCGAGCCGCCCTCCTCGCCCACCGCCATCGTCGTCACGCCGCCGGGCTTGCCCGGCTTGCCGGGCTTCGAGCCGCCTTCTTCACCCAGCGCCTTCGTCGTCACGCCGCCGGGCTTGCCGGGCTTCGAGCCGCCTTCCTCACCCAGCGCCTTCGTCGTCACGCCGCCGGGCTTGCCGGGCTTCGAGCCGCCCTCTTCGCCCACCGCCATCGTGGTGGCCTTGCCGGGCTTTTGGCCGCCTTCCTCACCCACCGCCATCGTCGTGGCCTTGCCGCCACCACCCTTCTTCGGGAGCTCGTAGCGGGTGAACGGATTCTTCGGACCACCGGGACCTCGAACGGCCATGTGCGGTACCTCCCCTGGGAGACAGATGTGCGTTGGAGATTCTCGGGACGCGAGCACGTCGAGTTGCAGTGTAGACAAGCCTGTCTCCCGGAGGCGACATGCGCGTCGGCATCTTTGGCTCGGACGATGACCCCCAGGTCCACGCGGTGGCCCGCGAGCTGCGGGCGCTCGGCGCGGAAGACGTGCTCATCCGCGACGACGCGCTCGAGAACGGGCTACCCCTCTCCAGCCTCGACGGGCGCATGACGTACCGAGGCATGGACGTGGAGGACCTGGGGGGCTTCTACCTGCGCAGCATCCCCGCGCCCTACGCGCCGTACCTCGAGCAGGACGATGAGCTGGTGCTCTACGACGACTGGTTCACCCGCTACATGCAGTCGCGGGAGCGGGCGTCCTTCGCGGTCGCGTGGCTCTTGTCGCTGCAAGCGCGCGGCGTTCGGGTGGTGAACGCGCCACACGCGGCCAGCGTGCTCCAGTACAAGCCGTTCCAGCTGGACGCGCTGCGACGGGTGGGCGCGCGGGTGCCGCGCACGCTCATCAGCAACGACCCGGACGCGGTGCGCGCCTTCCACGCCGAGCTGAAGGACGTCATCTTCAAGCCGCTGATGGGCGGGGCACTGACGCGGCTGCTCGACACCGAGACGCTCGACGCGCTCGAGGCCGTCCGCGCGTCGCCCGTCATCTTCCAGGAGCGCATCGCCGGCGACGACCTGCGCGTCATGTTGGCCGGCGGCGAGGTGGTGTCGTCGGTGGCCATCCGCACGCCGGAGCAGCACCTCGACTTCCGCGGCGACCCTGCCTACCAGGGCGGCGACGCGGCCTACGAGGAGGTGACGCTGCCGGACGACGTGCAGCGCTTCTGCCGCGAGGCGGCGAGCACGTGCGGGCTCTTGTTCGCCGGCATCGACATCAAGCGGACGCCCGGCGGCGAGTGGGTCTTCCTCGAGCTGAACTCGAGCCCCATCTACCTCGACGTCGAGCTCAAGCTGGGCCACCCCATCAGCCGCGCCGTGGCGGAGCTGGTGGTGGGCCGGCGCTGAGCCGCACGTCACTCGGGCGCGGGCGGCTCCACCGGCATCTCGAGCCGACGCTCCTCGCGGAGCCGCGCCAGCGCGGCCTCGGCCTTCTCCACGGCCGCGGCGGCCTTCTCCATCTCCCGCTCGGCGGCGGCCATTTTCTTCTCCATCGCCGGCGTCGGGTACACCTCGTAGCTCGCCTGCAGCTTCTCGAGGCGAGCGTTCACCTTGTCGTAGGCCGCCTGCGCCTGCGCGACGCGGCGCTCGGCGGCGGCGAGCGCCTGGTCGACCAGCTTCACGTTGAGCGCCTGGTCTTCCTTCGGCGCCTCGAGCGTCCGCTTCGCCGGGGTGAGCGGCGTCAGCGACAGCTCGACGGTGTGCTTGCCCTTCTTCGGCACGTACACGTCCAACGGCGTCACCCCCAGCAGGACGCCGTCGAGCCACACCGACGCGCCCGGCGGCGTCGAAGCTACCGGCACGCGGACACCGGGTGACAACCGCACCGCGAGGCCCTGCGCGCCAGGCTGGAGGTCCAGCGCGCGCCGCTCGGCGACGTAGCCGGGCAACGCCACCACCAGCTCCGTCGGGCCGACCGGCAGCAGCTTCGTCGCGCCGGGCGTGGCCGCGAGGACGACGCCCCCATCGACCCGCACGGCCGCGCCGGGAGGCTCGGTCGCGACCTCGACCCGCGCCCCGGGGTCCAGCACCACCGACAGCGCGAGGTGCTGCTTCGCGTTCACCTCGACCCGCCGCGTGACGGGGAAGTACCCGTCCAGCTCCAGCCGCACCGACGTCTTCTCGCCCGCGTTGAAGCGTGTGCGCAGCGGCGTCACGCCGGCGGGCACGTCGTTGATGAACACCTGCGCGCCCGGCGGCTCCGAGTCGACGGTGCCCTCCGGGTGGAGGCCGAGGGAGTCGTTCGGGTCGTCGAAGGGCAGCGCCTCCCCGGGCGGCCGGTACTCCTCGTCCTGCGACACGCCGGGCAGGCCCGCGGCGCATGTCTGCACGAAGCGCGGCAGCGCGATGGCCGCGACCACGCCGGCCACGAAGAAGAGAATCTGCAGCACCGCGAGCACCAGCGCGAAGACGCGGATGCCGGTGCTGAACTGCTCGCGCGCCCGCCAGACGAACCAGCCGAAGACGCCGGGCAGCAGCGCCACGCCGAAGGACAGCGGCCAGCTGACGCCGCCCTGCCGGAAGACGAGCGCAAGCACGATGGTGCACAGGCCCGAGCAGCAGGCGGTGCCGCGCGGCCGCGACGCCAGGCTGCCGGCGGCGTGCGCGAGGTCGGCCGCGAACAGCACGGCCGCCGTTGCCCACCGCGAGAGGTGCCCCGACGTTCCCCGGCGCATCGGACCGATTCTCGCGGGCCGCGCGACCGGTGGCGAGCAGGTTTCCCGGCGCACGGGCCTCGGCGTCAGCCGAGCAACCGCGACACGCCGGACACCGTCGCCCGCAGCGCGGCGGTGCCCAGGCGCGGCAGGCGCGTGGCCGGCGGCACCGGCGCGTCCCAGTCGAAGTCCACCAGCCGCGCGAGGAAGCCCTGCTGCACACAGCCTTCGAGGCTGAAGAGGGTGACGTCGTCACAGGTGCGCGCCGCGACGCGCAGGTCCCTCGCGAGCGCGTCCCACGTCAGCTTCGGCAGCGGGTCGATGCCGCCGCCGGTGCTGCCGAGGCCGACAGCGCGGCACGCGGGCGCCCACGCCTCCACGAGGCTCGGGCCCAGCGGCCCCAGCAGCGACGAGTACAGCATCACCACCTCGCGGTCGACCTCGACGTCGAGGACGCCGGCGAAGCGTTGCCAGAAGGTGCCGCGCGCGCGGCGCTCCTCCAGCAGCACGGGGAACTGGTACGTCTCGACGCGGTGGCCGTCGGCGTGGATGCGGCGCACCAGCGCACCGTAGGCGTCACGCGCGCGCTCGAGGCGCACCCGGTCCCTCGCGCGCCACGCCCACCGGCCCAGCGTGCGCAGCGGGCGGGCGACGAGGCCCGCCAGCTCGCGGAGGTCCGGCTCGAAGTCCAAGCCGATGGACTCGATGACGAGGCCTTCGTGCCGGGCCCAGGCGTGCACCTCGGCGTAGCGGGCGGCGACGCGCTCGGCGTTGTCCAGCGTGGCGAAGTAGCCGTCCTCGCGCGGCAACAGCAGCCACGCGCCCACCGGAATGCCCTCGTCGGCGAGGTGGCGCAGCACCCGCGCGCGCCCGTCGGAGAGGTCGCGCAGCCCCATGGTGACGCCCGCGCGCAGCGCCACGAGGTGCCGCACCACGCCCGCGTCGTCGAAGAGGGCCTCGAGCTCCGGCGTGTCCTGCTCGTTGAAGAAGTGGAGCCGCGTGGGGCGCATCGCCGCGGGAGACGGTAGCTCGCTGGCGGCGCGGGGGTGGGTGCAGAATGGAGGCGCCGTGCCCAATCCGCGGTTCGCCGCCGTCGTCGTCCTCCTCCTCGCGCAGGGCTGCGCCACGCCGCGGCCGTTGTCGGAGGCGGCGGCCCGCGGGCTGGCGAGCGAGGCCTTCGGGGGCGAGGCGGACGCGGTGCTGGACGCGGTGTGGCTGACGCTGGAGGCGCGCGGCTACCGCGCGACGGCGCACGACGCGGCGAGGGGGACGCTGGCGGTGACGCGCGCCGACGGCCATGGCTACGACGTCACCGTCGAGACGCGCGAGGGCGAGCAGGTGGTGACGGCGATGCCGCGCAGCCCGCGACCGCTGATGTTGGGCGGCGACGACGGCGAGGACGCGAGGTGGGCCGCGCTGTGGAAGGGCACCCGCGCGCTGCTGGACGCGTGGCGCGAGCCGCCAGAGTGGCGCTACGAGACGCGCACCAACACGCTGGTGGCGGACGGCGTCTCCTTCCGGCCACCGAAGGCGTGGGCGTACCTCGACTTCGACATCCACCGGCACCGCGCGCGCCTGCTGCGCCACCGCGGGCGCCGAGACGCGCCGTTGAACCCGGCGTTGCTCGCCGTCGTCGAGCGACGGAGACCGCTCTCGACGGTGCCGCTGCTCCTGGGCGAGGCCGCGGGCATGGCGTTGACGGCGCGCTCGCGCCTCACGCTGCCCGACGAGCTGGAGACCGCACTGGAGCCCGGCGGCGCAGTGGGCGGCACCATGCGGGTGCTGGACGGCACGACGCCGCGGGAGGTGCGCTGGCACGCGCGCACCGCGACGCGCGACGCCTGGACGGTGACGCTCGTGGCGGTGTGCGGCACGGGCGAGGACGCGTGCGACGAGGAGTGGTGGCAAGTGGCCGCCAGCGTGAAGGGCGCCGGCGGCGCTCAGTGAGCGGCCGACCGTCATCGACGAGCTACTCGCCGAGGGCCGCCGTCCGCCAGACGGGAAGTCGCGTGCGTCCGCGCCAGCGCACCGGGAGGAGGACGTGGTTTCGCGCGTCTTCATGCATGCGTCCCCGACTCGCGGCCTGCTGACGCCCTGACCGGACGCAGCACCTCGCGCGCGAGCTCGATGAAGGCCCGCGCCGCCCGCGACGGCGCCGCACCCACCAGCAGGCCCACCATGCGCCGCTGCGTCGCGCCCACCAGCGGCACCGCCGAGAGGCCGTCGCCCGCGCGCACGGCCAGCTCCGGCACCACGGCCACGCCGAAGCCGAGCGCCGCCAGGCGCTTCACCACCTCGACGCTGTTCATCTCCATCGCCACGCGCGGGTGCACGCCGGCCGCGGCGAACTGCGCTTCGAGCCACGCGCGCGACGCCGTCGTCCGGTCCAGCAGCACCAGGGGGAATCGTTCCAGCTCCGCGGGCCGCACCCGCGCGCGCCTCGCCAGCCCATGGCCCTTCGGCGCCACCACCACGTCGCGCTGCGGCACCAGCGGCACCTGCTTGAGCGCCCGCACCGCGCCGGACACCGTCGTCGGCAGGGGAAGCGACACCACGCCCACGTCCAGCACGTGCGCCGCCACCGCCTCGGCGATGGCCGGCGACGGCCGGTTGTCCAGCCGCAGCTCGACGCCCGGGTAGCGCTCACGGAAGGCCCGAAACACCGGCGGCAGCAGGTACGTCGCCAGCGTGTCGCTCGTCCCCAGCGCCAGCGTGCCCCGCGCCACGTCACGCTGCGCCTCCAGCGCGCCCTTCGCCTCGTCGAGCGCCCGCAGCACCGCACCCGCGTGCGCGCGCAGCACCTCCCCCGCGGCGGTGAGCCGCACCTGCCGGCCCGCGCGCTCGAAGAGCGGCTCGCCGGCGTCGGCCTCCAGCGCGGCAATACTCTGGCTCACCGACGACTGTGTCACGCCCAGCGCCCGCGCCGCGGCCGAGAAGCCGCCGTGCCGCACCACCGCGTCGAACACCCGCAGCCGGTCGCTCCGCAGCTCCACGGGCGCCAGCCTAACTCATCGCGTTGACCGATGGGTTCCATCCCGTTCCATCACCTGTCGAGATGCCCCACGCGGAGGCAGGATGCGCCGCATGTTGACCCTCCAGGGACCGCCCGCCTTCACGCCCGCCCGCCTCGAGAAGCGCCTCGCGCGCCTCCGGGCGCGGAACCCCGGCGTCACCGCCGCCAGCGCGCACTTCGTTCACCTGGCCGACCTCGCGCGGGAGCTCACGGCCGCCGAGCGCGCCACGCTGGACGCGCTGCTCACCTACGGCCCGCGACACGACAGCCCGCGCCTCGACGGGCGCACCTTCTTCGTCGTTCCGCGCCTCGGTACCACCTCGCCGTGGTCGTCGAAGGCCACCGACATCGCCCGCAACTGCGACCTCGACGCGGTCCGCCGGCTGGAGCGCGGCATCGAGTGGCGCGTGGTGGGCGGCATCGCCGACGAGGGCGCGCTGGTGGCGGCGCTGCACGACCGGATGACGGAGACGGTGCTCGACTCGCTGGACGAGGCGGCGCGCCTCTTCGCGCACCACGCGCCGAAGCCCGTCACCACCGTGCCCGTGCTGGCCGAAGGCAGGGCCGCGCTCGTGCGCGCCAACACGGCGCTGGGCCTCGCGCTCGCGCCCGACGAAGTCGACTACCTCGTCGACGCCTTCACGGCGCTGAAGCGCGACCCGACGGACGTGGAGCTGATGATGTTCGCGCAGGCGAACTCCGAGCACTGCCGGCACAAAATCTTCAACGCCGAGTTCGTCGTCGACGGCCAGCAGCAGCCCCACTCCCTCTTCCAGCTCATCAAGCAGTCCACCGCCGCGAGCCCGGCGGGCGTGCTGTCGGCGTACAAGGACAACGCGGCCGTCATCGAAGGCTTCACCGCCGGCCGATTCTTCGCCGACCCGGACGACGGCGTGTACCGCGCGCACGTCGAGCCGACGCACATCCTCATGAAGGTGGAGACGCACAACCACCCGACGGCGGTCTCGCCGTTCCCCGGCGCGTCCACCGGCTCCGGCGGCGAAATCCGCGACGAGGGCGCGACGGGCCGCGGCTCGAAGCCCAAGGCCGGCCTCGTCGGCTTCTCGGTGTCCAACCTCAAGCTGCCCGGCGCGCTGCGCCCGTGGGAAGTCGACCACGGCAAGCCCAACCGCATCGCGTCGGCCCTCGACATCATGGTGGACGGGCCGCTGGGCGGCGCGGCCTTCAACAACGAGTTCGGCCGGCCCGCGCTGACCGGCTACTTCCGCACCTTCGAGCAGACGGTGCCCGCGCCCGGCGGCGGCACGGAGGTGCGCGGGTACCACAAGCCCATCATGCTGGCGGGCGGCGTCGGCAACATCCGCGGCGAGCACGTGAAGAAGGGCGAGATTCCGCCGGGCGCGGCGCTCGTCGTCCTCGGCGGCCCGGCGATGCTCATCGGCCTGGGCGGCGGCGCGGCGTCGTCGGTGGCGTCGGGCACCTCGGCGGAGGACCTCGACTTCGCGTCGGTGCAGCGTGACAACGCCGAGATGCAGCGGCGCTGCCAGGAAGTCATCGACCGCTGCTGCGCGCTGGGCGCGGCGAGCCCCATCCTCTCGATTCACGACGTCGGCGCCGGCGGCCTGTCGAACGCGCTGCCCGAGCTGGTGCACGAGAGCCGCAAGGGCGCCACCTTCGAGTTGCGCAAGGTGCCCAGCGACGAGCCCGGCATGTCGCCGCTCGAGCTGTGGTGCAACGAGGCGCAGGAGCGCTACGTGCTGGCCATCGACGCGGGCGCGCTGCCGCGCTTCGAGGCCTTCTGCCGCCGCGAGCGCTGTCCGTACGCGGTGCTGGGCCACGCCACCGCCGACGGTCACCTCACGGTCGAGGACGCGCACTTCAAGAACCGCCCCATCGACGTGCCGCTCGACGTCATCCTCGGCAAGCCGCCGCGCATGCGCCGCGAGGCGCAACGCCTGGCCGTCGCGCCGAAGCACTTCGATCCGACGACGGTGAAGCTGGACGACGCCGTGCAGCGCGTGCTGCTGCTGCCCACCGTCGCGGACAAGTCCTTCCTCGTCACCATCGGCGACCGCAGCGTCACCGGCCTCGTCGCGCGCGACCAGTTCGTCGGCCGCTTCCAGGTGCCGGTCGCGGACTGCGCCGTCACCACCACCAGCTACGACGCCACCACCGGCGAGGCGATGGCCATCGGCGAGCGGGCGCCCGTCGCGTGCCTCGATGCGGCGGCCTCGGCGCGCCTCGCCGTCGGTGAGGCCATCACCAACCTCGCCGCCGCGCGCATCGCGAAGCTGTCCGACGTCCGCCTGTCCGCGAACTGGATGGCGGCGGCCGGCTGGCCCGGCGAAGACGCGCGCCTGTACGACGCGGTGAAGGCCGTCGGCGCGGAGCTCTGCCCCGCGCTGGGCATCGCCATCCCCGTCGGGAAGGACTCGATGTCCATGCGGACCGTGTGGAAGGACGGCGAGGCGTCGAAGGCCGTCGTGGCGCCACTGTCCCTCGTCATCAGCGGCTTCGCGCCGGTGCTGGACGTGCGCCAGACGCTGACGCCGGAGCTGCAGCTGGACGAAGGCCCGACGACGCTGGTGCTGGTGGACCTCGGCAGGGGCCGAAACCGCCTCGGCGGCAGCGCGCTCGCGCAGGTGTACGCGCAGCTGGGCGCCACACCGCCAGACGTCGACGACCCCGCGGCGCTGAAGGCCTTCTTCGAGGTGACGCAGGCGCTCAACGCCGATGGCAGGCTGCTCGCGTACCACGACCGCTCCGACGGCGGCCTCTTCGTCACGCTGGTGGAGATGGCGTTCGCCGCCGGCGCGGGCCTCGACGTGGACCTCTCGCCCCTGCACGGCGTCGATGCGGAAGTGCTCTTCTCGGAGGAGCTCGGCGCGGTGCTGCAGGTGCGCTCGGCGGACGCGCCCGCCGTCATCTCGGCCTTCACCGCCAGGGGCGTCACCGCGCTCTCCGTCGGCACGCCGACGTCCGCCGACACGGTGCGTTTCCGCCGCGCGGGCCGCGTCGTCTACGAGCGCAGCCGCCACGAGCTGCGCGCGTTGTGGAGCGACACCAGCTGGCGCATGCAGCGGCTGCGTGACGACGCGGGCTGCGCGGACCAGGAGCACGCGCTGCGCACCGACCCGGGCTTCACCGGCCTCTTCGCGAAGCCGTCCTTCGACCTCTCGGACGACGTCGCGGCGCCCTTCATCGCCAGGGGCGTGCGCCCGAAGGTGGCGGTGCTGCGCGAGCAAGGCGTCAACGGCGAGGTGGAGATGGCCGCGGCCTTCACCAGGGCCGGCTTCACCGCGGTGGACGTGCACATGAGCGACATCCTCGAGGGCCGCGTGGCGCTCGCGGACTTCAAGGGCCTCGCCGCGTGTGGCGGCTTCTCGTACGGCGACGTGCTGGGCGCCGGCGGCGGCTGGGCGAAGTCGGCGCTCTTCCACCCGAAGGCGCGCGACGCATTCCACGCCTTCTTCGCGCGCCAGGACACCTTCACGCTGGGCGTGTGCAACGGCTGCCAGATGATGTCGAACCTGTCCGAGCTGGTACCGGGCGCCACGAATTGGCCGCGCTTCGTGCGCAACACGTCCGAGCAGTTCGAGGCGCGGCTCGCGCTGCTGCGCATCGAGGACAGCCCGTCGCTCTTCTTCAAGGGCATGGCCGGCAGCGTGCTGCCGGTAGCGGTGTCGCACGGCGAGGGCCGCGTGGAGGTGCGCGACCTGGCGCAGCTCGAGGCGCTGGAGTCCGCGGGCCTCGTCGCGGCGCGCTACGTCGACCACCACGGCCAGCCCACCGAGCGCTACCCGCTCAACCCGAACGGCTCGACGGGCGGCATCACCGCCGTCACCACGCCGGACGGCCGCGCGACGATTCTCATGCCGCACCCCGAGCGCGTGTTCCGCACGGTGCAGCTGTCGTGGCACCCGAAGGGCTGGGGCGAGGACAGCCCGTGGATGCGCTTCTTCCGCAACGCGCGGGCGTGGGTGGGGTGAGAGGTTCGTCAGCGCGCGCTCAGGCCCATCCACGCTGCTCCTCACGCAGCCCACGCTGGTGCTGAAGGTCGCGGCGCCGCCGGTCGCGTACTACCTCGTCATGTTCGGCACCAGCATCGCCGCCACGCGCGGCTTCCCCACCCCGTCGGCACCGCCATCGTCTTCGGCACGTCGGTGCGCTCCCTCGCGCTGGCGCTGGGCATCGCCGTGCCGCTCCCGGGCAGCGGCACCAGCAGCAGCCACGTGGTGATGGTGGTGGCGCTCGCCTTCTTCGTGCAGGTGCCGCTGTCGTCGCTCGCGTCGAAGCGGCTGGCGACGCACGCCGCGTCGTCGCCGACACCCGGCGGGCCGCTGGTGCAGCACGGCGCGCCGGCCTGACACGGAGCGGCGCGCGCGGCGGGATGCGGTTATGAAACGCGAGCTGATGACACGCTTCCACCGCTACGTCGCCCTCGGCGACAGCACCACCGAGGGCCTCGAGGACCCGGACGGCCGGGGCGGCTACCGGGGCTGGGCAAACCGCTTCGCCGAGCACCTCGCGCAGGCGTTTGGCTCCATTCACTACGCCAACCTCGCGGTGCGCGGCCTGCGCGTGCGCGACGTGCGCCACACGCAGCTTCACCGCGCGCTGGCGATGCAGCCGGACGTCGCCACCGTGGTGGGCGGCGTCAACGACCTGTTGCGCCCCAACTTCGACGCCGACGAGGTGGCCGCGCACATCCGCGCGATGGTGACGGCGCTGCGCGCGCAGGGCGCGACGGTGCTGACCTTCACCATGCCGGACATGGCGCGCGTGAATCCGCTCGCGGTGCTGTTGCGCGGACGCCTTCAGGCGATGAACGAGCGGCTCCGCCGGACGTGCCGGGACACCGGCGCGCTGCTCCTCGACCTCGCGCAGCACGAGCTCGGCGGCGACCCGCGCCTGTGGCACGACGACCGGCTGCACGCGAACAGCCTCGGCCACGAGCGCATCGGGAAGGGCCTCGCGCACACCGCGGGCCTCGCCGGCTTCGACGACTGGGCCGCGCCGCTACCGCCCGCGCCGCCGACGCGCCTGCGCGACTTCGTCCGTCGCGAGCTGGCCTGGAGCCGTACGCACTTCGTCCCCTGGCTGGTGCGCCACGCGCGCGGCCAGTCCTCGGGCGACGGGCGGACGGCCAAGCGGCCGAAGCTGGAAGAGCTGCGCGCCGGCTGAGCGCCGCCTTGCCGCTGACGCCGCCGCGCGAAAGCCGAGCCAGCTGACTACAGCTTGTGCACCACCACGTCGCCCGCGCTGCTGATGGCGGCGACCCACACCCGGCCCGAGGCGTCGATGAACACGTTGGGCTCCTTCATGCCGGGCAGCACCGCGAGCTGGGTGACGGAGGGGCTGGCGGCGCAGCCGGTGATGGGGGTCGAGTGCACGTAGACGCTCCCGCCGAACTCCGCCGCGAAGACGACCCGGGTGGAGTCCATGGTCGAGGTGAGCCCCGTCATGGTCGTGGTGGCGGGCATGGCGAGGGCCGTCGGGCGCCAGACGGGTACGGGGGCGAAGGGCGCGGGGCTGCAGGCGATGGTGAGCTGCGTGTCGGTCGCCCAGGCCATGAAGGCGCCGCTCGTGGCCACCGGGACTCCGAAGAAACTGTCCACCCGCTTGAGCATGGGCTGCCCGGTCGCGCCGCGCACGAAGCCCGCGGTGCCCACCTCGCTCATCGCGCGGAGGTCGTAGTAGCGAATCCGGTTTTGGCCGAGCGTCGCGGTATTCTCGATGCTGGCGCGGCCATCCATCTTCTGAAAACCCGCCAGGGTCGCAGAGGTTGCCGAGGTCCACTGGCTGCCGCTCCACTCGATGGACAGCATCGCATTGGCTCCGCTGTCCGGGACCACGAAGCCACGACGAAGGCCCGACGCGTAGGGACGGATGTCGAGCGTCGGCCGCACCCGGCCGATGTCCGCCAGGGAGGTGGGGATGACGGGGCCCCACGTGGTGCTCTCGAAGGTCGGAAGGAGTCCGGACGGGCCCCAGGTGTGCGTCTGCGTGCCGAAGCCGACCTGAGTCCCCTGGCTACCCGCCGCCAGGAGCGTGTGCTCGATGGTCGGGTTGAGCCGCTGGTCGGCGCCGCGGGCCTCCGCCACGATTCGCAGCTCGCCTTCCCGCACGAAGGTGGCCTGGTTCCACATGTTGAAGAGGCTCACCGCCGTCCCATTGCCACTGAGGATCGTCGCCTCGTTGTAGGTCCCGCTCGGGTAGGTGGCCGCGTAGTGGACGAAGAGCTGCTGGTCCGAGTCGACCGCCAGCACCGGGAAGCGGAAGGTGGCGCCGGGGTAGCTGCGCGCGATGGTGAGGGCGCCGCGCGCCACGGGCTCCGACAGAAAGTACGCATCGGCGGGCGCGCTCAAGGGGTTGCCCGCGCGGTCCCGACTGCCCACGCTGACGAGGCGGTACCACACGTAGTTGGCGAGCACGTTGGTGGAGAACCCGAAGTTCCGGCCGTCGGTCGACCCGAAGCCGGAGAGCGGCACGGCCGCGGTCAACGACGTGCCCGCGACCACACTGCTCACGACCATCGGTTCACTGAAGGTCAGCAGCGTGCCGGTGCGGCTCACGTTGCGCTGTCCCGCCACGGGGACGGTGACGGTCGGGGCGACGTTGTCGAGCCACACGCGCCGCACCGCCTGCGCCGAGGCATTGCCCGCTGCGTCGGTGGCCACCACGCGGAGCTCGAAGGGCGCGCCGTTCACGTTCGGCGGGAGATTCGACCAGGTCCACGACCACGTCCCTCCCGTGACGGGGTCCGTCCCCGTCGCCACGGGCGACGTGCCGACGAGTGTCCTGCTCAACGAAAGCGCGCTGCCGTCGGTCGCCGTGCCGCTGAAGGTGACGCTGGTGCTGCTGCCGTTGGCCACCAGGCCCGTGCACTGCGCGCCGCTGCAGTCATAGTCCGTACCGTTCACCGTCACGACCGGCGCGACGCGATCGGCCACGTAGCTGCGCGTCAGCGCGCGCGTGTTGCCCACGAGGTCGACCGCGCGAATGGCGAGCGTCTGGGTGACTGCGTCGACGACGGGGACCGGCAGGGTCGCGACGTAGTCGCCGTTCGCGTCCAGCGACGCCGACGTGAAGGGCCCCGACGGCTGGGCCGCGACCTCCACCGTCCGCACCCCGAGGCTGTCCGCGGCGCTGGAGATCACCGCCACGGTCGGCGTTCCGAGCAGCGCGCCGGCCGCCGGGGCGCTGACGAACAGCGAAGGAAGGACACGGTCGACCAGCACCGCGCGCGTCAGGGTAGCCGCATTGCCGACGACGTCGGTCGCCGTCAGCTCCACGCCGTAGAAGCGCCCGTCGACGGTGGGCGGCGACGCCCACGTCCACGACCAGGCGCCCGTCGAGTCGAGGGGCAAGGGCGTGGTCGGGACGACCACGCCGGCCCCATCCTTCACGCGGAGGTTCAGCTGCGCCCCGGAGGTCGTGCCGGTCATGCTGAAGCCGGTCGTCGCCAGGGAAATCACGCCGCCGACACAGCCGGAGGCGTCGCACGACGCGTCCTGGGACGGGAGCGCCGTGAGCGTCGGCGCGATGCGGTCGATTCGGCCATGCACGGTCCCCGTCCCCTGGTTGCCGGCGGCGTCCGTCGCTGTCACCACGAAGTCGAGCGCGGTGTCGTCGAGCGCGGGGAGGTTCGTCCAGGTCCAGGTCCACGCGGTGCCACCCGAGGAGCTCATGTTCGACAGGGGCACGAGCTCGGTGCCGCCCTGGGTCACCACGCGAATGCGCACCGGGTTGGTCGCCGCCAGCGCGAGGTCCGTGATGGTCGCGGTGATGGTGAAGACCGTCGTGGCGCCAGAGATGACGGCGCCGGTGCACCCGCCCGCCCCGCACTGCGCGTCGTCGGGCTGAAGGCTGATCACCGGCGGCGACGGGTCGTAGGTCGTCTGCACGGAAGCGATGTTCCCGGCGCGATCGCTGCCGCTGACGACGATGACGAACTCGGTGTCGGCCGAGTCGAGCTCGCCGTCGAACAGCCCCATCACGACGGGCAAGGCCACCGGCGCGCCCTGGTTGACGCGCACCTCCACCGAGGTGATGCCCGTCTCCGGGTCGTCAGCGGTGCCCTGGACCCGCACCTTGCCGGGGGCGCTGCCCGCCGCGCCCGTCGCCGTCAGCCGTGGCGCGATGGTGTCGACCGCGCAGACGTCCTGGGCGTTGCAGAAGAATGGCAACGAGCAGACGCAGCCGGCGTCGGGTGCGCCGGCATCGGTGACACCCGAATCAGCGGCTCCCGCATCGGCCTCGCCACCGGCGTCGGGCCACCCGGCGTCGTCATTGGCCGGCCCCGCATCGGCCTCGCCCCCGGCGTCGGGCCGCCCGGCGTCGTCGTCTGCCGGCCCCGCATCAGCCTCGGCCCCCGCATCGGGACGCCCGGCGTCGTCGTCCACCGGACCGGCGTCGGCGCCCCCGTCCGCCGGGACGCCCGCGTCGTCCGCGACGGGCTCCGAGCCCGCATCGAGCTCGCCCGGCGCCGGCGGAGCGCAGGAGAAGACACACCACGAGATGAAGACGAGTGTCGCGACGCGCACGTTCGACCTCCTGAGAAGGCTGGAGCCGCGCCCGCCGACGCAAACGCGGGGCCACGCTCAACCCCGCGGGTTGGCGCGGGCGCGAGCACGTTCCCGTCCCAGCGGGCGGACCACCGTCTCCCGAGGCAGACGCGGCTGGCCTTCGCCTTGCCTCGTTGGCGTCGCCTGCGTCCGCTGCGGCTCGTCGCTCTCGCTCCGCCTTTGCCGGCCCGCGTATCGTGCCCGTCCGCGCACACCGCGCAGGCCGAGGACGCCGGTGAGACGAAGCTGCCCGCCGCCATCGACGAGGCGCGCACCGTCCGCGCGGGCGGCCGCGACGCCTTCCCCGTCCTCGCCCGGGTGCGACAGGGCCGCTGATCGGCTGAGCCTCTGGCCCTGTCCCGGCCCTGTGCTACAGCGTCGGGCGGGGACACCAGCACATGACTCCGCACGGCCGGCTCTCGGGAATCCTGCAGCCCCTCTTCTCGCTCCGCAGCGCGCACGACGTCGGCGTCGGTGACTTCGCGGGCTTCGACGGCCTGTTCGCCTGGCTGCAGCTGGCCCAGCAGAAGATGCTCATGGTGCTGCCGCTGCTGCCGACGGCGCCGGGCGACCCGAGCCCCTACTCGACGCGCAGCGCGTTCGGCCTGAATCCCCTCTTCATCCACCTCGGCTGGCTGCCCGAAGGCGTCACCTTCACCGACGGCGAGAAGCAGGCCATCGAGCAGGCGCGCGCGGCGAAGTCGGTGCGCTACGACCTCGTCTTCCCGGTGAAGACGGCGGCGCTCGAGCGCGCGTTCGCGTCCTTTGAGGGCCAGGGCCCGTCGGCGCGCGCGCGCGAGTTCGACCAGTGGGTGGGCGACAACCGCGGCTGGCTGGACACCTACGCGCTGTTCGCCGCGCTGTCCGAGGCCTTCAGCCGCAAGCCGTGGTGGGAGTGGCCGACCGGCCTCGCCACCCGCGACCCGAAGTCCCTGGAGGTGGCGCGCAGCGAGCACCGCAAGCGCGTGCGCTACCACCAGTGGCTGCAGTGGGTGGCGGAGGCGCAGTGGAACAAGGTGCGCGCGCAGGCGAAGGCCCGCGGCATTCTCCTGTGCGGCGACGAGCCCTTCATCATCGGGCAGGACTCGGCGGACTGCTGGGCGTGGCCGAAGTACCTGCGCCGCGACAAACGCCTCGGCGTTCCGCCCGACGACTTCTCGGCCGACGGCCAGGACTGGGGGCTGCCCTTCTTCGACTTCGAGGCGCTCGAAAAGGACGGCGACGCGTGGCTCAAGCTGCGCGCGAAGAAGGCCGCCGCCACCTACGACGTGCGCCGCATCGACCACGCGGTGGGCTACTTCCGCCAGTACCTGAGGGACACGGAGCACCCGCGCGGTTTCTTCGTGCCCGCCGACGCGCTGGCGCAGCAGGCGCGCGGCGAGCGCAACTTCAAGCTCCTGTCCGAGGGCGCTGGCATCGTCGCGGAGGACCTCGGCGTCATCCCCCGTTTCGTGCGCGACACGCTGGCCCGCCTCGGCCTGCCCGGCTACCAGGTGATGCGCTGGAGCCGCGAAGACGGCATCTACCGCGATCCGCGCCACTACCCCGAGGTGTCGCTCGTCACCACCGGCACCCACGACACCGAGACGCTCGTGGCGTGGTGGAACAACGCGCAGGGCTGGGAGCGCGAGGCGGTGTGCCGCGTGTGGCCCGAGCTGCACCGCTTCAACCCGCCGCCCGAGCGCTGCAGCCCCGAGGTGCACGAGGCGCTGCTGCAGGCGGCGCTCAACGCGCAGTCGGCGTGGTGCATCCTCCCGTGGCAGGACGTCTTCGGCGAGACGGAGCGCGTCAACACGCCGGGCACCGTGGGCGACGGCAACTGGACGTACCGCATGCGGCCCGAGGTGGAGACGCTGTGCACCGCCGAAGACACGCGCCGCGTCGCCGAGTGGCTCGCCCGCCTGACGCGCGAGGGTCGCCGGGCGTGACGCGGATGGCTCCCCGTCCCGGGGGAGCGACGACGCCGCGACGGGGCCTGGTCGCGGCAGCGCTGGGGCTGGCGCTGGCCGCCTGTTCTCACACGCCGCCGACGCCCGACGCGCTCGAGGTGGACGACTTGAGCATCGAGGGCACGAAGGCGCTCAAGGAGAGCGCCATCAAGGAGCGCATCCTCACCGGCGAGTCGTCGTGGCTGCCGTGGTGGGTGCCGTTCCTCGGGCGGACCGAGTGGTTCGACGAGTCCGCGTGGCAGGCCGACCTCCGGCGCATCACCCGGTACTACGAGGCCAACGGCTACTACCAGGCGCGCATCCTCGACGAGCAGGTGAACCCCAGCGGCCCGGGGCACGTGAAGCTGCTGGTGAAGGTGGAGGAAGGCGAGCCGGCGCGCGTCGCGTCGCTCACCTACACGGGCCTCGAGGCGATGCCCGCGGAGCATCAGGAGACGGCGACGACGCGGCTGCCGCTGCGCGAAGGCCTCATCTTCCTCGAGGAGGACTGGCAGAACACCAAGGCGGTGCTGGCCGCGCGGCTGCGCGAGTTGGGCTACGCGGAGGTGGTGGTGACGGGCGAGGCGCTGGTGGACGCGCGGGCCGCGAAGGTGGACGTCACCCTCGAGGTGCAGCCGGGCCCCCGCTACAAGTTCGGGCAGATGTTCGTGGCGACGGACCCCGGCGCGCAGGTGCCGCCGAAGCTCATCGCCTTCGTCGCCTCGCCCGAGGTGCCGCCCGGCGACTGGTACAGCGAGTCGGCGCTGGCGAACGCGCAGGCGCGCATCTTCCAGATGGGCGTCTTCGCCGGCGTGAAGGTGACGCGAGGGGTACCCAACCGCGAGGCGGGCACGGTGCCCACCGTCATCGACGTGAAGGAGGCGCCGTTCCGCAGCGTGCGCCTCGGCGGCGGCGCCAGCCTCGACATGATTCGCAACGAGGTGCGCTTCATCGGCGAGTTCACCCACCGCAACCTCGGCCTCGCGAAGCTCTTCAACCGGGACTACCTGCTCGACAAGCTGTCGGTGAAGGGGAAGCTCGGCTGGGCTTTCCTGCCCAACGTCTTCGCGGTCGCGGCGGGCAGCGACACGGCGAAGAACGGCCCCATCTTCCGGGTGCTGACGGAGTACCAGGTGCCGCGCGCCTTCGGCCTGCGCACGGTGGACTTCACCAGCGCGCTCGACCTCCAGCGGACGCTGGACGTGACGTACGACTACATCGGCGGCGAGTGGAAGCTGGGCTTCATCTGGCGGCCGCTCGTCAACCTCACCGTCTTCCCGTCGGCGAACCTCGACGTGTACTTCCTGTCGGCGAAGGTGTCGGTGCGCGACAACGTGCCGCCGGCGGTGCTGGGCTGCCCGCTGGCGCCCGAGGCCTGCGTCACCACCTTCCTCGACGTGCTGGTGGAGTGGGACAAGCGCGACAACAAGCTGGAGCCGCGCGACGGCTACTACGCGGGCGTCACCTTCGACGGCGGGCTGGCGCGCACCGACGTGGTGCGGCCATTCCTCAAGGTGGTGCCCGAGCTGCGCGGCTACCTGTCCTTCGGCGAGGAGAAGCGCGTCACGCTGGCGGGCAAGGTGCGCCTGGGCACGCTCATCGCGGCGGAGGACAACACGCCCGCGCTGCTGCGCTTCTTCTCGGGCGGCTCGTACATGCGCGGCTTCAACCAGCGCCGCCTGTCGCCGCTCGTCGCCGTGCCGGTGAACGACCCGGACAACGACGGGCAGCTGCTCTACCAGCAGAGCCCCAACCCCAACCGGCCGCTCACCGGCCCCGAGACGCTGCCCATCGGCGGCAACTCGCTGCTCGAGGCGTCCTTCGAGGTGCGGTGGAACGTGTGGGGCGACCTGGTGCTGTCCGTCTTCAACGACTGGGGCCTCGTCACCTCGAAGCCGCTGGGCGGCGCCGTCGACTTCGCGCGCTTCCTGTACACCGCCGTCGGCCTGGGCGTGCGCTACCGCACCCCGCTGGGCCCGATTCGCCTCGACGTCGCGTACCGGCTGCCCTTCCTCGGCGGCCCGCAGGAGGTGGACTCGGGCAACGTGAAGACGTTCCGCAACGACCCGGGCTGCTTCTTCGGCCTCGACAAGCCGTCGTCCTTCTCGGCGACACCGCTGGACTCCTCGGGCAGCCCGGACAGCACCTGCGCGCTTCACATCTCCATCGGGGAGGCCTTCTGACGATGGGGACGTTCGGTTCACCGAAGGGGCGGGTACCCACCGTGTTCATCAACCTGGCGTTCATCGCGCCGCTCGCCGCGCTCTGGTTCGCCCGGTCCGAGCCGGAAGCGCCGGGAGCGGTTCCGGCCCTGGCTGTCTCAGCGACCGACGTCCCGTCGAGCGGCGCTCCCCCACGAGCTCCGGCCGACGCCGAGGCTGCGCTGGTGGTCGCCGCGTCCCGAGCTGCAGCACCCGAGCGCGCTTTCGTGCAGCCCCCAGCCGACTGGCGGGCGAAGTGGGCCAGCGTTCCGCTCGACGAAACGGGCCAATCCATCAAGGGAAAGGGTCGCCAGACCGCCTTCAACCAGGCGCTCCACGCCGCCATCCGAGATGACCTGCTGCGTCGTCTCCAGCAATACCCACCGAAGGTAGAGCAGATTGTGAAGGTGGAGCTCTTCGTCGAGGCGAACACCAGCGGTTACGACGTCCTCGGCGCTGAAGTGCAGCCCGGCGCCGGCCTCGTCGAGGACGCGGCGCGGTGCTTCGAGCTCGCCTGGGAGACGCGGCTCGAAAGAGCGGACGCTGGCACCACCGCCGGCGACTTGTTCCATGTCAGCTACCCCATCCTCCTGAGGGTCCGCGGGGAGGACCGGGCGCCATGAAGGACACCCGCCAGGTGCTGCGCCGCCGCGCCCGCCGCGTCCTCGCGGCGCTGGCCGCGTCGCTCGTCCTCATCCTTCTGGCGCCGGCCGGCGGCTGGCTGTGGCTCCAGTCGGACGGCGGGCGGGCGTGGCTGCGCGGGCAGGTGACGGCCGCGGTGGAGGACAGCCTCGCGGGCACGCTGGAGTTCGAGCGCCTCGACCTCGAGGGCAACGTGCTGCGCCTCACCGGCCTCAAGCTGTACACGCCCGAGGGCGAGTTGGTGGCCGAGGTGGCGTCGGTGACGGCGGAGCTGTCGCTGTCCGCGCTGGCGCGGCAGGTGGTGGACCTGCGCCGCGTCGAGTTGGAGGCGCCGCGCCTGTACCTGAAGCAGGACGAGCGCGGCCTCAACCTCTCGCGCGCGGTGGCGGCGAAGCACCCGGCGCCGCCGACGCCGGGCCCGTCCCAGCCCGTGCGCTGGCGCGTGAAGGTGGGCGCGCTGGCGCTCACCCACGGCGCCGTCGACGTGCAGGGCCTCGGGCCGCGCATGACGGTGGAGGGCGTAGACGTCACCGCAGACGTCGACCTGCGCCTCGACACGCTGCAGGCCGACGGCACGCTGGCCCTGAGCGCGAAGGCGACGGCGCCGCTCGCCGCGCCGCTGGCGCTGAACGTGACGGCGTCGTCCGCGAAGGGCCCCACCGCCGCCGACGTCTCGCTGAGACTGGGAGACAGCCACGTGCGCGCCACCCTCGAGTGGCCCACGCAGGAGCTCGCGCTGCAGGAACTGGTGCTGACACCCGACACGGTAAAGGCCTTCGCGCCGCCGTGGCCGCTCCAGGTGCCGCTCTACGCCAGGGGGGCGGGCTCGCCGAGGCGCGCGCTGCTGGAGGCCCGCGCGGGCAGCGCCACCCTTGATGCCGCTGGCGCGTGGACGACGGAGCCGCTGGCCGTCGAGTCGCTGACGCTGACGCTGGAGAAGGCCGACCTCGCGGAGCTCCTGGGCGTGCAGCGGCGCTCGGTGGTGAGCGCCTCGGTGAAGGCCTCGCTCCCCGACGCGCGCGCCGAGTCGCTGACGGGCGAGGCCACCGTGTCCGCCACCTGGGAGGCGCCGGGCGTCGGCCGGCTCGCGAAGGTGGCGCTGGCCGCGAAGGCGGTGAAGGGCGCGCTGGCCATCGACGCGCTGGAGGTGGACGCGCCGGGCGTCAGGGCCAACACGCACGGCACGGTGTCGCCCACGTCCATCGACCTCGGGGGACGCTTCGAGGCGAAGGACCTCTCGCAGACGGCGAAGGTGGTGGCCGACTTCCTCGAGCTCGACCTCCCGCCCCTCGGCGGCTCGGGCGCGTTGGAACTCACCTTCACCGGCCCCACGCTGCACCCCGCGGTGAAGGCGCTGGGTCGGCTGAATACCCTGCGCGTCGCGTCGGTGGCGGCGGAGCAGGTGAAGGTGGACGCGGACCTCCCCGACGTCACGAAGCCGCTGGACACCGACATCCTCCTCGAGGCGAAGCGCGTGCAGCTGGGCGAGCGCGCGCTCGAGGAGGTGCGCCTCGACTTCATCACCCACCGCCGGCAGTGGGACGTGGACTTCACGACGAAGGGCCTCGGCGATGTCACGTTGCACGCCGTCGGCCTGCTGGACGAGGACCGCGAGGGCGTCGCGCTGTCCACCTTCGAGGTGAAGGCGTCGGACGCCGCGTGGGCGATGGAGGCGCCGACGCACGTAGCGTGGGGCGCGGCGGTGGAGGTGGAGCCGCTGACGCTGCGTGACGGGGCGCAGCGCCTCACGCTGGCAGCGAAGCTGGCGAAGCAGCGCCTCGACGCGCGCGTGGAGGCGAGGGACGTCGACCTCTCGCGGCTGCCGCGCATCATCGCGCCGCAAGACTGGGGCCTGTCAGGCACCCTGGCGCTCCGCGCGACGGCGCTGGGCAGGCTGCCGAAGCCCGACATCGACGCGACGGTGTCCGTGAGGCAGGGCGCGGCCTTTGGCGTGACGGACGTCGGCGTCGAGCTGTCCGGCAGCTGGCGAGGCCAGCGCGCGACGGCCGCGGGCCGGGTGCACACCTCGGTCGGGACGGTGGACGCGGACCTCGACGTCTCGCTGCCCGCCATCACCGACGAGAAGCCGGAGCCCTTGACGGCGAAGGTGGTGGTGCGCGACGTCGACACCGAGCGCGTGTCGGCGCTCTTGAAGAGGCGATTGCCGGTGCGCGGCGTGCTGGGCGCCGAGTTGGCGCTGGCGGGCACCGGCGAGAAACCCGTCGCCACGCTCACGGTGGAGGCGCCCAGCCTCGACGTGTCCCTCGACGACAAGCCGCTGGAGAAGGGCGAGCGCCCGCGGCGCTTCACGCTGGACCGGCCGCGCGTCGTCGTCTCGACACGCGAGGACGCGACGCTGGGCCTGCAGCTGTCCACCTCGGCCTTCGGCGGCGTCGCGGTGGTGGACGTGGGCACCCCCTTCACGCTGTCGGGCCTGCGCGCGAAGCCGCCGTCGGCCGACGCGCTGCAGGACACCGCCGTCACCGTGGACGTCGACGTGCACGGCGTCGACCTGCACCAGTTGGACGACGCGGGCCTCATCGACGACGACGAACTGGCGGGCGCGGTGGGCCTCAAGGGCCGGCTGACGGGCACGGCGCGGCACCCACGCGGCTCGCTGGAGCTCGACCTGGCCCGACTGAAGACGCCGCCGGTGTCCGGCGTCGACGCCACCTTCACCATCACCGCGGAGGACGCGCGCACCGCGCTGGCGAGCCGCATCCAGCTGGCGGGCAAGCCCGCCGCGACGCTGGACGCGGAGGTGGCGATGCCGGTGGAGAAGCTGGACGACCTCGACGCCGCCGGCGAGGCGCCGCTGGCGCTGCGTGGCGCGCTGTACCCGCTCGAGCTCGAGCCATTGCTGCCGAAGACGGACGGCACGCAGGGCACGCGCGGCACCGCCAGCGCCACGGTGGAGGTGACGGGCACGCTGGAGAATCCCCGCGCCCGCCTCACCGGCTCGGTGCAGTCGCTCACCTTCTCGAAGGTGGCGCTGGGCAGCGCGCGCTTCGAGCTGAAGTCAACCGGCACCGGGCAGGAGCTGAGCCTGGCGCTCGGCGGCCATGGCCGCGACGACTTGAAGGTAAAGGGCACCACCGGCCTCGACGTGCGCCTGAAGTCGCTGCGCCATGGCCTCGACTGGAAGCAGGCCGCGGTGGCGCTGGCGCTGGACGCGCGCGAGCTGGACCTCGCCTTCCTGTCCGGCGTGCACCCGGCGGTGCGCGTCGTCGACGGCAAGCTGACGCTGGCCGGCACGGTGAAGGGCACGCTGGGAAGCCCGGCCTTCGTGGGCGACGCCACGTGGAAGAAGGGCCGCCTGGGCCTCTTCGGCTTCGGCGACTACCGCGACATCGACCTCGAGTTGCACGCCACCAACGACCTGGTCGACTTGAAGAAGCTGCGGCTGCGCGCCGGCGCGGGCGCGGCGTCGCTGCAGGCGAAGGCCAACCGCCTGGCCAGCGGCGCCTTCACGCTGACGGCCGACGGCACCTTCGACCGCTTCCCCATCGTCAACGACGACCAGCTGCTCGCCACCACGTCGCTGAAGGTGGCCCTCGCCGGGGACATCACCGGCGAGCTCATCAACCTGAAGTCCATCGACATCCCACGGGTGGACGTCGAGCTGCCGGAGGTGAAGCGGAAGAATCTGCAGGACCTCGCGCGCCCGAAGGACATCATCGTGCTGCGCGACGGGAAGCGGGCCACGCGCCGGCAGCGACAGGAGGCGAAGGAAGCGGTGGCCGAGGAGAACGGCGAGCGCGAAGCGCCCGGCCGCTCGGTGCGCGCCATCATCAACGCGCCCCGCAACATCTGGGTGCGCTCGAGTGACTTGAACGTCGAGTTGGGCCTGTCCGAAGCCTTCCGCGTCGAGGTGGCCGAGACGGCGCAGCTCTTCGGTGACGCCACCATCCTCCGCGGCAGCCTGTCCGTCATCGGCCGCGAGTTCCAGGTGCAGAAAGGGAGCCAGGTGCGCTTCGGCGGGCCGGCGAAGGAGCCGTACGTCAACGTCATCGCGCTGCACACCAACGAGCGCGAGAAGGTGAAGGTGACGGTGACGGTGGTGGGCAAGGGCACCAGCGTGCAGCTGAAGACGTCCAGCGACCCACAGATGAGCGAGTCTGAAATCTACACGCTGCTGGCCACCGGCCGTCGCGAGCTGCGCCGCGGCTCGGGCGCCTCCATCACACCAGAGGACGCGGTGTCCGTCGTCGGTCAGCTGGCTGCCAGCCAGTTGCGCAACGTGCTGGCGAAGAAGCTGCCCATCGACGTGCTGAACTTCGAGACGAGCGACAACTTCCAGCGCATCAAGGTGGACGTCGGCAAGTACCTCACCGACAGCGTGTACCTCGGCGTGTCGGCGCAGACGGGCGCCAACCCCGCGCGCGGCGAAAACCCGTACTCGGCGCGCCTCGAGTGGCAGGTGACGAAGTCCTGGAGCCTCGAGGTGACGGGCGGCACGGCGCCGGCTGGCAGCGCCGATGTGGTGTGGTCGCGCGACTTCTGAACGGCCACCAGCTTCCGCTCGCACCTCGCGGGCTCGGAGCTGATGCTGCGCGCCGGCGCCGACGTGGTGTGCATCACCAGCCCCGGCGTGAAGGTGGGCACCACCTTCGAGAATTGGGACACCCACGGCGACGGCACCGGCGAGGTGGCGCGCACGATGATGCGCAGCGAGATTCTCCCGCCGCCGCAGGTCTTCCTCGAGCGCACGCTGGCCGCGGCGGGCCGCAACGTGGTGACGCTGCTCTACGGCGACTTCGCGCGCATCGGCGGCCACACCCCGACGTCGTCGGAGCACGCGAGCGGCGTGAGCGCGACTGTCTTCGGCAAGTATGTGCGGCCGGGCACCACCGGGCGCTTCGAGACGGGCAACAACGCCGGCTACCGCCTGCCGATGGGCACGCCCGGCTACGCGGGGCTGTGGGCGTACCTCACCGAGCTGACGCGTGCGCCGGCTCGGCCGTGGGGCGCCAACCCGCACGCCTCGCTCGCCTGACGCGGCGCTACAGCACGCAGCCGGGGATGGTGTCGCCCGTCTGGAGGATGAGCTGCCTGGCCTGCGCGCGCTCGCGCTCCCAAAAGCACAGGCTGTCGGCTTCGCGGAGGTACCCGTACTGGTAGAAGGTCGGATTGGCGGTGTTGCGGAGGATGGTCTTCGGGTCCGGGTCGTGCAGCTTCGTGCGCCGCCGCGCCACCGCCGCGCGGCCTTCGGCGAGGAAGCCTTCGGCCCTGTCCAGCCACCCGCCGTCGTTGCCCGTGTCCGCGTACGCCACCGTCGCTGCATACATCGCGTGGATGAAGCGCGCGCGCGCCGCCGTCACCGCGAAGCCGTCCTTCACCTCGTCGATGAAGACGTCCTGCGGCAGCGACAAGGCCTGCAGCTCCGCGTCGAGCGCCGTCAGCTGCGCCGCGAAGTCGCCCATCGGCTCGAGCCTCTCGGTGACAAAGGCCGCGCGCCCCGCCGCGTCCAGCGCCGCCACCTCGGTGAACTCCGGGCGGTCCGGCTGGCTGAAGATGCCCAGCTTGTCGCCCGCGTCGATGACCTGGTCGCGCCCGGCCAGGTACGCCGCCAGGCGCCTCTCGATGAGGAAGCGGTGCTGCAGGTCGGCGAGCCGACGCACCAGCCCGCCCACCTTCGCGCCCGCCTCGCCCCACACGGCGAAGACGTGCTGCACGTCGCGGTCCCACGCCGCTGGCTTCTCGTAGTTCATCCGCAGCACGGCGACGTCGTTGAGCCAGTAGCCCCACTCCCAGCCGGTGGAGAAGATGATGTGGTCGTCGAGGTGGCCCGCCGCCGCCAGCCGGTCCACGTCCGTCCAGCGGCTGCGCACGTACAGCGGGAGGAAGGTTGGCACGTTGTTGTCGAAGGCGATCCAGTACGCGTTCTCCGGCAGGTAGCCCGCGGGCTGGCCGGCGCGCAGCTTCGCCTCGAGGAAGTCGCGGTGCTCGTCGAACCTGTCATGCAGGTACGCGCCGCCCGCGTCCTCGAACAGGTTGTAATACATGGTCGTGTGCACCCACGGCACGATGGCTGGGTTGGCGAACTTGACGAGGAAGTAATACAGCAACGTCTCGCCCATGTAGGTGATGCGAAGGTTGTCGTAGTTGCCGACGTGGATGAGCGTCGTCACCTCGAGGCCGGGCTGCACCGCCTTCATCTCGTCGTACGCGGTGTTCACCTCGGCGACGAAGGCCGCCGGGTCCGCCGCGAAGAACTCGCCGAAGGACAGACACGTCACGTCGAAGCCGTTGCCGTCGAGCAGGAGGTGCAGGCGGCGCCGCATCTCCGGCAGCGGGTCCATCGGCCCGTCGTCGATGAGGTCGAAGGCGTTCTGCAGGTTCGCCTGGCCAAACAGCTGAATCTGCACGCCGGTGGTGACGCCGTGGTCGTGCGCGAAGGTGGTGATGGCGCGGGTGTGCGTGCGCCACGCGGCGGTGACGGCGTCATCCTTCTGGACGTCGTCGAGCGCCGCCCACTGGATGTAATTGCCCCGGTTCTTGATGAGGAAGTCGACGGTGCGCAGCGCGCCTTCGAGGTTCGCCTCGCCGGGCAGCCAGAAGTCGTACAGCGACTCGATGGGGTGGAGCGTGTGCAGGTGCAGCCCGCGGCGCTTCTGCATCTCGGGCGCGTGTTCGACGCCCAGCTCCGCCGCCGGCGCCGCCTGCGGGGTGGATGGCACCACCGACTGCCACGGGTGCAGGAAGCGGTAGCCCATGAGCTCCAGCGCGTGCCACAGCCCGTACTGCACGCCCAGCTTCAGCCCGCCGGACACGAGGAGCCGCGTGCCCGCGCCATCCACGCGGTAGCACTCGGTGCAGTCTGCGCGCGCGGTGAGCGCCACCACCGCGCCGCCGCGGCGCTCGAGCTCGGCCGCCGGGTCCTCGACGACGACGGCGTGCAGGCCGCTGTCGCCGACGAAGCGCAGCCCGTCCTTCACGAGCGGCTCGACGTCCTTCGTCACCAACACGGTGACGCCGGGCTCGACGGTGGGACCACAGGCGGAGAGCGCCAGGGCCAGAAGGCCCACCGACGTCCAACGAGGTGAGGAGCTCATCAGGCCCTCGGCTCCAGTTCGGTGCGCACGTCCCACAGCTCGGGGAAGAAGGTCAACTCGAGCGCGCGCTTCAGGAAGGTGACGCCGGAGCTGCCGCCGGTGCCCTGCTTGTGGCCGATGATGCGGTGCACCGTCTTCATGTGGCGGAAGCGCCAGAGCTGGAAGCGCTCCTCCACGTCCACCAGCTTCTCTGCCATCTCGTACGTCTCCCAGTGCTGCTCGGGCGACTCGTAGACTGTCTTGAAGAGGCGCACCACCGCGTCGTTCTTCACGTACGGCTTCGTGAAGTCGCGCTCGAGACACTCGTTCGGCACGTCGTAGCCGCGGCGCTTCATCAGGCGCAGGAACTCGTCGTACAGGCTGGGCTGCTCGAGGCGCGCCTTCAACCACGCGTGCACCTGTGGGTCGTCGCGGTGCGGCAACAGCAGGTTCGCGTCCTTGTTGCCCAGCATGAACTCGATGCCGCGGTACTGGTACGACTGGAAGCCACTCGAGCGGCCCAGCGCGTCGCGGAAGGTGAGGTACTCGCTGGGCGTCATCGTCTCCAGCACCGCCCACTGCTCGAACAACATGCGCTGGATGTGCGCGACGCGGGCGAAAATCTTGAAGCAGGGTTCCAGCTCGTCCGCCTTCACGTGCGAAAGCGCCCGGTCGAGCTCGTGCAGCATCAACTTCATCCACAGCTCGCTCGTCTGGTGCTGGATGATGAAGAGCATCTCGTCGTGCTGCGACGAGCGCGGCGCTTGCGCGTGGAGAATCTTCTCCAACTGCAGGTACCCCCCGTAGGTCTCCTCTCGCTTCAGGTCGACGTGGATGCTGCCCTCGAGCTCGCGCTGGTTGGCCATGGCGAGCGGTGTTTTCGTCGAGCAGCGCCCAAAAAGAAAGCCACGGCGGGGGAAACCCGAGGGGTCCCCGCCGTGGCCTCGACAGACGGCGGAAGCGCGTCAGCCCTTCTTCTTCTTCAACTCGGCCAGCAGCCTGGCCCCGGCGCGGCCGCGCGGGAGCACCACGTTCGCCACGCTGCCCGGCGGCGCGTTCTCCACCCAGTCCGGCGGCAGGCGGTTGGTCTTCGCGAGCATGCGGTACTTCTGGTAGTGCGCCGCGCAATAACCCTTGCTGCGCGCGGGCCGCTTGCAGCCCTGCAGCGCGCACAGGCGCGACTCGCCGGCCTGCCGAGCCGGGCGGCCGCGCTTCCCGACCGGCGCCAGCTTCAGCTTCGGCGGGCGGCCCGGGCCGCGCTTGAGTGGGCCACCCAACACTGACGCGAGCCGCGCAATGACGGCGCCCTGGGCTTGCAGCTCGGAAATCGCCGCCATGACCGGCACCATCGCCCGCGCCACCTCATCCCGCACCATGTCCCGCATCAGCTTGTCGACCGACATTCAGACTCCCCGCGCCCGACATCAGACCGGGCGAATTGTGTTGTTTTCGGTATTGAACTCTAAAACACATACCCCGACCGGGATATGCGACACCCTTAGTGCTTGCACAGACACCGCGCAAGAAATTGCGGGTGTTTGGGCTTCAGCGCGGCGGGCGTTGGCCCGCGTGGGGGCCGGCGAAGTCCGCGCCCGACGCGCCGGTGGCATCCACCCAGCCGACCGGCATGCGCTCGGTGGTCCGCGCCCACGCGAGCAGGCCCGACGGCGTGGCGAGGATGAGTCCCGCTTCGCCGCCCAGGGCCACGATGCGACCCAGACACGCGTCGAGCGCCGCCTCCGGCGTCTCGCCGCGCTCGAGGAGGTCGAGCAGTCGCCGCGTCAACGTCAGGCGGATGATGTGCTCGCCTACGCCGGTGGCCGACGCCGCGCCCACGCGCCCGTCGGCACAGGTGCCGCAGCCGATGAGCGGCGAGTCGCCGACGCGGCCGGGCAGCTTGCCGTTGGTGCCACCGGTGGAGGTGGCGGCGGCCACACGCCCCATCGCATCCACCGCGACGGCGCCCACGGTGCCGTGGGTGTCTTGTCTGCGCGCCTCCCAGCGGCGCCGCGCCCGCTCGGTGACGAGCGCGCCGGGCTCGATGGCTGGAATGCCCACGCTGCGCGCGAAGGCGTCTGCGCCGGGCCCGGCGAGCAGCACGTGCCGCGACCGTTCCATGACGGCGCGGGCGAGCGTCACCGGGTTTTTCACGGTGCGCACCGCAGCCACCGCGCCGGCGGCCAGCGTCTCACCGTCCATGATGGACGCGTCGAGCTCCACCTCGCCGGAGGCGTTCAACACCGCGCCGGTGCCGGCGTTGAAGCGCGGGTCATCCTCCAGCACGCGCGTGGCGGCCTCCACGGCGTCCAGCGCGCTGCCACCGCCGAGGAGGACTCCGTGGCCGACCTGCGCGGCGCGCAGGCACCCAGCCTTCGCGGCGGCGGCGTCATCGTCGGAGGCCGCGGGGCCGGCGCCCCCGTGCACGAGGATGGCAGGCATCGGAGCTCCTACCTACAAGGCCGAGGCGGGCGGCGCGACGGGCCCCGTCGGCGGAGGAATCCACGGCGCGCACGCAGCGGCGGCGGCCTCGAGGACGAAGCTGACGCCGTCCTCCGGCGCCAGCCAACGGTTGCGGAAGGAGACGGTGACGGAGCCGTCCTTGATTTCGTCGGCGTGGAACGGCGTCGACGCCAGCACGCGCCCGACACGCACGACGGCGCCCGCGGGGAGCCGCGCGTCCAGCTTGTGCTCGACCGCGCAGGCGAGCCACGTCTCCTCCGCGCCGCTGGGCGCGCCGAGCCCGCCATACCCAAACACGTTCGACAGGCCGCCCGCCTCAGGCTCCTTCAGCGCCGACGCCGCCACCCAGCCGTGCCACACCACGCCGGTGTCGTGCCACTCCACGTCCGTCCAATGACACAGGCCATCACCGCGCAGTCCCGGGTTGGCGTACCAGCCTGCCTTCGTCGAGGGCAGACAGCCCGTCATCACCACCGACACCACCGCCGCGGCGAGGAGCGAGCGCACGCGCCGCCTCGTAGACGGCGCGGCGCCCCTTCGCAAGGCGTCAGCGCGCCTTGCTCACGCACTCTCCCTCACCCCGGTAGTGGCCAATCGTGCGGACGAGCGCGCCGATGAAGTCCTTCAGGCTCTTCACGCTGCCCGCGCTGCCGGTGCCATACTGGCCAAGCGGGAGGCTGGTGAGCTGCACGGCGGCCAACTCGTCGAGGGTGATGGCGCCGTCGGCGTCGGCGTCGGCGTCGGCCAGCGCCTGAAAGCGCAGCTTCGCCTCGGGGCTCTCCAGGTCGTCATAGAAGAAGTGGTCGCCGTGGATGGTGAGCTGCACGACTTCCTGCCCACCCGTCGGAATGGTGACGCCGTCGCCGTAGTCCATGTTGGTGCACTCGTCGTACAGCGTGTCGTTGGCGAAGCCCCACGCGAAGCGCTTCGACGTGCCATTCTTCGTCGCGGAGCCCTCGACGTACACCGCCAGCCCGCCCGTCTTCATGCGCTCGACGTCCGACGCGTCGATGGCGCCGATGCCGGTGGCCGACGACTTCGCCGGGCCAATCCCGTAGCTGACGCGGTCCCACTTCGCGGCGGGCACGTCCTTCCACGAGAAGAGCTCGACGGGCCCGGGCTTCACCAGGTTGACGATGCCCGCGGCCTGCTGTTTCGGCCCCTGCTCGCCCGTCTTCTTCGCCAGCGAGAATTCGCCCAGCACCACCAGGAAGCGCTCGTACTTCACCGTCCACCCATCGACGAAACCCGTCACCTGCGCCGAGTCCACGGGAATCCCGTCCTCGATGTACGCCTCGCCCCAGGTGGTGACACTCAGCGTGCCGACGCCAGGGCCACAGCCCGCCGCCAGCAGCAACACCATCAGCCATCCAAGCCTCTTCATGCCATGACTCCTCTCTGTTTCGCGGTTGGTCCTCACGGCGCCTCCCAGGTGCCGCGCCAGGCCGACGAGTCCTCCACCCCACGGGCGAAGCCGTTGAAGGCGGGGCTCGTCGAGTCGAGCGGGTTTGCGCCGGCACCAACCTGCGCAAAGTCCATGCGAGACACGATGGTCCGGAGGTCGACCGTCAGGCGCACGCGCCCGGAGGACGTGTCCATCTGATGCTCGAAGACGATGGCCTGAATCGCCGCCGGCGGTGTGAAGGCGCCGGTGTCGAAAGACACCGTCTGTGTGTCTTTGGTCGCGGTGCCAGCGAGGCGCACGCCGCCGGCAGCCACCGTCACTTCCATCGAGCCATACGCCCCAGTGACGCCGCTCACCTCGCCCCACGCGGTTTCCGCCTGCAGGAGGTCCACTTCGAGCGGGCGGAGCAGCTCGCCCATCGCCTCGCCCGGCACGTAGTGGCCCGGGTGCGCCCAGGCCGACGACACCAGCCACTCGAGCGGATTGATGCGCGGCGTCCGCCGCGCGATGGATGGCACCTTGCCCGAGTAGAAGCGCGCCGCGCCGAGGGACGCGCGCGCGCTCGTGAGCGTCACCGTCCAGCCGGAGTCCGTCACCAGCGCCCCGCCCGCGGGCGAGACGACGAGGGGGAAGGTGCGGCGGCTCGCGACCGTGCCTCCGCAAGAAAAGAAGGACAGCGCGACGAGGAGAAGCCAGGTCCTCCGGGACGGCAGCCGGGGCCGACCGGCCAGGTCCTCTGAGTTGATGGCAGACGGGATTCTTCGAGTCACAGGTGCACCTCCAGAGACAGCGTGAATGTGCGGGGCGAGCCCGCGGTGAAGTGGCGCGCCGGGAGGCGGCTGGGCGTGACGCCCGGCGTCCAGTTGGACGGGAAGACGAATTCCCCGTCGCGCCAGCGCGCGTCGAAGAGGTTCTGCACGTCGAGCCGGAGCTCCACCCGGCCGACGCGCACGCCCGCACGCACGTCGGCGAGGAAGACGGTGCGGCTGAATTCGTCGTACGGCAGCGGGCGCGGGCCGATGAGCGTCAGGCCCGTGCCGACCCGCGGCGTCCACTCGTAGCCGCGCCACGGCCAGGTGCGCGTCCAGCTCGCGTCGACGCGGGCGACGAGGGGCGCAAAGTACGGGAGCAGCGAGCGGGAGTCGATGACGTGCGCCGTCGCCCCGGTGAGGCTGGCCGCCACCAGCACGTCGTCGATGGGTCGCGCCGTCAGCACCGCCTGCGCGCCGCCGCGCAGCGTCGAGCCGACGTACATCGTGGTGCCCACCGTGTGGTCGAAGAAGAAGTCGTCGGCGACGTAGGAACCGAAGAGCGCGCCGCGGACGTCGACGCGCTTCGACTGGAAGGACGCGCCCACCTCGGCGCCACGCACACTGACGAAGGGTGCGCGCTCGCCATCGGCCAGGCTGCGCGCCTGCGGCGAGCGGAAACCGTCGCCGTAGTTCAAGAACAGCCGCCACGCGTCGCCCAGCTGCCGCTCGACGCCGGCCTTGAGGCTCCAGTGCGCGCCCAGGGCCGCGCGCGTCGCGCCCCGCCCGTCGAAGGCGAGCGCATCGAGGACGTCGTAGTGCAGCACGTCCACGCGGCCGCCCACCATCAGGCGCCAGCGCGCCGGCTGCCACGCCACCTCGGTCCACGCGTGCACCGCCGTCTGGATGACGGTCGCGGCGAAGTCGTCGCGGTACGGGGCGCCGTCCGCCTCGCGGTAGCCGCGCTGCGACTGCTGAATCCCGTCGCGCCGCCCGCCGAGGCCCAGGTCCACCGTCACCAGCGACTCCCACGGGTGGAAGTGCGTGCGGTGCAGCGCGCGCGCCCCCACCACCGCGTCGGACTGCCGCTGCTCGAGCCCGTCGCCCTCCGCGTGCACGAGGAAGCCGGTGAAGTCGTTTTTCAGCCGCAGGTCCGACAGCACGCCGAAGACTTCGAGCGTCGTGCGCCCGGCCTCGCCGGGCACGTCGGCCGAGACGAGCAGCTGGTGACGCGACGTCGCGCCGCCCTGGCGCAGCCCGAAGGCGTCGAAGAAGCCGGCGCCGCCCGCGTCCACCGCGTCCTGCCGCACGACACCGGGCGAGTCGAAGCGCGAAGCGGCGCTGCCCACCACCGCCCGCACCCGCACCCCGCCCAGCGTCAGCGCCGCCTGGGCGAGCAACGACGCGCGGCCGAACGCGCGCTGCGGCCCGAAGCCATCGCCCTGCACGTACTCGGCGGCGGCGAACGTCTCGGGCGAGTCGGTGAGGCGCGCGCCGGCGAAGACGCGCCAGCGGTTGAAGCTGCCGTACGACGCCGACGCGGTGACGCCGGGCTCGGCCAGGCCGAGCTCGTACTGCACGGTGCCGGCGACGGCGAAGTCCCCCTGCGCCGCGCGGTAGCTGCCTTCCGTCACGCGAATCGCGCGCACCGCCTCGGGGATGAGCCAATTCAAGTCGGCGTAGCCCAGCGCGTGGACATGGGAGACGCCGTTGACGGGCAGCCCCGCCACCTGAAGCTCGACGTCCTGCCCATGCACCGCGTCGAAGCCGCGCAGGAAGAGCTGCTGCGCCTTGCCTTCCCCGCTGTGCTGGCTCGCGACGAGGCCGGGCACGAGGCGCAGCAGGTCCGTGGCCCCGCTCTTCGGCGCGGCCTGCACCACGTCCTGCGTCACCGTCACCTCCGACGCGGCGTGGCCGGCCCGCGACGCCCGCACCGTCGTGGTGCCCAGCGGCGCAGAGGCGCCGTCGCCAGCCGTGCCCGCGTCAAGCGCTTCGGCGACTGCGCCGTCGGCGGGCGGGACCGCCGGGGGACGCCCATGCCACGAGAGGCCCCTGTCCTGCGTAGCAGCTCCCCGTCCCGGCGAGGCCTCGGCTGCGAACGGAGCGCTGTCTGGCGCGTCAACGGGGGCGGCGTCGGACGAGCTGACCACATCGCCCGTCGGGCCGGGCGCACCTCGAAGGCCGGCAGGACGCCCCGGGGCGGCGCCGGCGTCGGCCTCGCCTTCCTCTGGCTCCAGGTGGGCAGACGCTTGCCCGGCCCACACGAGCAGCAATGCCACCGCGACGCGGCGGTGCACACGCATGACACGCACTCCCGCAACTCGGGTTCACGACGTCTCCGCGCACGGAGACTGGCTTCGGGAACGACGCGGGCGCGCTACGGCCCCTGAGGTTGCTCGGGACGAAAGGCGGGGGCGATGTCGGGGGCGTCGGGGCGCGCGGGCTCGACGCGCGGGAGCGGTCGCCAGCTCGCTCCCAGCACCGGCGCGGCCGGCGGGTCGAGGAACACCGCCTGCTGGTGCTCGACGCTGCCGTCCCCGTGCCGCGGTTGGGACGCCGGCGCGCCGTGGTGGTGCGCGTGCCCGTGTGCATGCTCGACGGCATGCAACACCGGCGCGAGGACGAGCCCCCAGCCCAGGGCAACCAGCCCCAGCACCGCCAGCTCGAAGCGGTCGCGCCGCGTGAACATGCAGAGCCTGTCTAGCGCAGATGCCTTCGCAGGTGGGAAACGCAGAGTTTGCGCGACGAATCGCGGCCCGGGCGCGCGGCTCTCATCGAGCACCATGAGCGCCTCCAGTGAAATCATCGTCACGTTGCCGGGTGGCCGTCGGGTCGACGCGCTGGTCAGCGGTCACGTCGTCCACACGGATCAGCCGCGCGACAACGGCGGCGAGGACAGCGCGCCGTCGCCCTTCAACCTCTTCCTCGCCTCGCTCGGCACCTGCGCCGGCATCTTCGTGCAGGGCTTCTGCGCGAAGCGCGGCATCCCCACCGCCGGCATCACGCTGCGGGAGCGCCCCACCTTCTCGCCCGAGGGCGTGCTGACGGCCGTCGACATCGACGTCGAGCTGCCCGCCGACTTCCCCGACAAGTACCGCGAGGCCGTGGTGCGCGTGGCGCAGGAGTGCAGCGTGAAGCGCGCCATCGCCGCGCAGCCCACCTTCACCGTGCGCGCGGTCAGCTCGAGCCCCTCCGTCACCGAGGTCCCCACCGAGACGATGCCCGCGGTCGCCGCAGCCCGCTGACGTCCGTCACCTCCGGGACTTGAGTGGAAGATTCCATTCTCCTGGCACCGACGTGCACTTCGCGCGCGGCTGGTGTACGCGGCCGCCCATGGTCGGGGGAGAGATCAGCACCGGAAGCTTCGACGTGGTGGAGGCCCTCATGGCCGCGCACCGGCGTGCGCAGACGGCGCTGAAGCTCGCCGCCTCGCTCGGCTCGGCGTCGGCCACCGAGACGACGGCGGAGACCGCGCGGCACATCGCGTGGACGCTCGGCGAGGACCTCCGGCGGCACATGTCGCACGAAGAGGAAGTGCTGGCGCCGAAGCTGTCCGGCCGGCACGCCGTCGTCGACGTCGCGCTGCGCCGCATGCAGCAGGAGCACTTCCAGCTCTCGGCGGGCCTCTCGCAGGTCGCCACGCTGTGCGAGTCCATCGCCCGCGACGTCTCGCGGCTGAACGCGCTGCGCTTCTCGCTGGAGGCCGCCGTGCGCTCGCTCGCGCCGCGCCTCGACGCGCACCACGCGATGGAGGAGTCCATCGTGCTGCCCGCGATTCGCCGCCTGCTGCCGCAGCCCGCGCAGACGACGCTGCGCCGCGAGATGCGCGCGCGCCGGCGCCTCGACGCCTGAGGCGACGTCCGGGCGGGAGCCCCCCCGTCAGCGACCGGGCCTGCGCGCGCTGCCTCACCACTCGTCGCGCGCCTCGGGCTCGAGCAGCCGCCGCAGCGTCGGCGCGTTGCGCGCGTCGTCGAGGACGCGGTGGTCGAGGAGGACGCGCGCGTGCTCTTTGGTCACGCACCACAGCTGCAGCATGTCGTCCCACTCGCCGAGGACGGCGACCAGCTTCACGTCGGGCTCGTCGCGGAAGAGGTCGTTCAGGTTGTGCACGAGCGCCTCGAGCCCGTCGCACTCCCACTTCTCGCGCACCTCGCGCCACTCGATGTCGAGGACCGGCGGCGTCGTCGTGCGCACGTCGTGGAGCTTGAGCTTCGTGGCGGCGCCGCCCATCGCGTGGAGCAGCGGCCCGAGCAGCTCGTCCGGGGTGGCGCGGAGCGAGACGGAGAGCGCGCCGACGAGCCGGCCCGCGTGGCAGAGGCGCAGGAGGTTCTTCGCCGCGCCGCGGCCCGTGAGCAGCCCGAGGGACTTGAGCGTCGTGGACAGCACGCGGCTCGCTTAGCCCAGCAGCGCGCGAGGTGCTCGCGTCGTCGGCCGCGACGGCCATGGGGGGACGGGCGCCGCGGGGCTGCTCGCGACCTGCACGGCCGCCTCACGCGACCTGCATCGCCGCCTCCCCTTCCAGCCAAAGCTGTACGCATTGCTGACAGCGAGCGTCCGGGCGCCGCCTCGCCGTGCCTGTACTCATCGATGACAGCGCTACTCCGCGCTCTCGTCGTCCTTCTTCTTCGGCTTCTTCGCCCGTGACGGCTGCACCCGCTTCGGCTCGCCGTCCTGCTTCGCGTAGTGCGGCGGCCACGGCGCATCCCCCTGCCCGTCCGCCTCGTGCCGCTTCACCAGCTCCAGCAGCGGCTCCAGCGAGTGCGCCTTGTCGTCGATGCCCTTCCCCGGGTCGCCGATGGCCGCGTACCGCGCCGGCACCGTCTTCACCGTGAAGGCCTCGAGCTCCACCGCGTCCAGCTCGCGCCACTCGAACGGCGCCGACACCCGCGCGTCCTTCGTCGGCCGCACCGAGTACGCGCTCGCCACCGTCTTGTCCTTCGCGTTCTGGTTGTAGTCGAGGAAGACGCCGTGCCGTTCCTCCTTCCACCACTTGCTCGTCGCCAGGGCCGGCGCGCGCTTCTCCACTTCCCGCGCCAACGCCAGCGCCGCCCGCCGCACCTCCACGAAGCCCCACCTCGGCTCGAGGCGCACGTTCACGTGAATGCCGCGGCTGCCGCTCGTCTTCGGAAACCCCGCGTACCCGAGCTCGTCGAGCACGCCCTTCACCACCGCGGCGACCTGCTTCACCTGGGAGAACGGCACGCCGTCCCCCGGGTCGAGGTCGATGCGCAATTCGTCCGGGTGCTCCACGTCGCTCGCGCGAATCGCGTGGGGGTTCAAATCCAGACATCCCAGGTTCGCCAACCACGCGAGCCCCGCCGCGTCATGAATGACGACCTCGTCCGCGGTGCGCCCCGACGGAAACGACAGCGTCACCGTGTCCACGAAGTCCGGCCGCCCCGGCGGCGCGCGCTTCTGGAAGAAGTACTCGCCGTCCGCGCCGTCGACGAAGCGCTTCAAGGCCATCGGGCGCTCCTTCACGCCGACGAGCGCGCCGTCCGCCACCGACAGGAAGTAGTGCACCAGGTCCAGCTTGGTGAAGCCCAGCGCGGGGAACATCACCTTCGTCGGGCTCGACACCGTCACGGTGCGCCCGCCGACGGAAAGCTCCACGACTTCCTTCTTCGCCCCCATGTGCGGGCATGGAAGCACACGCCGCCATTCGGAAAAAGCTGGACCCCCAACCGCTGAGCTCTAGAACACGAAAGAAGTCACTGCCCAGTTCCCGTCGTCAACAAAGTAATCCTGTGCGCTGCCCATGCCCCAGTAGGTAGCGGTTTGGTAGCCGAGGAGGCCGTACCCGGGTATCGGCACGCAACTACGATTGGCGCGCAGTGCGGAAAATTCCGCAGGCCCATTTAGCGCTCGAAGCGACAAGCCCCGCATCGCGCAGCGGGAAAACCGCGCAGACCCAAGTGCGTAGTACGCAGTCAGATTGCTCTGGGTCATCGTGGCTGTACCTGTAGTGAGAGCAGTGGCGAACTGGACCTCAGACGCCGCGCCCTCCAGCCCGACGACCCCCCAGTCGCAGCGAGCACCAGGCAGCGCCGGACCGATCTGACAATGAAGGTCAGTGCGGGTGTAGTACCCAAGCGTTTCTGACAAACCAATAGAGAACCGATCAAGAGCTGTTTGGGTGCTGCTCCCGAATGTGCTCCAATAAAACAAATTGAACCCACCGCCCGCATGCTGAAAGCCGGTCGCGGGGACGGAGTTGAAGTAGGTGTTACAATTGCCGGTTGCTGCGGTGCAGCAACTCCCAGGCGCGGTTGTACATGTTGTCCAGGACCGACGGAGTCGTGAGTGGACGTTGTCGGTGAACAAGACCTCAAAGTTCACTTCGGCAGTGAAGCCCTCGGCTGTGTTGCTGGACATGATGGCTGCCAGACCAACTGTGAGTTTGTGCCTTGCTGGGTCAAAGTTCTGTCTCAGGACCTGCAGCCCAAGTTCGCTGATGGGGACTTGCACACCCGGGGGGGACCGCTCGAAGTCAAAACCGACGATCTCGACCTCAGCATCTTGGAACTCGGGTATCCGTCCATCATCGCACGCTGGTACCTTGGCGACGAAGCTGGTCACGCAACCCAGTGAACACGTAACCGTAGCTTGCCCACGCCACAAGGCAGTCGAGCCAGAACTAGAGCAACTCAGGCGCGGCTCCCATACAACGCTCTGAATCTGAGCCGCGGAAAGGCCGGCAGAGAGAACGGTCGCAAGACCAATCACGCGATTCACTAGTGACTCCTTCGCCGATTAGGGTACTTAAGGTGCATATCTTATCTAAAAAAGGTCACGTAGCGCAACGTTGATCGATCGTTTGGGCCGACTTGCCGCGGCGGACTTTCCCACGCCCGAAATACAAAACGGGCGGTGCGGCTCAAGGCCACACCGCCCGCTACGACCGAAACCAAGCCGGGCCTACTGGCAGACGCCTGTGGAGCCGTTGCAGCTGCCGATCGAACCGCAGGCCTGCCCGTTGTTGTAGCAGGTGGGAATGATGCCGATGATGGCGTCGACGTCACAGCACTGGCCGGAGGTGCAGGGCGTACCGAGCAGGGAGCAGAAGTCCGGGAAGCCACCGTCGAGCGGGAAGCCGCCACCCCCGCCGCCGAATCCGCCGCCCGTGCCCATGTTGCCCACGCACGTGCCCGCGTCGAGGTCGCAGTTCGAGATACCCTGGCAGGTGGCGCACGCGCCGCCCGGCACGCCCACGCCGCACTGCGCGTTGGTGAAGCTGCCGCGCTGCACGCAGGTGTTGCCGTCGCAGCAGCCGTCAGCGCAGTTGGCCGCGCTGCAGGTGCCGCCGCCCATGCACGCGCCGTTGGTGCACGTCTGGCCCGCGTTGGTGTCGCACATCTGGCAGAAGAGGCCCTGGGTGCCGCAGGCCATGTTGGTGTTGCCCGGCAGGCACGCGCCCGTCGAGACGTCCACGCAGCCCGCGCACGGCGTGCAGGTGCCGCTCACGCAAGTGTTGCCCATGGTGCACTGCGCGCACTGCGCGCCGCCGGTGCCACAGCGCGACGGCGTCAGCTGCGTCACGCACACGCCCGACGACGTGCAGCAGCCGTTCGCGCAGTTGGTCGCGTTGCAGCCCGCCGCGCCACCGCCACCGCCCGAGCCACCGCCCGCTCCGCCGCCGGTGCCGCCGCCCGTCCCACCACCGGTACCGCCGCCGCTCCCGCCGCCCGTCGAGGGCGAGTTGCACTTGCCGCCGAACTCCTTCAGCGGGTCCAGCTTGTCGCAGGTCTGGCCCGCGGCGCACACGGTGCACGACGCGCCGCCCGCGCCGCACGCCTCGGTGGAGATGCCCTTGAAACAGCTCCCCGTGTCGTCGCAGCAGCCGTCACAGTTGCTGGCGTTGCAGCGCGAGATGGGCGTCTTCGAGCCACAAGCCGGGACGGCCGCAACAAGAAACCCCGTGAGGGCGCCCAGCGCCAGTGCCTTGTATGCCTGCTTCATCGCTTCTCCCCGCGAGAGGCTCTCGCCTCCGCTCGTGTCTTCGGGACCTCTCCTCGCAGCGGTCGAGGCGGCCCGCGGCCCTTTGAAGGTGGTGCGTCTACACACACCGCCGCGCCGGAACAAGAGGGCGGCTCCGCCGCTCAATCGGCGACGCGTCCGTCAGCAATTTCCCTCGGGCGTAGGCGCATGTAGGTGCATGAACGTGACGCGATGTGCGGTGCTTGTAGGGGGGTTGATCTCCCCCGCGTACAAGTCCACAGTTCGCCCCCCTCGTTCCCGTTTTTCCTCTGGGAGATGCACCACATGAAGCGTTCGATGTTCGCGCGGGGCGCGCTGTTGTTTTCCGCTCTGGCCCTCGCCGTCAGCGGCTGCGACTGTCGCGGGGGTGGCGGAGTCAACCGCAGCCTCGGTGAGCTGGGCGTCGTCTGGCGCAACGCGCAGGGCGAGCGCATCATCAGCCGCGACGCGGTCTACGACTTCGGCAACGCGCTGGTGGGCGAGAAGAAGGCGCTGACGATGACGGTGCGCAACTCCGGCGCCGGCAAGCTGTCGCTCACCACCCTCGAGCGCACCGAAGGCGACTCCGTGGCCATCGGCACCGCCGCCACCGACACCGATGCCTTCGAGGTCCAGTACACGGCCACCGAGCTCGAGCCGTCGGGCCAGGTGGAGTACCAGATGTTCTTCACGCCCCGCGGCCTCAAGGGGAACTGGGAAGCGAAGCTGCTGCTCAAGTCCGAAGGCAGCCGCCCCGAGGACTCCACCGCCATCATCACACTGCGCGGCACGGGCGAGAAGGGCAGCTGCGACCTCCCCACCACCATCGACTTCGGCAAGGTGCCAGTCGGCGAGACGCTCACCTACGCGCTGCCGTACTCCAACCCGACGTCGCTGCCCGCCGTCGGCCACGTCGGCGCCATCTCCGGCGTGGACGCGGCGAACTTCGGCTTCGCGCCCAACACGCCGATGGGCGACGTGCCCGTCAACCCCATGTCCACCACCGAGGTAGTCTTCACCTTCAGCCCCACCGAGAAGCGCCAGTACACCGCGCAGGTGACGGTGCGCGGCGCCGGCGAGTGCCCCGACCAGGTCGTCACCATCACCGGCGAGGGCAGCGACGACGTGCTGTCCTGGACGCCGACGGAGCTCAACTACGGCTACGTCAGCCCCGGCTTCGAGGCCGTGCGCGAGGTGCTCTTCACCAACCTCTCCAACGTGCCCATCACGCTGACCGAGGTGACGAGCCAGGCGCCCGCCGACTTCTACCAGGTCGTCCCGCCCGGCACCGACGCGACGAAGTTCGTCGTGCCAGGCGGCGGCGCCACCACGCCCCTGCGCATCGCGTGCAACCCCAGCCAGCTGGGCCGGCGCGACTCGACGCTCACCTTCAAGACGCCGCTGATGCGCGCGCCGATGGGCACCATCACGCTCAAGTGCACGGGCGGCGGCCCGAAAATCAAGGTGACGCCGCGCCCGACGCTGGCCTTTGGCCGCGTGGGCTACTTCCCCGGCAGCAGCAGCTTCCAGGTGACGCGCAAGGTGAACGTGCAGAACATCGGCACGCGCCCGCCGATGCCGGACCCGACGTCGGCGCTCTTCCTCGGCCAGGTGGCCATGGACGGCACCCCCGGCCAGTTCCCGCTCTACGAATTGACGCCGAAGAACGCGCAGACCGCGGCCGACGAGTTCGTCGTCGCGCTCGCGAGCCCCTACAACCCGACCAACGGCCTGCAGGCCATCGCCGGGCAGAACTTCGTCGACCTCTCCGTCACGCTGAACCCGAAGTCGGTGGGCCTCAAGGAAGCGGAGCTCGTCATCTACTCGAACGACTCCACCGAGCCCGAGGTGCGCATCACCGTCACCGCCGACGCGCAGGCGCTGCCGCCGTGCAACTACCGCGTGTCCCCGGCGATGGCGAACTTCGGCCTCGTCGCGCCCGGCCAGACGAAGGACCTGCCCATCTCCATCACCAACCTCGGCACCGCTGCCACCGACATCTGCTACCTGTCGGGCATCGACCTCGCGGCCGGCACCGACCTCGCGTACAGCATCGTCGGCGGCCCCGTGGTGGAGAAGGAGCTGCAGCCCGCCGAGACGTGGAACGTCGTCGTGCGCGTGGCCCCGACCGGCGCGACGCCCACCACGCTCGTCACGCTGACCGGCGCGCTCATCTTCAACGTGACCTCGCCCACCAACCCGCAGGGCACCGTGCCGCTGCGCACGTCGGTGGGCCCCTCGTGCCTCGCCATCACGCCGGACCCGCTGGACTTCGGCACCGTCAAGCGCGGCTGCAACTCCGCGCCGCGCACGCTGAACGTCTACAACGTCTGCAACACCACCATGACGCTCAGGGGCTTCTCCGTGCCGTCGCCCGGCGGCCAGGCGCCCGGCGGGCCGAACTGCGTCGGTACCAACCCGTGCCCCGAGTTCTTCCTCGTGTCCACGCCGTCGATTCCCGGCGGAGGCCTCTCGCTCGCCCCCGGCGCCGCGCCCGTGCAGGTGCAGATGAAGTACGCGCCCATCGACATCGGCGCCGACAACGGCGCCCTGGCCATCGACGCCATTCAGAACGGCCAGTCCATCACCTACCTCGTCGGGCTGCAGGGCAACGGCGACGCCATCGGCCAGCAGACGGACACCTTCATGCAGGACCTCTCGCCGAAGGCCGACATCCTCCTCGTCGTGGATGACTCCGGCTCGATGTCCGACAAGCAGCAGAGCCTCGCGGCGAACTTCTCGTCTTTCATCCAGTACGCGGTGGCCGCAAATGTCGACTACCACATCGGCATCACCACGACGTCCGTCGCGAGATGCGAAGACGTCCCGGGCTTCGGCTGCATCGGCAACTCGAAGGCCTGGGGCGGCGAGCTGTACCGCGACGGCCCGAGCAATACCCGCATCCTCACACCCCAGACGCCCAACGTGGCGCAGGTGTTCGCGCGCATGGTGAACGTCGGCACCGACGGCAGCGGCACCGAGCAGGGCCTGGAGACGTCGGTCCTGGCGCTCACGCCACCGAAGATTGCCAACGAGAACGTCGGCTTCTTGCGCACCGACGCCAACCTCGCCGTCGTCATCATCTCCGACGCGGGCGACCAGTCGCCGCAACCCGTCAGTTACTACCAGAACCGCCTGGTGAACGTGAAAGGCTTCAACCGTCTGTCGATGTTCACCTTCAGCACCATCGGCCCGCTGCAGCCGTCGGCCCCCGGCAACTGCACCTACGACGGCGGCGGCGACGTGCAGCGCTACCGCGTCGTCACCAACTACACCTCGGGCGTGGTGGACGAAATCTGCAACAGCAACTGGGCGGCCACGCTGCAGAACCTCGGCCGCACCGCCTTCGGCTTCCGCACCCAGTTCTTCCTGAACAACGTGCCGGACACGTCGATGGGCCAGCCCATCACCGTCAACATCAACGGCTCGCCCGCCCCCGCCGGCAGCTGGACGTACGACGCCGCGTCCAACAGCATCAAGTTCACCGCGACGACGACGCCCGGCCCCGGCCAGACGCTGACGGTGACGTACAACACCGCCTGCTTCTGAGACTGGCGGGACACGGGGCCCCGGCGCGCGTCCGCGAGCACGGGGCCCTTCGTGCGTCCGGGCGGTGCGCCGAAAGGGACGCGGGGCGTGCAGGTCGCGTGAGCCGGGACGACATCGCGTGGGGCGCTCCTCATGGCCTCCCCCGCCGGCCCGGAGCCACCTCGCCTTCAGCGACGCCGACGCGACAACGCCAGCCGCACCAGCTCGACCAACAGCCCCGACGCCGTCGTCTTCGAGAGGCGGTGGTCGTCGTGGACCTCCACCAGCAGCGCGCCCGGCGACCCCTCGGCCAGCAACCGCGAGTCCGCCGGCGGCACCACGTCGTCCTCGAGCCCGTGCACCAGCACCGCGGGGACGCCCGGCGGCAGGGCGCGGTAGTGCGTCAGCTTCACGCCGGCGCCCGCCAGCATCACCACCGGCGTGTCGAGGTGGAGATTCTCCCGCAACAGCCGCAGCAACACCGCCGCGCCGAAGGACGAGCCGACGATGACGTCGGGGCGCGAGGCGTCCAGCGCCTCCTTCGCCTGCGCCACCGGGCGCTCGAGGGCAGCCGTCCACGCGGCTTCGTCCCTGCTGCCCCGGGCCAGCAGCGCGGCGGCGGGCGCGGTCTCCAACGCGGGGGCCGTGACAGTGAAGCCCGCGTCGCGCAGCGCGATGGCCTTGGCGGCCTGCGGGCCGCTCTCGAGGCCGTGGAGGTACAGGACGGACGGCATGGCGGTGAAACCTCTCTCCCCTGGCCTCTCCCCGGGGGAGAGGGAAATCGAATCAGCCGGCGTCGGGCGGCGGCGTTTCGCCCGCCGGCGGCCCCTCGACGTCCACGTTCGCGAGGTCGTCCGACGTCACGAAGCGCTTCGCCAACTCGGGCACGGCGCCGGCCGGCACCTCGAGCAACGCCTCGAGGCCCTTCGCGGCGCGCTGCTTGAGCGCCTCGTCCTTCAACGCGTCGCCCACCGCCCACAGCGCGAGGTGCACCTCGGGGTCGAACGGGTTGACGCCCATCGCCTCGACGTAGGCCGTCTTCGCCTTGGCCCACGCGCGCTCGCGCAGGCGAATGCGCCCGAGGTGCGTGTTGGTGCTGGCCGAGCCCGGGTGCATCGTGAGGCAGCCTTCCAGCACGGCGGCCGCGTCCTCGTAGCGCTTCAGCTCGAGCAGCGTCAGCGCGTACTTGTTGCTGATGGACTCGTAGCGGTCGCCCACCTGCTTGTGCGCGCGCTCGAAGACTTCGGCGGCGGCCACCATGCGCTCGCGCTCGCGGAAGAGCTCGCCGAGGTGCGCGTTGCGGCGGGCCTCCACCTCTTCGACCTCCGCGAAGTCGCCGAAGGACACCTCGCGGCCCTTCTTCCTCGTCTTCCCGCCCTGCGCCTCGGCGAGCTGCTTCTTCTCGTTCGACGAGGCGGGGATGAGCTCCCTGGGGTACGGCTGCTTCTTGAGCCACGCCATCCACGACTTCTCGAAGTCGCCCCACTTCCGCTTCATCACCTGCTCGACGGCGACGCGGTCCGACACCCCGGTGGCCATGGCCGTCAACAGACGCTCGAGCGCCTGCGGGCCGCCCTCGCGGTCGATGAGCTGAATGGCGAAGAAGACCTCGGCGAAGGCGGTGGCCGCGTCCTCGGCGGTGGGGAGCAGCGCCATCGACGGGTGCATCTTCTCGAAGGGCACCAGCGTGTTTTTCCGCACGCGGCTGCCCAAAAGCGCCAGCGTCGACGGCGTCATCGCGCCGCCCGCGGGCCCGCGCCAGCGCGACTCGAGGTACTTCGCGAGGCCCTCGTGCATCCAGATGGGCACGGTGTTCCGGCTCTTCCGGCTGACGACGAGGTGCGTGTACTCGTGGGCCAGCGTGTCCAGCCAGTCGTAGCCCTGCACCACCGCCCTGGGGCTCGTCACCATCAGCTTGTTGAACTTGCAGATGGCGATGGTACCGGTCGTCTTGATGGCTTCCTTCGACAGCGTCGACACCTTCGACAGCTCGCCGGCGGTGGACACCACCTCGACGCGCACCTTGCCCGGCGGCGCGTAGCCCAGGTCCTTCTCGAGCGCCGCGCGGATGCCTTCGAGCGCGTCCAGCGCCCAGGGCACCAGCACCGCGTCGCGGCCCTTCGGGTACAGGAAGACGAAGTGGGCGCTCTCCTGCTTCTCGTAGGCGCCGACGATGGCGTTCGTCTCTTTTGCGAGGCGCAGCCAGCTGCCGGGCTTGTCGCCGACGCCGGCCTTCTCCAGCAGCGAGACGGCGTCGTCGTAGCGGCCTTCCTCGAAGGCGATGCGGCCCTGGTAGTAGGCCAGCGGCTCCGCGTCGGCCGGCGCGAGCGCCTCGAGCGCCTGGAGCTCGGCCTTCGCGCCTTCGAGGTCCCAGTCGGTGAGGAGCTGGTCGAGGTTCTGGATGCGCGCCTTCGCCTCGCCCTTGAGCTGCGGGAGCGGGATGTCGTCGGAGTCGTCGGGGGCCTCGGCGCGCGCGGGCAGCGCCCAAAGCGCGAAGAGCAGCGCCGCGAGCGCGCTTCGGCCCGGACGCGTCACTTCACCAGCTCCTCGTAGTACCGCTTGTTCTGGTCGCGGTAGCGGTCCGGCGCACCCTGCTTCATCGCGTCCATCACGTCCTTGCGGAACTCGCGCGGCGCGGCGTTGGGGTCCTCGTCGGGAATCTCCACCTTCTCGGTGCCGGTGCCGCGGCCGCCGCGGCGCTTGAGCGGCAGAGGAATGCCGCCCTTCCCGCCCGAGCGGCCCGCCTGCTCCATCGCCTGCTGCAGCGCCTTCAATGCCTGCATCGCGCCCTGCTGCTCGCCGAAGCCGCGGCTCGGGTCGCGGCCCGACAACCGCTCGCCGGCGGCCTGCATGCGCTCCCCGGCCTGCTGCATCTGCGCCTGCGCGTCCTCGTTGAAGAGCGGCGCGCGCTCGCCGATGTCTTCCATCTGCTGCCGTAGCTGCTGGCCGCGCTTCTCGAGGCCGCGCTGCTGCCGCGCCATGTCCTGCATCTGCTGCCGGTCGGCCTCGCTCATCTGCGAGCCCGGCTGCGGGAAGAGGTCGCGCAGCTTCTGGGCGACGTCCTCGGCCTTCTTCTGGTCGCGCGCGAGGCGGTCGTGCAGCTGCCTGGACTCGCGGCGCACCTCGGGCGGGTTCTGGAACATCTCGTCGAGGCGCCGCTGCTCGGCGGCCTGCTCGGCCATCTGCTGCGCCTTCTCCTCGAGGCGGTCGGCGGCCTCGCTGGCGAGGTCGAAGTCGTTGGCCTCGAGCGCCTGCTGGATGTGCTCGATGTCGCCGCGGGCCTCCTGCGCGCGCTCGTCGAGGCGGAAGCCGAAGCGGTCCTGATCGAGCTGCTGGTAACTCTTGTCCAGCTCGTCCAGCTTCTGCTTGAGCTCGCGCTTCAACGCCTCGCCCTGGCGCGCGACGCGCTCCCTCTGCTGCTCGCGGTACTTGTCGCGCAGCCCGCGCGTCTTCTCGGCCAGCTGCTGCTGCTGCTGGAGCGTCTGTTCGAGGTTCTCCTGGAACTCCTCCACCATTCGGGCGAGCTCGGGGTCGGCCTGCTCCTCGGCGCGGTCGCCGGCGTCCTCGAGCTGCTCGAGCATCTCGTCCATCTGCATGGCGAGCTCCTGCATCCTCTTCATGGCCTCTTCGACCTTGCCGTCGCGCACCAGCTTCTCGAGCTCGTCCAGCTTGTTGGAGAGGTCCTGCTCTTCCATCATCTGCTCGAGCGCCTCGCGGTTCATGAACTCGTCGCGGATGCCCTTGCTGAGCTCGGCCATGCGCTGCTGCAGCTCGGCCATGCGCGCTCGCAGCGCCTCCATCTGCTCGAGCAGCTTCTGCTGCGTGGCCGGGTCCTTCGTCTTCGCGTAGTCCTCCATGAGGCGGGAGAGCTCCTCGCGGTCGGCCTTGAGCTCCTTCGCCAACTCCTTGAGCGCCTCGAGCTTCTGCCGGTCGAGCAGCGCCTCGAGGTACAGCACGTTGCGCTCGCTGTCCGTCACGTCGCGGCCGATGGCGGCGGACAGGCGGCGGCCGACCTCGCGCGACAGCGCGCCGTCCTTCGAGTCGGCGAGCATCAGCTTCGAGCCCGAGTCGTCCCGGCCGGTGAGGCGCAGGAGCAGCTTTCGCTGCGTGGTGACCTCGGCGGTGTCCTGCTCGAGCTCCCTCGACACGTTCCACAGCGCGCTGGAGAGCTCCGTGGGCGGGTCGCGGAGGGCGTCGAGGTCCTCGGCGAGCTGCGCCATGTCCTGCGACAGCGCCCGTGCGCGGTCGTCGACGCTGCGGCTGGCGAGCGCGGCGTCGGCGGTGGCGGGGCTGGCGCGGTCGGGGCTCTCCATGCGGTCGGCGAGGTGGCCGACGAGCCGCTCCCACTGCGCCTCGACCTTCGCGAGCGCGTCGCGGCGGTGCTCGGCGGCGCTGTACACCTTCAGGGTGAGCGCGTTGGACACGCCCTTCTTCGGGCCGGCGACGGCGTCGTTGTCCTTCGCCTCGAGGTAGTAGCTGACGAGCTGGCCCGGCTTGAGCGCGAGGGCCTCGAGGTCCCACAGGTACGTGCCGCGGGAGGCGCGGCCTTCGTCGGGCCGCAGGGGCACGCGCTGCTCCTCGCCGCCCTGCGCGCGGTACACGAGGTCGAGGCCGGAGAGGCCGTAATCGTCGCTGGCCTCGTAGGTGACGGTGACGCGCTGCTTGTCGGGGTCCAGCTCCAGGCCGTCGACGGGCGCGGTGATGCGGACCTGCGGCACCTGGTCGGCCTCGATGGTGATGCTGCGGTCCGGGCCTTCGGCGATGACGTCGGCGCCGTCGAGGAAGGCCACATGGTACTGGCCGGACGCGTCGAGGATGAAGGAGCCCGTCAGCTCGCGGCCGTTGACGCGCAGGGGCACGCGCCGGCCGTTGATGATGAGAGCGGCGGCGTCGACGTCGCGGTCCGCGCGGGTCTTGAAGACGACCTCCGTGCCGGCGGGCGCGGAGAGGTCGCCGGTGCTGCCGGGCACGCTCAGGGGCTCGCGCCCGGTGTACGCGGGGTAGCGGTAGAGGAGCTCGACGTCGCCGGTGATGGGCTCGCGCTTCGCCACCTCGGTGGCCTCGCGGGCGGTGAAGGCGAGCAACAGGCCGCCGCGCACAACCGGGCCCTTCCAGGCCAGCACGGCGACGGCGCCGACGACGGTGGCGAGCAGCACCGAGGCGGCGCGCTTCACCGGACGCTGGTCGACGAGGGCGGCGAGCGGCACGCGCGCGGCGCGGCGGTCGACGTCGCGGAGGAAGGCCCGGGCGAGCTCGGGGGAGAAGTCGTGGCGTTCGCCCAGCGCGCGGGACAACTCGACGGCGGCGAGGAGGTCCAGGTTCAGCTCCGGCGCGCGCTCGGCGAGGAGGCGCGCGGTGCGGACCTCGTCGCCGACGCGGCGGCGGGCGAGCCACACGCCGAGGCCGACTACGAAGCCGGCGGCGAGGAAGGGGCCCGCCACCACCACCCACTGGCCCGCGCGCGGGGCGACGGCGCCGACGAAACCGCCGGCCACGACGCTGACGATGAGCGACGCCGTGCCGAGGAGGAGGCCCTGGCTCCACAGCACGCGCTGCTGCGCGGAGCGCACCTCGTCGAGGAGCTGGAGCGCGCGCCCGCGCGAGGCCGAGGAGGCGGACGCGGACGGGGGCTTCGGCGGAGGAGGCGGGGCGGCCTCGGGCGGAGACGACGGCTCGTACACGGCGGTCACCGGACCATACCAGTCGCCCGTGGAACCCGCCGGAAGGACGAAGTGTTCCCCCGGCGGACGGTGGATCAGCCACGCGTGGCGCTGGACAGGGCGGGCATGGGCGCGGAAGACGGCCTCGGGTGGGTAGTGGAGCCTGGCGCGGTCGCGGTGCCGTCGACGAACAGCTCCGCAAGTTCGCGACCCTCGGTGCGCGGGCCGCCAAGCGTTGATCGGCGATTCCACTTTTTGCGACCGGCGTGCCCGGTTCGAGGACCGGGTACCCGCGACTCATCGGCGGCATGGGGGGCCCGGGAAAGTGGGACGAACGTCCCGTCCCACTTTTCGACGTGCGGGAGCCGCCAACCGCGCGGATTGATTGCGTGTGATTTGGTTGATTTGGAATGGGATTCCCATCCCACGTTCGCCCCCCCTCTCTTGCCCCGGCACGAAGCTCGACGAAGCCCGAGCCAGGCGCGGAACCAGGCGTTGCGCGATCGCGGTGCTGATCGCGCTCGGCGTCGCCGAAGACGACCCCGCCACCGCTCCCCCTTCCGGCCCTACTCCTTCAGCGCGTGAAGCACCGACTGGAAGTCATCCGTCCACACCACCGGCGCCTCGATGCTCCGCCGCACGTCGCGGAACACCTCGCCTACCTGCACCACCGGCAGATCCGCCTCGTCACGCGCGACCACCACCCACGTCGCGCCCGTCGCGAAGCCGCGCGTGCGGCTCACCAGCAGCTCCGCCGGCCAGCCGCGCGCCGCCGCGATGCCCAGCGCCACGCGCCCCAACCTCAGGTGCCGGTTGCTCACGTGCAGCGCCAGCAAGCCGCGCGGCGAGAGCCGCTCGAAGTACAGCTCGAACGCCTCGACGGTGAAGAGGTGCGCCGGCACCGCATCTCCCGAGAAGACGTCCACCACCAACAGGTCGCGCTTCGGCGCGCCGGCCGTGCGCTCGGCCTCGAGCACCTGCCGCGCGTCGCCCTCCGTCACGTGCACCGCCGCCTTGCTGCGCGACAGCACCGAGAAGTAGCCACCCGCGCCCTGCGCCAGCGCGATGACGTCCGGGTTCACCTCGACGAAGTCCACCGAGTCACCCGCTTCGAGCAGCGCCGCGACCGTGCCCAGCCCCAGGCCCAGCACCTCGACGCTGACGCCGCCCCGGGAGCGCGCGCGCAGCGCGTCGAGCGCCGCGCCCAGCCCGCTGCCCTTCGTGTAATACGTCGTCGGCTCGCCGGCGGCGTCCTCGTGCGTCCACTGCAGGCCATGGAGGATGTTGCCGTGGCGCAGCCCCCGCACGTGGTCGACGCCGCCGGGCGTCCCCTCCTCCTGCACGCGCAGCACGCCGAAGAAGTTCCGCCGCGTCTCCAGCACGCCGTCGACGAGGCGCCGCTCGAGGACGGGCAGCGCCACCACCAGCCCGACCGACGCCAACGCGACCACCACGCGCCCCGCGGTCACCTTCGGCCGCACCACGGACACCGCCACGCCGAGGCCCACCACCAGCAGGCCCGCCGTCAGCTCCGTGTAGTCGCGGAACACGAGCGGCGCGACGACGCCCACCGCGAGGCTGCCCACCACGCCGCCCACGGCAATCCACAGGTAGTACGTCGACAGCCGCGCGGCCGGCGGCCGCCGCGCGTACAGCTCGCCGTGGCACAGCAGGTTTGCCGCCAGCTGCACGGTGGAGAACGCCGTCACCGTGAAGAGAAGCGACACGTCCGGCATGCGCACGGTGTGCGCCACCAGCAGCGCGAGCCCCAGCAGCCACAACGCCACCGAGGTGCGCAGACTCCACCCGCGGCCCGCGCCGAACGCCACGATGAAGGACACGAGGTACAGCGCGAGCGGCACCGCCCACAGCAGCGGCGTCGGCGCCACGTCCTGGCACATCACGTTGTTCACCGCGGAGAGGAAGAGCGTCCCCATCGCCGAGAGCGTCACCCACGTCAGCGCTTCACGCGCGCCGGTGCGCCCGGTCGCCGGCGCACCCGACACGCCAGCCGTCTCGTCACTCGGCTTCGGCCGTCCCTCCGGCGCCTCGGGCGCTGCGGCCCCGTCCGAATTCTGCGCCCCTCGGCCCACGTCGGCTCCCGCCTCCCACGCGGCGGCTTCCGGCGCCGCACCGCGAGACGCGACTCTCCCCAGCCTCCAGCTCGCGACGCCCAGCGCCACCGCCCACGCGAGGAACGCCCCGGCCGTCACCTTCGCCTGCAGCGCCAGCCCCCAGCGCGGCTCGACGAGAAACGGGTACACCAGCAACGCCGCCAGCGAGCCCGCGTTCGACACCGCGTAGAAGCGCCACGGCGCGCCGCGCGTCGCGCTCGCGTACCAGTGCTGCAACAGCGGCCCCGTCGTCGACAGAAGGACGAACGGCACGCCGCACGCCCCCGCGAGGAAGGCCATCACCGCGCCGACGTCGATGGCGCCACCGCTGGCTCTCGGCGGGAGGAACGGCGCGCCCCACGCCGCCGCCTGCCCCAGCACCACCAGCGCCGCCACACCCACCACGCCCGCGTGCACCCACGCCTGCGCGCGCGACGGCACCCGCGACGACACCAGGTGCGCGTAGCCGTAGCCCGCGAGTAACGCCGCCTGGAAGAAGAAGAGGCTGGTGGTCCACACCGCGGACGTCCCGCCGAAGCGCGGCAAGGCCGCCTTGCCCACGAGGAGCTCGAGCGCGAACAACAGGAACGCGCTCGCGAAGACGACCAGGCCCACGAGGCGCCCACCGACCGCGGCTCGCAACCGGCCTCCTCTTCCCGCGTCAGAAGCGGTCGTCGACGGGCACCTGCAGCGCGGTGACGGGCGGGGTGATCTGCACCTGCGTCTGCAGCGACGGCGTCACCGGAAGGATGAGCGTGAAGCGCGAACCGTGGCCCACCTCGCTCGCCACCCGCACCACGCCGCCGTGGCCTTCCACGAAGCTCTTCACGATGGCCAGGCCAATGCCCGCGCCGCCGTACTCGCGCGTCGACGACGAATCCACCTGGTAGAAGCTCTGGAAGATTTTGTCGAACTGGTCCGCCGCGATGCCGACGCCCGAGTCCTCGATGATGATGCGGTAGCCCGGCGCGTTCAGGTCCGGCTGGTGCATCACCTCGGTCAACGTCGCCGACACCTTGCCCCCCTTGGGCGTGAACTTGACCGCGTTCGCCAGCAGATTCACCACCACCTGCCGCAGCCGATCGCGATCGCCCAGCACCTGCGGCATCGTCGAAGGCATCTTCGCCTCCAACGACACCCCCTTCTTCGTCGCCTGCGGCTTCACCGACGAGACCGACGACGACACCAGCTCCTGCGCGTCCATCGGCTCGAAGTTGAGCCGCACCTTGCCCGCTTCGATCTGCGAGATGTCGAGGATGCTGCTGATCAGCTTCAGCAGCGTCTCACCCTTCTCCATGATGGTGCGGACGTAGTCGACCTGTTCATCGTTGAGCGCGCCGGCGAGGCCCTCCGCCAACATCTCCGAGTAGCCGATGATGCTGGTGAGCGGCGTGCGCAGCTCGTGACTCACCGTCGCCAGGAACGCGCTCTTCATGCGGTCGAGCTCCTTGAGCCGCACGTTCGCGTCCTCGAGCTTCCGGTTCCGCTCCTCGAGGTCTCGGTTCTGCTCCAGCGTCGCCTCGATGTGCAGCTGCGTGGTCAGGAACATCTTCTGACCGGCGAACAACATCGTCTGCAACAGCTGCCCGAAGTGCAGCATCACCCGCGCGATGGTGCTCTCGGGCGCGCGCCGCACCTTCTCGACGAGCGCCCGGCTGTTGCCCACGTCCAGCCCATCGGCGATCTCCGTGAGCGACGCCGGAGGGAAGTCCTTCAGGTCCTCCGGCAGGAACGGGCCGAACACCACCCGGCCCAGCACGTCGCCTTCCCAGCGGATGGGCAGGATGAGGTACCTCAGGCCCGTGAAGCACGAAACCGTCACCATGCCCTTCGCCATCGGCTCCAGGTCGGACTCCACCACCGGCAACCGCGCGCCGTGCGACAGCGCCACCGGGCCGTCCTTCACCCGGCCGACCGTCGCCGTGCAGCGCCGCCGGCCCTCGGGGAAACTGAAGACGTAGCCGCAGAAGTCGCCGTTGCCGATCTTGATGTCCGCGAGCTTGCTGCCCTTGTCGTCGAACACCTTGATGCCCACGCGGTACAGCTCCACGAAGCCCTTCACCACCTCGGTGAACGACTCCGTGTCGAGGAGATCACCCAGGGTGATCTTCCGCTGGAGCACCGACTCGCCCTGCCTCACGACGTGGCGCTCCCCTGGCCCTTCCGCGGCGGAAAGACCTTCTCGAGCTCGGTGCCGGACGTGTCGATGTTGTTGAAGACCTGCGTGAGGAACTCGCGCTCGGTGAGGCCGATGTTCTTCGACAGCCCCGCGCGCTCATCGATGTTGCGGTACGCCACCTGCAGCACCGAGAAGAGCGTCTCGAGCACGCCCACCCCGCGAATGGCGATGGCGCCGACCACCGGCTCCTTGCCCTTCTTGCGCGTCTCTTCGATCTCCGCGTCCGTCTTCGTGTCCGGCAGATCGCGCTTGTTGTACTGGATGACGACCGGCACCTGCGCGGGGTCGAGCCCGTTCTCGCGCATGTTCTCGACCAGGTTCTTCCAGTAGGCGTTGTTCTCGGGCGCCGCGCTGCGCCGGCTGTCGGCGATGAAGGCCACCGCGTCCGCGCCCTGCAGCACGATGCGCCTCGTCGCGTTATGAATCACCTGCCCGGGCACCGTGAAGAGCTTCACCTTCACCTTGAAGCCCGACGCCGTGCTGAAGAAGACCGGCAGGAGATCGAAGAACAGGGTGCGATCGTCGTGAGTCTCGACCGTCAGCAGCCGCCCGCGGACCTCCGGCAGCGTCCGCTGGTGAATCATCTGCAGGTTGGTCGTTTTCCCGGAGAGGCCGGGGCCGTAGTAGACGATCTTGACCGTCAGCTCGCGCTGCGCGTGATTGAGTTGCACGGTGACTTCCATTGTGCGGCGAAACGTCGCGCCCCACCACAACTACGGAATGGTGTGCGGAAAGGGGCGACCGCCGAACCGTCGAAATGAAATTCCGGCTCGTGCGAAACGTTGCAGATGGTGATTAGGATCATCGCAGGCCGACGGAAGTGACCGCCGCACCCCGCGCGGCGGCAGAAGGGACCGCAATGACGGAGAAGCAGCTCGAAGGGACGCCCGCCACCACCCCGCCGCCGGTGACGCTGCCGGAGGACTTCAAGCAGAAGGTGAAGTTCGCTCCTCCCACCGACGAGGACATGACCGCGCTGGCGCAGCTCCGCGCCGGCACCGACCCGTGGAAGTCGCGCGGCGAGAGCGAAGCGGAGAGCCTCGAGGCCCTCACCAAGCTGCGCCCCTTCCTCTCGGTCGCCAAGCTGAACAACACGAGCGTCGGCTACATCACCATCGAGCGCGACGGCCCCGTCCCGGGTGCCGCCTACCTCCGCAACATCGTGGTGAAGCAGGAGCTGCGGCAGAAGGGTCTGGGCGCGCTCGTGCTGGAACAGGGCCTCGCCATGGCGCGCGAGATGAACCGCAAGACGCTCGCGCTCCGCGTCGACCCGGCCAACGCGCCCGCCGTCGCCTTCTACCGAAAGAACGGCTTCACCACCGTCGCCACGGTGGTCTCGAAGAAGAGCGGCAAGCTGCGCCTGCTGATGAGCCGCGAGCTCTGACGGACGGACGCGCGCGAGGAGCGCCCGACGGCCTCCCGGCACCACCGGGGGGCCGTTCGCGTTCGGGGCCGCCTCACTTCAGCTTCTGCGTCTCCGCGTCGGCGGGCAGCGCCGCCTGCGCCACGGCGATGAGCTTCTGACGCACCGGCTTGATGTCGAAGGTGCCGCCGGGCAGCCAGCGCCCGCCGGGCTTGCCGATGAAGAAGAGCACCTGGTTGCACTTGAAGGACACCAGCGCCTCCAGCGTACTCACGTTGGCGTCGGCGCCTTCGACGTGAAACGACAGGTGCGGCACGAAGCCGCAGCGCGAGACGTCCTGCTCGAAGCGGTACGACTTGTCGTCGTACAAGAGCCCCTTGAGCGCCTTCACCTCGTCGGCCGACAGCTCCTTGCCCGCCTGCTCGCGCTGGAAGTCGCTGCCGATGGCGCGCGTCGGGTCGGGCCGCAGCCCGCCGGTGTCGCTGACCCGCCACACCTGCACCTTGTCGGACGCGGCGAGCAGCTGCTGCACCGCGTCGCTCAGGTGCTCCTTCACCTTCGGCATCGGCGCGACCGGCGGCGGTGGCGGCGGCGCAGGCTTCTTCTTCTTCCTCGTGGCGGCGGTGGCGGAGACGGAGACGGCCAGCACCAGCGCCGCGACCCAGGTGAGTCGCTTCATGCCAGCCCTTGTATCAGACCCGGCGCTCGCGGCTCACCCGCGCGCCTGGCGCTCCACCGTCCCGCCGCGCACGCGGTACCAGACGGTGTCCTCGCCCACCGCCCGCTGCACCAGGCCCGCGTCGGTGGTGGTGAGGAACACCTGCGCGCCGCTCTCCGCGAGGTAGCCCATGAGGAAGGCGTTGCGCTCGGGGTCGAGCTCGCTGGACACGTCGTCCAGCAGCAGCAGCGGCAGAAAGCCGTTGGTGGCCTTCAGGTTCTCGATTTCGGCCACCTTCCACGCCAGCACCAGCGCGCGCGCCTGGCCCTGCGAGGCGTACTGCCGCGCCGCGTGCTCGCCCAGCGCCAGCTCGAGGTCGTCCGCATGCGGCCCCACCGAGGTGAAGCCGCGCTCCACGTCCCGGCGCAGGCGCGTGTCCAGCGCCGACGCCAGCGCCAACCGCAGCGCCGCCTCGTCGCAGGCCGCGAAGTCGACGCCCGGCAGGTGGCTGGGCGTGTAGCGGAAGGACGCGGGCGCCTCCGTGCGGCCGATGCGCGCGAAGGCCTCGCGGGCGCGCCCCGCCAGTTCGCCCACCACCGCGCGCCGCCGCACCCACAGCCGCGCGCCCACCTTCGCCAGCGTCGCGTCCCACGCCTGCAGGTGCGAGACGGGCGCGCCTTCCTTCAACAGGCGGTTGCGGCTCTTCAGCGCGCGCGCGTACTCGCGGCTCTCATCGAGGTACGCGGGGAAGCGGTTGAAGACGCTGCGGTCGAGAAAGGCCCGCCGTCCGTCGGGGCCGCCCTTCACCACCGACAAGTCGTCCGGCGTGAAGGCCACCACCGACACGCCGCCGAAGTACGCCTCCAGCGACGGCGCGCGCTTGCCGTCGACGAAGGCGGTGCGCCCGCCGGGGATGACCTCCACGGCGATGTCGCGCTCCGCGCCCGACAACAGGAAGCGGCCGCTCACCCGCGCGGACGCCGCGCCGAACTGCACCAACTCCTGCAGGCGGCCCGCGCGCAGCGGCTTCAGCGTGGCGAGGAAGTACAGCCCTTCGAGGAGATTCGTCTTGCCCTGCCCGTTCTCCCCCACCGCGACGGTGGTGCGCGCGCTGGGCTCGAGCGTCACCTGGCCCAGGTTCCGGAAGCGCTCGTAGGTGAGAGACAACAGCCGCATCGCGTGCGCGGCCTTCTACGTGCCCGCCGCCAGCGAGTCGAGCCGCGGCGCGGCGCCCCGTCGTGTAGCCTCAATTCCCGTGGGCATCGACGACGCGAGCTTGCGCGTACGCCTCGAAGGCGGGGCCGAGCTGCTCGACGCCACGCGCCTGCGCTACCGGGCGCTGGTGGCCGCGCTCGGCGGCCTGGGTTGGAAAGACAAGCTGCGCCGCAACCGCGACGTGCTGCGCGAGGTGGCGCGCACCCAGGCCGACGTCGACGCGACCCTCGACCACGCGCTCCGGCGCGCCGACGCCGAGGGCTGGCCGGAGGAGACCGCCACCGTGGCGTGCCTCCGCGAGGTGGCCGGGCTGCGCGACGAGCTCCGCGCACTGGTGGACCGGCGGCTGGGTGACGCGGGCGCCCGCGCCACGCTGAAAGACAAGCTGCTCTCGCTGGGCGAGCGCGTGCTGTTCGCCCCGCGCCTCGTGCTGCCGGGCCAGCGCTGGGCGCTCGCGAAGGAGCTGCTGTCCTCCTCGGTGTCTCCCGAGGTGTCACAGGTGCTCGACTTCGGGGTCGCCGTCGAGCGCCTCTTCAGCCGGCCGCTCGAGCCCGCGCACGTCCTCCCGGTCGAGTTGCTCGAGTGGGACGACCTCGTGGGGGCGTGGCCGCTCGGCGAGCTCGCCCTCGACCTCGTACTCGGACGCCTGACGAAGGTCGACCCCACGGGCGGGTTGCGGCGCGCCGTCGAACGCCGGGCCCGGCACGTGCCGCGCGTGGCGGACGCCGAGGGGCTGCACCAGGTGCTGCACGCGCACTTCTGGCGCGCCACGGCGCTCGCCCGCATCGACGCGGTGCTGGCGGCGCGGCTGGCGCCGGCGACGGCGCGCCCCCGCGAGCGCTTCGCGGTGTTCCGCTACCTCCTGCGCCGCGAGCGTGACGCGCAGGCGCGCCTCGCCGATGAAGGCGTCCCCGCGCCCCGGGCCGCGCTGCTCGAGTTGGCGCACGAGCTGACAGGGCTCCCGCAGGAGCGCGCGCCGACGGTGGGCGGCTGGGACGGCCTGTTGCGCCGCGCGGCGCTGGCGGACGCGGCGCCCGACGCGGTGGACTGGCCGAAGGTGCGCGACGCGCTGCGCCTCCTCGTCCACGTGGTGTCGCGGCCGGTGCGCAGCCTCCCACCCATCTACCGCGCGCTGGCGGGCGGCCGAGGCGCGCCCCCGCCGCCGGCCGTGGAGACGGACACCCTCGCCGGGGCGCTGCGGGCCCTGCGCGAGCGCAGCGACATCCTCCCGGTGCGCACGAAGCGGCGGTGACGCGCAGGAGCGGTGCTGAGCCGCGGAAACGGGGTGCCCCGGGCGCGGCGATGGCAGGCGCCATGGTGCGCGCCGAGCGACGTCACGCGAGCGCCCGAGGGATTGGCGAATCGTTCCCGACGTCGAGCCACCTCCGCGCGGCGCGTGGCGGGAGCGGGCACGGGGCGGGCACGGCGTGCCGGACCCACGCCGAGGACGCCGCGCGCGTGCGGCGACCTCTCCCGGTGCCCGTCACAGGATGACGCGCAGCTCGTCGAGCGACTTCTTCTCCAGCAGCGGCACCTGGGCACCCTCCGCCGGGTCGCCAAGGGGGATGAGCAGGTACGCGCGCTCGTGCTTCGGCCGGCGCGGCACGTCGCCGAGAAGCCCATCGGGCTGCGGGTGTGCGTCAGCGTGGCGAGCCCCGCCTGGTGCAGCGGCGCGAGCAACAGCCCCACCGCGATGCCGACGGACTCGGACACGTCGTCGTGCTTGTGGCGCACCTCGCGCCCGTCGGGCCGTTCCTCCGGCGTGTCGTCCTGCTGGAAGACGGCGATGAGCGCGGGCGCCACCTCGAGGAATGGCTTGTTCGCGTCGGTGCCGAGCGGCGCGAGGTCCTCGAGCCACTCCGCGGTGGCGCGGTGTTCGTAGAAGGCGCGCGCCCGCCGCCGCGACGCTTCCGCCTCCAGCCGCGTCCCCGTCGGCGGCTGACAGCCGCTCGTCCCTTCCTCGTCATGGCGTTTCTCCAGCCCACATCGCCCCACAGCGCGCAGCGCCGACGAGCGGCGTGGCGTCGGAGGGCGATCTACGATGAAAGGCGGCCGGCAGTGCCCCCTCTCCACGAGACCGGAGTCATGAAGACCGTCACGCAGCGCCTCAACTTCGCGGGCCTCTCCCTCCTCGCGGCCTTCATCCTGGCCGCGTGCGTCGATCCGACGAACCTCAAGGGCTACCAGTGCGACCAGAGCGGCAACTGCGTCCCGCCGGGGACGACGGGCGGCGGCTCCGGTGGCGGGAGCGGCGGCGGCACCGGCGGCGGAAGCGGTGGCGGCTCGGGCGGTGGCACCGGCGGCGGTGGTGGCGCGGTAGGCGGCGGCTCGGGCGGAGGCGGCGCGCCGACGTGCGACGCCACCTCGTGCACCGGCTGCTGTGACGGCACCGCGTGCGTCTCGGGCGACCAGGTGACGGCGTGCGGCGTCGACGGCAACGCGTGCGTCGACTGCGGCTCCGGCCAGCGCTGCGTCGGCGGCGCCTGCCAGGTGCTCGTCTCCAACGGCGGCGCCTGCAGCGAGAACGGCCAGTGCGCGTCCAACTTCTGCGCCAACGGCGTCTGCTGCAACAGCGCCTGCACCGGCCCGTGCGAGCGCTGCGACGCGACGGGCACGGAAGGCCGCTGCACCCCGTCTCCGGAAGCCACCACCGTCGCCGCCTGCGGCGATTACGCCTGCGACGGCGTCAACGGCACCTGCCCGACGACGTGCACCAGCCAGCGCCAGTGCGCGCCCGGCCGCTACTGCAACGCGAACGGCGCCTGCGTGCAGCTGAAGGCCGACGGCGCCGCGTGCGCGTCCAGCCCCGAGTGCGCCTCCGGCTTCTGCGCGGACGGCGTGTGCTGCAACAGCGCGTGCACCGGCAGCTGCGACCGCTGCAACCTCGCCGGGCAGGAAGGCACCTGCCGCCCGGCGCCGGCGAACGACCCGGGTAGCCCCGCGTGCGGTGGCACGGTGGTGTGCAACGGCACGCTGCCCGACTGCCCCATCCTCTGCTCGAGCGGCTGCCCCCCGAACACCTTCTGCAGCGGCCAGTACTGCGCGGCGAAGAAGGCGCTGGGCGCACCGTGCGGCGCCGCCGGCGAGTGCCTCTCCAACTTCTGCGCCGACGGCGTGTGCTGTGACACGGCGTGCGGCGGTGCCTGCGACGCCTGCAGCGTGGCGAACGGCGCGTCGGCCAACGGCACCTGCACGCTGCTGGGCGCCTCGCGCGTGTGCCGCGCGGCGGTCGACAGCTGTGACGTCGAGGAGCGGTGCACCGGCACCTCGGCGGACTGTCCGCCCAATGGCTTCGCGTCATCCGGCACCTCCTGCGGGCAGACGACGTACGGCAACTGGAGCACCTGCTCGGCGGGCTCCACCTGCGCGACGAGCGGCACCCAGACGCGCACGCGCACGGACCAGTCCTGCAACGGCACCGGCGCGTGCCAGCCGACGTCTACGACCGAGTCGCAGGCCTGCACCCGCGTCACCGAAGGCGCCAGCTGCGGCACCACCACCTATGGCGCGTGGACGGCGTGCAGCTACGCCGACGCCTGCGCCACCACCGGCTCGCGCACCCGCAGCCGCACCGACGCCGTCTGCGCGGGCGGCACCTGCGGCATGGTGATGACGACGGAGACGGACACCGCGGGCTGCAACCGGGCCACCAACGGCACCTCGTGCGGCTCGTCCACCTTCGGCGCGTGGAGCAGCTGCAGCTACGCGGGCCAGTGCAGCGAGACGGGCAGCCGCACCCGCACCCGCACCGACGCCGTGTGCAGCAACGGCACCTGCGGCACCGTCACGGCGACAGAGACGGACACCTCCGCCTGCGGCCGCACCACCACCGGCCAGTCCTGCGGCACCACCACCACCGGTGCCTGGAGCACGTGCAGCTATGCCAACACGTGCTCCACCTCGGGCAGCCGCACCCGCACGGTGACGACGTACACCTGCGGCAGCGGCGCTTGTAACACCGACACGCGGACGGAGACGGACACCTCCGCCTGCGGCCGCACCACCACCGGCCAGTCCTGCGGCACCACCCAGTACGGCGCGTGGAGCGCCTGCAGCTACGCCAACGCCTGCAGCAACTCCGGCACCCGCACCCGCAGCGTGACGACGTACGCCTGCAACGCCTCGGGCACCTGCGAGCCCTCGACGACGACGGAGACGGACACCGCCGGCTGCGCGCGCAACACGAACGGCAGCTCGTGCGGCACCACACAGTACGGCAGCTACACCACGTGCAGCTACAGCGACACCTGCAGCAACTCCGGCAGCCGCACGCGCAGCGTGACGACGTACACCTGCCAGGCGGGCACCTGCAACGCGTCCACGTCGACGGAAACAGACACCATGGGTTGCAGCCGCAACACCAACGGCCAGTCCTGCGGCACGACGCAGTACGGCGCGTGGAGCGCCTGCAACTACGCGGCGACGTGCGACAACTCGGGGAGCCGGACGCGAAGCGTCACCACCTTCACGTGCAACGCTGGAACCTGCGGGTCCAACGGCTCCACCGAGACGGACACGTCGGGCTGCGCGCGCAACACCGACGGCACGGAATGCGGAACGCCCACCCTCGGCCCCTGCACGTGCTTCACTCCGGACTGCATCAAGTACCGGTCGGAGACGACGTACACCTGCAGCGCCGGCAGCTGCCAGAGCTTCACCGACCCCTACGCCGTCGTGTGCGGGACCTGCGGCACGGGCTGCAACCCGCAGTAGGCGCCTTCAGCGCTCGCCGTCGTCTTCCAGCACCGCCGCGGGGGGCATGGTGTCGAGCGCCCGCAGGTGACGGCGCAGCGCCTCCGAGGGAATCAGCGCCTCGGCCTCCACCTGCCAGCCGTCGCCCGCGTCGGTGGGCAGCAACGTCTGGCACAGCACGGCGGCGAGCGTCTCCGACAGGCGTCGGCGCTGCAGGCGCGCGTCTGCGGCGACGAGGCGGTGTACCAGCGACGTCACGGTGGCGCCGCGCAGGGCCAGCAGCACGAGGCGCCCTTCGGCGGCGGCGTCCAGGGCGAGCTCGCAGGCCGCCTCGTCGTCCACGAGGTCGAGCGCCAGCACGTCGATGGGCCCCAGGCGCAGGGCGCGGACGGCGGCGGGGGCGGCGACGTCCTCCGCGGCGTCCACCTGCCGGGCGAGGCCGGCCACGGCCTTCAGCGGAAAGGCCAGCGGCTCCTCGACGCTGGCCAGCGTCGCGCCAGAGTCCAGCAGCGCCTGGCACAGCGCCGCCAACGTGGTGGAGCGCCCGCTGCCCGGCGTGCCGCCGATGACGATGAGGCCGCGCTCGAGGTTGGTGAGCGCCTGCGTGAAGCGCTCGGGGAGGCCGAGGTGGTCCAGGGCCGGCGGGCGCTGGGGCAACACGCGCAGGCTGGCGGCCACCAGGCCGCGCTCCCGCGTCAGCGCGAGGCGGTAGCGCCCGACGCCGCGCACGCCGAAGCCCGTCAGCAACGTGCCCTGGCGCTCGAAGCGCTCCACCTGCGCGTCCGTGAGGAAGGAAAAGGCGAGGCGCCGCGAGTCCTCCGGAGCGAGCAGCACGTCGCGCAGCGGCTTGCGACCGAAGGGGCCATACACGGTGGGCGGCGCCCCGGCGACGAAGACGAGGTCGGTCGCGGCCATCGCGGCGGCCTCGCGCAACATCTCCACCAGCGGCAGAGGCTCGTCCCTCGCGCCCGCGCCGTCCCCTCCCGTCTCGTCCCCGTCGTGCGCGTCACCGCCGTCGACGGCGGCGCCCGTCCACTCGGGCACCAGCACGAGGTGGGCCTCGGGGGCGCGCGCGGCGACGAGGAGCGCGCTGTCCAGGGTGTTGAGCAGCTCCGAGAGCCAGGCGGCCTGCGCCGAGCGCCGCGCGGCGTCGAGCGCCTTCTTGTCCAGCTGCTGCACCAGCACGCGCAGGGGAATGGAACCCAGCGCGTGCCGGCCGGCGCCGACGCGGTCGAACAGGCCGCCGGACAGGAGGCGCTCGCCGGCCGTCGCGTCACCCAGCACCTGCCCCGCCGCCGCCGTCACCGCGTAGGCGACGTCGTCCACGTCGGCACCTTCCGCGTCGATGAAGCCCCCGGGCTCGCCCGCGCGCAGCACCGCGTCGGCGAGCGCGCACGCGGCGGCGTCGCCCAGCGTGCCGGCGTCGGCGGTGGCGGCGACGGCCGACGCCCACGCGGCGGCGTCGAAGGAGGCGAGGAAGCGGCGGCCCGGCGCCGCCCCGTCGCCGCGAAGAAAGGCGCGCAGCGCCTCCGGCTCGAGGTAGCGGACGTGGTAGCCCGCGAGTCGGTGCGTCATGGCGCGCACCATATGGCAGTGTCGCCGGGCGGTGGTGTCGCCCGGGGACGGCATCGGCCTCGACGGAAGGCGTGGTGTGCATTTGCACGACCGGGCGTGGGGCGACGGCCCATGTCTCGTCCGACTCGGCGAAGCCCCCGGGACAGCCTGCTGCCCCCGGCGCAACGAAGTACGGTGCCAACAACGGAAGGAGGCCGCCGTGCTTCACCTCAGCTCCGCCACGCCGGACCTCGTCCTCTTCGACACCGCGCGCACGCCCGGCACCGGCCTCGTCACCGCGCAGCAGACCGGCGACCTCGACGCGGCCCGCCGCCACCCGGTCCTCTGCCGGCGCTGCGCCCACGTCATCACCGACGCGTCGCTCCGCGTGGTCGTGGACGGCCGCGCGACGCACGCGCGCGTCAACCCCGCGGGCGTCCTCTTCATCTTCGATTGCTACCGGGACGCGCCGGGCTGCCACGTCCACGGCGCCCCCACGCTGGAGGCGAGCTGGTTCACCGCCTGCGCCTGGCGCTTCGCCCACTGCGCGCACTGCGCGACGCACCTCGGTTGGGCCTTCTCGGGCGCCTCGTCCTTCTTCGGCCTCATCAGCGAGCGCGTGGTGACGGAATGAACGCCGGCCGCACTCCACGGTACAAGGCGCGCACCATGCGCCCCGCGCTCCCCGGCCTGCTGACGTCGTTGCTCCTCGCGACGGCTGCGTCCTGTGGAGCGCCGCAGACGACGACGACGCCCGCGCTGCGCTTCACCGTCGACGACCGCCCCTTCCCCGCCACCGTGGCGGTGCAGGGCACGCGGCAGCAGGTGTCGGTGGACGTCACCGGCATCGACGGCGCGCGCATCTTCGACGCGGCCCTCACCGAGGTGCACGCACGCCTGGACCTCTCCCAGGTTCGCGACGACACGCCCGGGCAGTACGACATCATCCTCCTCGCCGCGTGCTCGTCGAAGGTCGAGGTGTCGATGACGGTGGGCGGCGCGGCGTGGGTCGAGCTCGAGCAAGACAGCCAGCCGGCCTCGCCCCTCTTCGACCGCTGCCCGCTCGGCCGCGTCGGAGACGTCTACGAGCTGTCGGGACAGACGAACGTCGACCAACTCGATGCGACGCACGCGCACCTCCTCTTCCAGGTGGCGGTGAAACGCGACGGAGAGAACCGCGCCCTCCGCGTCGACTGGGCCGACGTGTCCTTCTGACTCTAGTTCCGCTGCGACGGCAGCGCGCCCTTCGTGGCGCGCGGCGCCGGGCGCGGCCGCACCACCGCGTACTGCGGCGGCCAGTCGACGCCGTCGACGCCCTCGGCCTGCGCGTGGCGGTGCGTGAGGTAGGGGTCCGACAGATGCGGCCGCGCCAGCGCGCACAAGTCCGCGCGCCCCGCCGCGATGATGGTGTTGACGTGGTCCGCGCCCTGGATGCCGCCGACCGCCATCACCGGAATGCGCGCTGCGTGGCGCACGGCCTCCGCGAAGGGCACCTGGTACATGCGGCCGTACTCCACCTTCGACTCCGGCACGTTGCCGGCCGACGACACGTCGATGACGTCGCAGCCGCGCGTCTTGAGCGCCTGCGCGAAGGCGATGGTGTCCTCCAGCGTCTGCCCGTCGGGCTCCAGCCAGTCGGTGGCGGACACGCGCACCCCCATCGGCTTGTGCTTCGGCCAGACCGCGCGCACCGCGTCGAACACCTCCAGCGGGAAGCGCATGCGGTTTTCGAGCGAGCCGCCGTACGCGTCGGCGCGCCGGTTGGTGAACGGCGACAGGAAGCTGGACAAGAGGTAGCCGTGCGCCGCGTGCAACTCCACGAAGTCGAAGCCCACCGCGTCGGCCCGCTTCGCCGCATCGACGAAGGCTTGCTTCACGCGCGCGAGGTCGTCCGCCGTCATCTCCTTCGGCACGTGCCAATCCGGCTTGTACGGCAGCGCCGACGGCCCGAGCGGCTGCCACGGCTGCTCGTGCGCGCCGAGCGGCCCATCGCCTTCCCAGGGCCGCTGGCAGCTCGCCTTGCGACCCGCGTGCGCCAGCTGCACGCCGATGGGCACCTTCGCGTGCGCGTGCACGAAATCCACCACCCGCCTCCACGCCTGCGCCTGCGCGTCGTTCCACAGGCCCGCGCACCCGTGGGTGATGCGGCCCTCCGGCGAGACGTCCGTCATCTCCGTCAGCACCAGCCCGGCGCCGCCCAGCGCGCGCGAGCCGAGGTGCACCAGGTGCCACTCGCCCACCACGCCGTCCACCGCCGAGTACTGACACATGGGCGACAGCACCACGCGGTTCTTCAGCACCAGGTCGCGCAGCTTGAAGGGCGCGAAGAGCGGCGGCGGCGCGCTGCCGTCGGAGTTCTTCGGCGTGCCGTGCGTGTCGGCGAACCAGCGGTCGACGTGCGCCACCAGCGCCCCGTCGCGCCGGCGCAGGTTGTCCCAGGTGATGCGCCTGGAGCGCGTCATCAGGTTGAAGGTGAACTGCAGCGGCGGTTGCTCGAGGTAGCGCGCGGCGTTCTCGAACCACTCGAGGCTCGTCTGCGCGGCCTTCTGCAGGCGCGCCACCTCGGGCTTGCGCTGTGCCTCGTAGGTGTCGAGCGCCTGCTCGACGTCGAGGCCCACCTGGCGGAAGGCCTGCACCAGCGCCATCGCGTCCTCCATGGCCAGCTTGGTGCCCGAGCCGATGGAGTAGTGCGCGGTGTGCACCGCGTCGCCCATCAGCACCACGTTGCCGCGGCGCCAGCGCTCGCAGCGCACGGTGGGGAACGTGCGCCAGATGGACTTGTTCGGGCACAGCCTGTGGCCGGCCAGCTCGTCCTTGAAGAGCTCCTCGAGAAACGCGACCGACTGCTCTTCGCTCATCTGGTCGAGGCCGGCCCGCTTCCAGACTTCCTCGCGGCACTCGACGATGAACGTCGACAGCGCGCCCGACGGCTTCATCGGCTCCTTCGTGAAGGGGTACGCGTGCACCTGGAAGAGGCCGTGCTTCGTGTCCTTGAAGAGGAAGGTGAAGGCGGTGAGGGGCCTGGTGGTGCCCAGCCAGATGAACTTGCACTTGCGCCAGTCGAGCGACGGCCGGAAGTCGTCGGCGTAGCGCACGCGCACCGCGCTGTGCACGCCGTCGCAGGCGACGACGAGGTCCGCCTTCGGCAGCGGCTCCGGCGGCAGCTCCTGCTGGAAGTGCATGCGTACGCCCAGGTGCCCGCAGCGGTCCTGCAGCACGCGGAGCAGGTCCTTCCGCGACAGCCCGCAGAAGCCGTGCCCGGTGGACACCACCTTCTGGCCGCCGACGTGCGTCTCGATGTCGTCCCAATAGACGAAGCGCTTCTCGATTTCGACGTAGCTGGCCTCGTCGGCCTCGGCGAGGTTGCCCAGCGTCTCGCGGCTGAAGACGACGCCCCAGCCGAACGTGTCATCGGGCCGGTTGCGCTCGTAGACGTCCACCTCCACCTCGGGGAACGCCTTCTTCATCAACAGGCCGAAGTAGAGGCCCGCAGGCCCGCCACCCATGCAGACGATGCGCATGGGCGGGGTATAGCCGGATTCCCCTACGTCCCGGGGCCTGCTGTGGACGCGCCGGGCCGAAGCTTCGTCTCGCGCACCAACGCCTGCAGCGCCGCCAGGTCCCAGGGTTTCGGGAGGAGCCTCACCCCGGGTGGAAGCACACCGGGCACCGAGTCCGCGTAGCCGCTGCTCAGCACCACCGGGACGTCTGGGGCGATGGCCGCGAGCCGCCGCGAGGCCTCCGCGCCATTCATCTCGGGCATGGTGTAGTCCATCAACACCAGGCCGAAGCGCGACGGGCGCTCCATCACCCGCGCGACGGCTTCGGCGCCGGTGGACGCCTCGGTGACGGTGCAGCCCATCGAGGTGAGGAGACGCGAGGCGGCGCGGCGCAGCAGCACCTCGTCGTCCACCACCAACACCTCGAGGCCGGGGGAGCCATCGGACTCGGCGGCAGGCCGGTCCTGCGGGGGCGGCCTCGGCTTCGCAGGGGCGAGCGACTGCGGCAGGTACACCGAAAACGTCGTCCCCTGCCCGGGCGCGGTGTCGATGGTGAGGGCGCCACCATGGCTCTTCAGAATGCCCAGCACCGCCGCGAGGCCCAGGCCCCGTCCCGGTCCCTTCGTCGAGAAGAAAGGGTCGAAGATGCGGGCCCGCACCTCCGGCGTCATGCCCTTGCCGGTGTCGATGACGCGCAGGCGGACCACCTTGCCCGTAAGCGGCGCCCCGATGGCGTCCCGGAGCGGCTCGCGAAGCTCCAGCGCGTCCGTCTCCAGGGTGAGGGCGCCTTCGCGGTCCGCCATCGCATCGGCCGCGTTGCTGATGAGGTTCATCACCACCTGCTGAAGCTGGCCTTCGTCTGCCTCGACGAGCGGCAGGTCCGCCTGCAGCCGCGTGTGAAAGGCGACTTTTCGAGAGGCCGACACCGACAACAACTCGCCCATCGCGCCCACCAGCCCGTTGAGGTCGATGTTCTCACGGCGGTGGGCGCCCTGACCGATGTACGCGAGGAGCTGCCGGGTGAGGGCCGTGGCGCGGGTGACGGCCAGCTCGATGGTGTGCAGCTCTTCGCCCACGGCCCGCCCGCTCCTTTCGTGGCTGCGGGCGAGGCCGACGGCTGCGGTGATGACGGCCAGCAGGTTGTTGAAGTCGTGCGCGACGCCGCCCGCGAGGAGTCCGAGGCTCTCCAGCTTCTGCACCTCGAGGCGCTGCGCCTCGGCGGCGACCTCGCGCGTCACGTCGCGCAAGAAGCCGGTGAAGCGCGTCGCCCGGCCGCCCTCGTCGCGCAGACAGGCCCCGTGCGCCTGCAGGACGAGGACGCGCCCGTCCTTCGTCACCATGCGGAATCTCGTCTCGAAGTTCGGCGTCGCGCCCTTGAGCGCGGCGACGATGGCCTCGCGGAGGCGCTGGCGGTCCTCCTCGTGCACCACCGTGTCGATCCACCGGGCCTTCAGCTCCGCCCACGCCTCCGGCGAGTGGCCGAGCAGCTCTGGCAGGCGCGGCGAGTGGTAGAGACTCCCGCTGCGCAGGTCCGCGTCCCAAACGAAGTCGCGACTCGCGTCCGAGGCGAGGAGAAAGCGCGCCTCGCTCTCTCTCGCCGCGCGCAGACTCTCCTCTTGTTCGCGGCGCAGGCGCTCGGCCTGGGCCCGCCGCGCGGCGCGCTCGGCCATTTCCGTGGGCAGCCATCGGCGCACCAGCCGGCCCAGCACCACCACGGCCACGGTGACGTTGAGCCACTTCACCGCCGTGAGGAATTCGGGCCTGGCGAGGACGGCGAAGGAAACCGGCAGCCAACCGTAGTTCGCGCCCCACACCAACCCGAAGTAGGCGCTTTCCACCACGCTCTTCACGGCGTCCAGGATGAGGACGGACAACAGCAACGCGATGAGGGCGTCGTCGCGCGCCGCGCGGTATTGGCGAACGTAGACTCCGAGGATGACGCTCCACAGCGCGGTGAGAAGCACATACGTCAACACCGCGCCGAGTCCGCTCGTCATGGCGCTCCGTCCACTCCCTGGGAATACCACGAAAAGCCACCGCTGGCCGGAAATGGCCTCGGGCGCTCAGGGAGCCGCGGCCACGTCGACGACGGCCTTGTAGAGCACCTCGACGCCGCGGCGCAGGTTCGCCACCGACACGCGCTCGTCGCGGCCGTGCATGGTGGCGAGCTCCTCGGCGGTGATTTCGAAGGGCGCGAAGCCGTACGCGCGGGTGCCCTTCTTCCGCGCGAGGATGGAGTCGGTGTAGCCGGGCGACACCGTCGGGCCCGCCACCGCGTCGTCGCGCCCCTCCACGGCGTGCCGCGCCAGCGCATCGAAGAAGGCGTCGTCCCAGTCCGAGGCCTCGGCGGCGAAGCCGTGGTCCACCTCGAGCTCGAGGCCCGGGAGGTCGGCCAGCAGGCCTTCGAGCTCGGCCAAAAGCTCCTCGGACGTCACGCCGGGGAGGATGCGGCAGTCGAGGATGGCGCGCACCTCCGACGGCACCACGTTCGTCGCGCTGCCCTTCCCTTCGAAGCCCGTCACCTGGCAGGTGTTCGTCACCATCGCGCGCGTGGTGGGCTTCTTCAGTATCGTCTTCACCACGAAGGCGTCCACCAGCGCGGGCCGCTGCAGCACGAAGCCGGTGAAGCCGCCGGCCTGCTCGCCGGCGCGGCGGAGCAATTCGTACAGCGCGGGGTGCAGCGTCGGCTTCGACTCGCGGCGGGTGATGCGCTCGAGCGCGCGCACCAGGCGCACCGGGGCGCGCTCGTCGGTGGGCGTGCTGCCGTGCCCCGCCTCGCCCGACGCCTTCACGCGCAGCCACACCGCGCCCTTCTCCGCGACGGAGATGGCGAAGGCCGTCTGGCCCGGCACCAGCGCGTCCTTGATGCCGATGCCGCCCTCGTTGACGAGCTGCCCGCAGTCCACACCGTCCCACAGCTGGTCGACGAGCTGCCGCATGCCGCCCTCGCCCACCTCCTCGTCGGCGACGGCCAGCAGGATGACGTCGCGGGTGAGCGGCACCTGGCGGCGCTTGAGCAGCAGGACGGTTTCCAACTCGACCGCGCCGAGGCCCTTGGTGTCCAGCGCGCCGCGGCCCCACACCACGCCGTCGACGATGGCGCCGGAGAGCGGCTGCCTGTCCGCCGGCCACCGCGACGCCTCGGCCGTCACCACGTCGATGTGCGACATGAGACACAGCGGCTTCTCGCCCGATGGCTTCGTCGCGGGCAGCCGCGCGATGAGCGTGCCGCGGCCCGGCGCGAACTCGTGGATGGCGGCGTCGATGCCTTCCTGCGCGAGCCGCGCTTTGAGGAACTCCGCGCCCCGCGTCTCGTTGCCGGGCGGATTCATCGTGTCCACCTGGAGGTACGCCGACAGCAGCTGCGCCGTCTCGTCGCCGGCCGCCTGCCAGTCGATGCCCTGGGCGTACTTCTCGAGGCCGGGCGGCGGCTGGTGCAGCGGGCGCGGCGCGGTGGCGCAGGCGGAGAGGACGAGAAGGCTGGCGGCGAGGCAGCGCATGGCAGCGCACGCTTACACCGCTTGGCTCAGCCCTTTCTGCGGAAGATGAATTCCAGTTCCTCGCCGGCGCGGTCGGCGAAGGAGTCCTTCGCGCGCACGAGGCGCTCGACGACGAAGCGGGGCTCGAAGCGGCGGCGCACTTCCGCCTCCGAGGTGTCGAAGGGCGGCCCGCCCGGCCGGCCGTGCGCGAAGAAGAGCCCGAAGAAGACGCCGCCGGGCTTCAGCACGCGGTGCACCACCTCGACGTACTCGTCGCGGCGCGCGGGGTCGATGGCGCAGAAGCACGTGTGCTCGAGCACCGCGTCGAACGTCGCCTCGTGCGTCGCGCCCAGCGTGAAGACGTCCTGCAGCAGCGTCTCCACGTCCAGCTTCCGCTGTCCGGCGGCGACCAGCGTGGCCTCGATGGCGGGCTCCGCGAAGTCGACGGCGGTGGCCTCGAAGCCCAGCGCCGCGGCCTCGAGCGCCTCGTGGCCGCGCCCGGCGCCCAGCACCGCGACGTGCGCGCCCTTCGTCAGGAAGCCTTCCTTCAGCATGCGCACGATGGGCGGCGCGCAGCGGCCCTTCTCCCAGCCCGTCTGCGACGAGTGGTAGCGCGCCTCCCAGAAGCCTGCGTCCGACACGTCGCTCATGGCCGCGACATCTCTCGGGTGGCGCCCGCGCGCAACTGTTCCGCGCCTCGCGGGTTGATATTGTGCCTCGAGACTGGCGCCCTTCCCCGCAGTCCCCCGGAGACGAGATGACCCTGTGGGCGTCGACCCGTCGTGTCTTCATTCCCCTCGCCGCGGCCCTGGCGTTGGCCCTCTTCGGCTGCGGCGGCAGCACGTCGCGTGGCGACGGCGGCTCGGGCGGCGGCACCGCGACGGGCGGCGGAGGCGGCGGCGGCGCGATGGGTGGCGGCGGCGGTACGGCGGACGGCGGCACCGGGGGCGGCAGCGGCAACCCCGACGGCGGCTGCAGCGAAGCCAACCTGCCCGCGTGCAACTACCCCGTCGGTGCCGGCACCTTCACCCAGCGACAGAGCACCATCACCGACCCCGTCACCGGGCGCGTGCTGCCGCTCCTCGCCCGGGTGCCCGCGGGCAGCGGCCCGTTCCCCGTCGTCGTGTACTCGCACGGCGGCGGCCTCCTCGACCAGGGACACCTGCAAAGCACCGAGTGGGCCGAGTCGCTCGCCCAGCACGGCTTCCTGACGGTGAACGTCGGGCACGTCGGCCTGGACACCGACGCCGGCGTGACGCTGTGCGGGCTGGCCCAGGTCCCCATGAGCGAGTGCGTGGCGCCGACGGACGACGACACCGACGGGCTGCTGGCGCTGGTGAAGGCGCGCGACCTCACGGCGGTGCTCGACGCGCTGCCGGCGCTGAAGCAGACGCTGGAGATGGCGGGCGGCCCGCAGGTCGACCTCGCCCACGTCGCGGTGATGGGCTGGTCGGCGGGATCGCGCGCCCCGCTCATCATGCACGGGGCCACCTTCCACCCCTCGGCCTCGGCGCCGCTGTACTCGTCGCCGCACAACCTCCCCGTCGCCGCGGTGGCGCTGAGCCCCACCGGGCCTGGGTACGGCGGCTTCTTCGCCGAGACGGGGAACTCTTCCTGGGACCAGGTGCGGGGACCCGTCTTCACGGCGACGGGAGACAACGACGTGAAGCCGACCAAGCCCGGCCTCACCGGCCCCGTCCGTCGCGTCTCGTGGGAACGACAGCCCGCCGACGGCACGCGGTGGCTCCTCTACTCGAAGCTACCGCCGGGTGTCGGGGGCCACTCAACCTACAACCTCGAGGACCTCACCTCGACGGACCCGCGGCTGCAGCGCATCTCGTACGCGCTGCGCTCCGCCGTGCTGGCCTTCCTGGACGCGCAGCTCAAGGGCGACCCGGCCGCGGCGGCGTACCTCGCGTCGGGCGACGTACTCACGCTGGCCGGCGACGCCGACTGGCAGCACCAATGACGCTCACGCGCAGGTGATGCGGGACACCGCGCCGGCGGCACCCCCGTCGACCCACGTCTTCAGCAGGTCCGCGGCCCGCACCGAGTCGACGTCCACGCGGGTGCCCTCACGCGGGGCGGCCGGGCTCGAAGCGCCAGCCGTCGCCCTCGCGCTGCACGCGCGCCCAGGCGGAGACGTCGGCGGGCAGCGGCTGGAAGGCGAGGTGGTGACCGTCGATGACCAGCGCCACGCCGTCCCCGTCGAGCGCGAAGCGGCGCACGGGCACGTCGCGCCCCTCCGCGGCCGCGAGCACCGCCAGCGTGGGCACGCCTCCGCGCGTCGTTACGGCGCGAGTCTGCCAGAGGCCGCCGGCTCGAGGCGCGCGCCCGCCGCGGCTGCTATGGGAGGGGACATGCTGCCTTCGCCCGAGACATTCGAGGTCCGGCTGGTCGCCGCGTCGCTGATGACGTCGCGCGTGCGCGCGATGACGTTCGAGCGCGTGGGCGGCGCGCCGTTCCACTTCCAGGCGGGGCAGTGGGTGCAGCTGCGCTTCCCGGTGCAGGACGAGAAGGGCCGTCCGCTGCGGCGGTCGTACTCCATCGCGTCGCCGCCGGAAGGGACGGCGCGCTTCGAGCTGGCAGTGACGCGCGTCGACGAGGGGCCGGCCTCCGGCTACCTGCACGAGATGGCGGTGGGCGGGGCGCTGGAGGCGATGGGCCCGCAGGGGCACTTCGTGCGGCCGCTCGAGACGAGCGCACCGGCCCTCTTCATCGCGACGGGGACCGGCCTCGCGCCCTTCCGCGCGATGGTGCACGACGCGCTGCGCGCGGGGCGGACGGAGCCCCTGTGGGTGCTGCTCGGCGTGCGCACGCCGGAGGACGTGCTGTGGGAGGACGAGCTGCGCGCGCTCGAGCGGGCGCATTCGTGTTTCCGGCTGGAAGTGACGTTGTCGCGCCCGCCGCCAGCGTGGGCGGGACGAAGCGGCCGCGTACAGCAGCACGTGCGCCCGCTGTGGGAGGCGTTGGTGGCGGCGTCGCCGAGCCCGCCGGACGCGTGGCTGTGCGGCGTGAAGTCGATGCTTGACGAGGTGCGGGGGATTCTGCGCGACGAGCTCGGCCTGCCGCGGCAGCGCGTGCACGCGGAGAGCTACGGGTAGGCCGGCTCTTCACGGCGGCAGCCGCGGGCCTCGACCGCAGCTCCATCAACCGGCTGCTCGAGAGGCATGCGGTTTGGCGCGACACGCGAAGCGGCCGCGCCCCGCGAGGAAGCCCGGCCGCGTGATGGCCAGCTGGCCGACGACTCAGTACACGAGGTTCTGCGGCGGCGGAGGAGGAGGCGGCGGGTACGCGGCCTGCGCCGCGGCCGGTGCGTACGCGGGCGCGGCCGCCGGCATCGGCGCTTCCGGCTGGAGGTTCACGCTGCACACCTGGTCCTCGACGTTGTTCCACGCGCCGCTCGCGTCGATGTACGCGATGCAGCCGATTGGGAAGAAGAGCAGGCACATCGCCGTGTCCGCGAGGATGTAGCCGACGCCGACGGAGGTCCGCGGCCAACAGGTCTGCGAGTAGTGGCCCGGCGCCGACACCTCGATGCGCTGCGGATTCTTCCGGTCGATTTCGATGGTGGTCGGCGTGCGGCCGACGGGCATGCCGTTGACGCGGACCTCCGCGCCCGGCACCGCGGAGACGACCTGGTACGGCGAGGTCCGCGACGCGACGATGGTGGCACAGCCGCTCGACGAGAGCGCGACGCCGGCGAGGAAGGTGGCGAAGAGCATCTGCTTGAACATGGGGTTTCTCCGTGGGGTTGAGGAGCGTTCGCTCCGGGGGTGCGGCCCCACCTGTCCACGGCCTGTGCCACACGGAAGTCGTCGTCGAATCAGTGGGTTGTGCGAGTCCGCTCCGTCCGTTGCGGTGGCGATCATCTACGTCGCGAGACGGTCGCGCGGCGGGCAACCCCGCGAGAGCACGTCCCGCCGTCGCTGGCCCGACCGCTGCTTCGGGCCCCCGCACACCCCACACCCCGGAGCCTCTCATGCGGCACACCGTCCTCGTCGCCCTCGCTGTCATCGCCACCACCTCCAGCTGCGCCCGGGCGCTGCGCGTGCCCCACACCGACGCGCCGCCCATCGTCGGGACATTCGAGCACGGCATCAACCAGCGGACGAAGGTCTTCGACGTCGAGGTGCCCGAGGTGAAGAAGGACACGCAGCGCTCCGACAGCGTCACGCTGAAGTACGGCGGCGCGAAGCTGGGCGGCAGCGAGACGCAGCAGCAACGCTCGAACCTGACGGTGCTGCGCGGCGGCCAGCCGCTCGTCTCGGTGGAGTGCCTGTCCCGCCAGGAGGGCGTCACCGTCAGTCGCACCGAGTTCTCCCGCCACACGCTCACCTGCAGCGGCGCGGGCTTCGCGTTGGAGGTGCAGGAGCCGCGCGCGGACGTCTTCGTCGGCAGCGCACGCGTCGGGCCCGTCGAGGTCGCCTTCGAGTCGACGGACGAGATGGAGAAGGGCATTCCGCAGTACCCGACGGGCTTTCACCTGAAGGCCAACGGGCGCTGGGTGGCCACCTTCGAGTACTTCCAGGGCGGCAAGGCGTACCTGCGGCCCGACCTCGCCGGCCCGGAGCGCGACGCCGTCCTCGCGGTGGTGGTCGTCCTCCAGTCCACCGACGGCTGGTTCGTCAACGACCTCGGCCGCAACCAGGCCCGGCCGTTCGGCATGTGACGTCGGCCACCATCACCGCCGCCGCGCTGTGGTTCCAGCCGCGCTTTCCTCGCCGCCGACGTCGCCCTGGGCGAGGGCGTCGTTGAAGCCCGCCGCCACGCCGGCCGTCCCGCCGCTGCCGGGTGGCGCCGGCGTGTCCGTCACCGCGCGCTGGTGAGGCGTCACTCCCCGACGTGGTAGTCGAAGTCGAGGCTGATGCCCTTCGCCTGCCGGGGTGAGCCGTCGAGCGCGCGGAACTCGAAGTGCAGCGTCGTGTCGTCGCTCGCGCCGGCGGGCCGGTACACCGCGGCGCGGCCGGTGAACTTCGCAGGCGCGCCGGGGCGGGCCGTCACGTGGTGCCGCTCGTCGCCCAGGCCCTCGAAGGACACCTCCACCGCGCCCTGCGTCACCGACACCGTCCCGTCCACCTGGACGTCGTTCGCCTGCTTGATGAGGTCGCTGAAGACGCGGCCGGTGTACGGCTTCGTCTCGAGGAGCGGCAGCACGCAGTGGCACTTCGCGCCCCGGGCGAAGGGGCCGGCCTCGCAGCCACACACCAGGTTCGTCGGGCCGGGCTCGAAGGCTTTGCAGGCGGAGAGGCCCAGCGCGACCGCCAGCGGCCAGAGCCACCGCACGTCCGTCAGGCCTTCGCTTCCTTCAGGTTGGACTCGAGCTTCTTCGCCTCGGCCACCATCGGGTCGTCGGCCGGCGCTTCCTCCTGAATCTTCTTCGCCAGCTCGAGCGCCTTGTCCTGCTTGCCGACGCGCACGTACGCGAGCGCGAGGTTGTAGGTGGGGCGCCACTCGCCCTTCGGCGCCAGCGCCAACGCCTTCTCGAGGATGGTGACGGCCTCGGCGTTCTTCGCCTTGTCCTCACTCTGCACCAGGAGCGCGCCGAGGTTCATCTGCACCTTCCAGTTGTCCTTCGAGAGCGCGGCGGCCTTCTGGTAGGCCTCCTCGGCTTCCTTCTCGGCGGGCACGGCCTCGTAGAGGTTGCCGAGGTGGAACCACGCCTCCCAGTTCTTCGGGTCCTTCTGGAGGAGCGTCTTCGCCGCCGCCTCGGACTTGTCGAACTCCTTCGTGAGGAGCCGCAGCGCCGCGAGGTTGAGCCAGGCCTGCGCGTGGTCCGGCACCACCTTGAGCTCGCGCTCCACGTACTCGATGGCCGCGTCGGCGTCGCCCAGCATCATGCAGCACGCGGTGGCCTTCTCGAGCAGCGCCGGGTGGTCGCCCACGGCCTTGAGGCCCAGGTCCAGCATGTCGCGCGCGGCCTTGAACTCCTTCACCGAGAAGAGGACGTCCGCGAGCGTGGCCCACGCGTCCACGCTCTTCGGGTTGAGGTCCTTCGCCTTCTCGAAGGCCTTGAGCGCCTTCTCGTACTGCCCCGCCTCCTTGTACGCGATGCCCAGCGTGTAGAAGCCGTCCGGGTTCTTCGGCTCGAGGCCCGTGGCGGTCGACAGCGCCATGATGGCTTCCTGGAAGCGCCCCGCCGACGCCAGCACGCGGCCGTAGTTGAACTGGCAGAGGAAAACGTTGGGCGACAGCTCCACGCCCTTGCGCAGGTGCTCGAGCGCGCCGGCCACGTCCTCGCGGCTCTCGTGCACGAGGCCCATCAGCGTCCAGGCGAGGCCCTGCTTGGGGGCCAGCCTGGTCGCGGCGGTGGCGTGCACCTTCGCCTCGTCCAGCTGCCCGGTGAAGAGCGCGATGCGCGTCAGGCCGAGGTACGTCTCGGGCAGCGACGGGTTCCGGTCGAGGACCTGCTCGTACAGCTTCGACGCCGCGGAGATGTCGCCAGCCGCCAGCTTCGCGTCGGCGTTCTGCAACAGGCCCTGCGTCGCCGCGCTGGTGCCGGCCTTGTCCTCGTTCTCGCGGAACAGCTTCCGCGCCTCGTCGTAGTTCCCCGCCTTCAGCTGCTCGAGGCCACGCTTGAACAGGTCTGTCTGGGTCATCGCGGCGGCAGTCTCCCTCAAGGAAGGTTGGAAGACGAGCCGTTGCGTCTCACCAGCCGAACCAGCTCGCGACCTTGCTCGCGGTGTTGCTGACGGTGCTCTTCACCGCGGACACGCCGGCGGACACCGTGTTGCTGACCGCGTTCGTGACGGTCGAGACGGTGTTCGACACGGCGGCGGCGGTGTTGTTGTACGCGGCCTTCGCGTCCTTCAGGTCGAGCTTGCCGTCGCCGTTGACGTCGGCCGCGTCATGCACGGCCTTCGCGCCGGCCTTGGCGGTGTTCACCGCGGCGTCGCCGATCATCTTCACGTCGATTTCGACCTGCACCGCGCCGCCGGCGCCCACGCCGAGCGCCGCGCCCACGCTGCCGCCGAGCTTCAGCTTGCCGTTCTCGTAGCCGATGACGCCGGTGGCCTTCGCCTCGGCGCCGGCGGACGCGTAGACGCTGCCCTTCACCGCGAACGGGCCCGCGCTCACCTTCGCCTCGGCCTCGGCCTTGGCGACGGCCGACACGCCGACGGTGCCCTCGGCGATGGCGGTGGGCGGGTTGCGGGTCACCTTCACCTTGCCGGTGGCCTCGGCGGCGACTTCGGCCGAGACGCGCGCCTTGCCTTCGACGCCGGCGGTCATGTCGACACCGGCAATCTTCACGGGCTTGGTGGTGGCCTTGCCGGAGATGGACGCCTCGACGCCGGCGCTCGCCCGCGCGCCCGCGGTGAGGTCCAGGCCGTTGGTGTCCAGCTTGCCCTTCACATTGACGGACGCCTTGGCCTCGGCCTTCGCCTCGGCGGCGTAGGACGCCTCGCCGTACTGGCCGGTCGTCTTGCCGGACTGCTGCGCGTACGCGCCGGCGACGGCCTCGCGCTTGTAGGTGCCGTTGATGCCGTCGGCGCCGGCGGAGAACTTCGTCTCGCCGCGCACGCCCGCGTCCGTGCCGACGAACCGCTTGGTGCCCTCCTCGCCCGGCTTGAAGTCCATGGAGTGGAGGGTGTCGAACTTCTGCTGGTCCTTCGGGACGAAGTCGTACTTGAGGCCCGCGGCGCCGAGGAGGTCGCCCACCTTCTGCGCCTTGTTGTCGGACGCCTGGCTGAACCCCTTGTCCGGCTTCGACAGCTCCTTCTCCTTGCTCCACGACGCGTCGGCCGTCTTCCCGTTCTTCCAGTCGGCGCCCGCCGCGACGGTGTACTTGCCGTCGACCAGGCCCGCGGTGTTCTTCGCGGTGAGGGAGGTGCCGCTGCTGGTCTTCACCGTGGTGGTGGTGGAGACGTTGCCGTCGGTCACCTTCGTCGAGCGCTCGTTGGTGTCGAGCTTGTTCCCGAAGTTGTCGGTGGTGGTCGACTGGCTGGTGGTCCTGGCGGTGTTGTCCTTGTCGGACTTGCCGGTCGTCACCTTGGTCGCGTTGGTCTCGGTCTGCTTGGTGACGTCGACCGAGAACTTGCCCCCCGTCGCGGCGGTGCCCTTGGTGGTGGACACCTCGGTCTGTCCGGACTCGAGCGCGCCGGTCGTCTTCTTCGTGGTGCGCGAGTACGCGGTGTCGGTGCGGCCGAAGGCGTCGGTCGCGCCGGAGTAGCTGGTCTTCGTCTCGCGGCTGCCGGCCCTGGCGGTCGACTCGAACTTGAACTTCTCGGTGCCGAAGAGGCCCGACTTCTCCTTCGTCGTCAGCTCCTGGGTGAGGGACGCGTTGCCGCCCTTCTGCTCGAGCGTCTTCGTGGTGGAGCCGTCACGGTTCGTCTTCGACGTCGCGTTCGGGTTGTTCGCCAGGTTGTTCGAGTTGGCCAGGTGCTGTTGACCGAGCGCGCCGTTGCTGAAGCCGTCCTTGATGGTCAGGGGCGCGGGCCTGGCGGAAGCGGCGGGCGTCGCGGTGGTCGCCGGCGCGGACGAGGTCGCCTTCCGGGTGAACGACTCCAGGGTCGAGGCAAGGCTCTTCAGCGAAAAGTTCTTCGTATTGAGGAAGCCCACAGGCGTCTCCCGGGAATGGTGGGGAAGGTTTCTCAAGTATCGCGAAAAAGAGCTGCTCGTTTCCTGTTTTCCGATACCTGCGCCAAGGCCCCGGACCCCCTCGGGTGGTGTGATGTCGGTCGATCAGCGCAGATGAAGGCGGATCACCAACCTCCCGGCGCGCAGGCCACTGCGCGCGGTCGACGTCGTCGCGGAGGCTGTTGGGGTTGCCCTTCCCGTCGGGTCCCGACTTCGCGACGCTGACCAGGCGCCGGGGCTATTCGACCGGGTGCTTCGCGAGAAAGTCGCGCACCCGGGCGACGGTGGCCGCCGGGTCCTCCTCGTGCGGCACGTGCCCCAGCGCGTCGAAGCGCACCAACTCGCTGCCGGCGATGTCGCGGTGGAAGGCGTCGGCGTGCGAGGGCGGAATGAGCCGGTCCTTCCCGCCCCAGAGGATGAGCGTCGGCGCCGTGATGCGCTGGATGTCGTCGGCGTGGTCGCCGTGGCCCGCCTGGCGGAAGCGTTCGGGCAGCGCCGCGCGGTTCCCTGCGCGCAGCGTCAGCTCGAAGTAGCGGTCGACGAGCTCCGTCGTGACGTTCGACGGGTTTCCGTACACGTCGCGGATGCTGGACTCGACGATGACGCGCGGCAGCGTCTTGAGCAGCAGGCGGTTCACCACCGGCACCCGCGCGAGCCGGAAGCCGATGGGCACCGACTGCGACTCGAGCGGGTAGCCGGCGGCGTCGACGAGGATGAGCGCCGCGACGCGGTCCGGGTGGGCGACGGCGGTGGACCAGGCGATTTGCCCGCCGAGGCTGTTACCCGCCAGCACGCAGCGCCGCACGCCCAGCGCGTCCAGCATCGCGACGACGAAGCGCACGAAGGCCGCGACGGTGTAGTCGCCGTCGGCCGCGGGCCCGGTGAGGCCGAAGCCGGGCAGGTCGAAGCGGATGACGCGGCGGTCCTTCGCCAGCGCGGCGGTCCACCCGTCCCAGGTGTGCAGCGAGGCGGAGGTGCCGTGCAGCAGCACGACCGGCGCGGCGTCGTCGCGCGGGCCTTCGTCGCGCAGGTGCACCGAGAGGCCTGCCACGGGAACGAAGGTGGACGGCGGCGGCGCCCACCGCGGCCTGAGCGCGGCCACCGAGCGGTCCGGCTCCCAGGTGGCGGCGACGAAGCCGGCGACGAGGAGAAGCAGCAGCCCTGCGACGACCCCGAGCACCCTGGCGATTCGCCTCACGCCGGCATTGTCCGACGCGGTGGCCGTGGTCGCGAGTGAAACCCCACCGACGGTGCGCCGGGGAAGCGCGGCGCCGGTCGGTCGACTGCTCGAGGCGGTTCCGCTCCACGGGGGACGGCCTTCTCCCCTCGAGGCGTCAGCGTCCTGGCGCCGCGAGCGCCGCCGCGTCGTCGGGCGTGTCGATGTCCTCGGCCGCGCTCGGCATCGGCACCGGCGTCACCTGGTCCGCGTGCGCGCGCAGCCACGGGCCCGCGCCGCGCTCGTCCGGCAGCCGCTCGAGCGCGTCGAGCACCGGGCCCGGGAAGCGCGCGGGCACGCCCAAAACGCCGTCGTACTCCGCCGCCGCGACACCACCCGGCGCGCTGATCAGCCGCCGCAGGTCCTCCACGTCGACGCGCGGTTGGTCCACCAGCAACACCAGCACCGAGCGCCCACGCACCTGCGCGAGCCCCGCCTTGAGAGACGCGCCCGGGCCCCTCGCCCAGTCCACGCACTGCACGCGCTCGACGGCGAGGCCCGCCAGCGCGTCCGCGAGCGGCACCGCGCCTTCCACCACGACGACGGGGTGACAGCCGGCCTCCAGCGCGACACGCGCCGCGCGGCGCACCAACGTCTCGCCCTCCAGCTCGAGGAGTTGCTTCGGCCGGCCCAGGCGCGTCGACGCGCCCGCCGCCAGCACGACGGCGGCGACGTCCGCGCTCACCCGCCGCTCCGCCGCCCGAGCGCCGCGCCCTCGAAGTACGCCTGCACCTCGCTCACGATGGACAGCGCCACCGCCGCCGGCCCTTCTCCACCGAGCGGCAACCCCACCGGCGCGCGGAGCCGCTCGCGCGACAGCGACGCCGGCACCGACTCCAGCAGCTCCGCGGTGCGCTTCCGCGGCCCCAGCACGCCCACGTAGCCCGGCAGCGGCGAGCCCAGCACCGCCGTCAACACCTGCGTGTCGTAGACGAGGTGGTGCGACATGACGACGACGGCGCAGCCCGCCTCGAGCGGCAGCCTCGGCAACGCGTCGGGCGCGAGGAGGTGCACCGTCGCGCCGGGGAAGCGCGCCGACGACACGTTCGCGCTCCGCCAGTCCACCACGTGCACGTCCCAGCCCAGCGTCGCGGCAAACGCGTGCACCGGCAGCGCGTCGTGCCCGGCGCCGCACAGCACCAGGCGGGGCGGCGCCTTCAGCACCTGCTCCACCGGCGCGTGCCCCGGCGCGCGGAGCGTCACCGTCACGGGCTGCCGCGTCGTCAGCACCGTCTCCAGCGCGCGCGCCAGCTCGCTGTCCGCGCGAAACGGCTCGAGCAGCAGGTCCACCTCGCCGCCGCAGCCCAGCGCCACCTCGCCGTCGGCCGACGTGTCGTACGTGCGCACCACCGCCTCGCCCTGCGACACGAGCCACGCCGCGCGGCGCACCACGTCGGCTTCAAGACAACCGCCGGACACGCTGCCGGCCTGCCACCCGGCCTGCGTCACCAGCATGCGCGCGCCGGGCTTGCGGTACGCGGAGCCGCGCGTCGCCAGCACCGTCGCCAGCACCGGCGTCTCGCCCGCGGCCCACGCCGCCTTCGCCGCGCGATGAATCGCGACCAGCTCGTTCACACCGGCACCGCGTCCAGCGTGGGCTCGATGGCCGACGGAATGGAGACGGACTTCAGCGGCGCCTCGACGTCCTTGAGCCCGTGCCCCGTCACCAGCACCACCACCTTCGCGCTCGCCGGCAGCGCGTCGGGCCCCGCCTGCACCTTCTCGAGGCCCGCGTACGCCGCCGCCGCCGCCGGTTCCCCGAAGACGCCCGACGACGCCGCCAGCGTCCGCTGCGCACGCAGAATCTCGTCGTCCGTCACGGTGACGGACAGGCCCTTCGTCTCCAGCACCGCGCGCCGCGCCCAGTGCGCGTTCGACGGGCACGACACCGAGATGGAGTCCGCCACCGTCCTCGGGTCCTTCGCGTTCTGGTACGCGCCGGTCTGGATGAAGCGGTGAATCGCGTCGCTCTTCTCGGCCTGCACGGCGACGAGCCGCGGCATGCGCGGCAAGAGTCCCACGTCCACCAGGTCCTTGAAGCCCTTGTGCACGCCCGCGAGGATGACGCCGTCGCCCACCGGGACGAAGACGGCGTCGGGCGCCTCGAAGCCGAGCTGCTGGGCGATTTCGAGGGAGGCCGTCTTCTTTCCTTCGATGGTGAGCGGGTGGTACGCGGTGTTGCGATTGAGGCCGCCGCGCGCCTTCGTGAAGGCCAGCGAGAGCGCGAAGGCGTCGTCGTACGTCCCCTTCACCGGTACCACCCGCGCGCCGTGCGTCACCATCTGCACCAGCTTGGCCCGCGGCGCCTTCTCGGGCACGAAGATGAGCGCCTCCAGGCCCGCCGACGCACACACCGCCGACAGCGCCGACGCCGCGTTGCCCGTGGAGGCGCACACCACGCGCGACTCGCCCAGCCGCAGCGCCTCGGCCGCCACCAGGAAGGACGCCCGGTCCTTCAAGCTACCCGACGGGTTCTGCCCGTCGTTCTTGATGAAGAGCTGCGCGACGTTGAGTGACGCGGCGAGGCGCGGCGCGGGCACCAGCGGGGTGTGGCCCACCTGGAGCGGCGGGAAGTGCCGCGCCTCCACCGCGGTGAGGCGGCTCCAGTCGGGCGACGCCGGGTCGAGGCGGCCCTTCAGCGAAGCGGTGTCGAAGACGGCCTCCAGCACGCCCGGCAGCGGCACACCGGGCTGGTGGCCGGCGCTGCAGGCGGGGCACAGGTAGCGCACGTCGTCGCGCCCGTACGTCCTGCCGCACCCGGTGCACTGGTAGTGGAAGTGGCTCATCGCGGCGCGCACTCTAGCGCCGACGGTTGCCCTGGTGACTGGTGGTGGACAGCGGAGCGCCGTGTCCATCCGCCACCCGTCCCGGCCACCGAGGCCCTCGCCCGCCTCGAGGACGGGAGTGGGCGCTTCGTGCACAACGCACGCAGCATCGAGGCGCTCGCCAGCCAGCCGGGCCGGGACGCGCTCCTGAAGGGCCAGGCGCCCTTCGCCATCATCCTGTCGTGCTCGGACTCTCGCGCCCGCCGGCGCCCCAAGCACGAAATAGCGCGAAGTCGGCGGGGCTTGTCCCTATTCTTCGCGGGGCCATGGCCATTGTGAACGAAGCCGTTCTCGACCGCGCGGCGAAGCTGTGCCGCGAGAAGCGCGTCGTGCTGCCCACGCTGAAGCAGATGCGGGAGCCCTCCAGCATTCCCGACAAGGTGAAGGCGAAGCTGCCCGCCATTGGCCTGTGGGACGTGAACCCGCTCAACCTCTTCCGCATCACCTGGAAGAATGACGTGAAGACGGGGCAGTTCGGCGGGGTGAACTTCCTCGAGTTGCCGAAGGCGCTCACCGGCGTGGACGCGCGCGTCATCGGGCTCGTCGGCAAGTACTTCCCCACCGGCGCGCACAAGGTCGGCGCGGCCTACGGGTGCCTGGTGCCGCGGCTCGTCACCGGGCAGTTCGACCCGACGACGCAGAAGGCCGTGTGGCCGTCGACGGGCAACTACTGCCGCGGCGGCGCGTTCGACTGCGCGCTCATGGGCGCCACCGCGGTGGCCATCCTCCCCGAGGGCATGTCGAAGGAGCGCTTCACCTGGCTCAAGGACATCGGCGCGGAAGTCATCGCCACGCCGGGCACCGAATCGAACGTGAAGGAAATCTACGACAAGTGCTGGGAAATCCGCCGCACCCGGCCGCAGGACGTCATCTTCAACCAGTTCGAGGAGTTCGGGAACCCGTCGTGGCATTACCACGTCACCGGGCCCGCGCTGCTCGAGGCCTTCGAGCAGGTGAAGGGCCCGAAGAGCCGCCTGGCGGGCTTCGTGTCGGCGACGGGCTCGGCCGGCACCATCGGCGCCGGTGACTTCCTGAAGAAGCACCACCCGTCGATGCTCATCGGCGCGAACGAGGCGTTGCAGTGCCCGACGCTGTACAACAACGGCTTCGGCGACCACCGCATCGAAGGCATCGGCGACAAGCACGTTCCGTGGATTCACAACGTGCGGAACACCGACGCCGTCATCGCCATCGACGACGAGGACACGATGCGGCTGTTGCGCCTCTTCAACGAGCCCGCCGGCCAGGCGTGGCTCGCCAAGCAGGGCGTGGCGAGGGAGACCATCGAGAAGCTGCCGCTGCTCGGCATCAGCAGCATCTGCAACCTGCTGTCGGCGGTGAAGCTGGCGAAGTACTACGAGCTGGGGCCCGACGACGTGGTGCTGACGGTCTTCACCGACTCCGAGGCGCTCTACACCTCACGGCTCGAGGAGCTGCGGCACGAGCGGGGCGCGTACACCGAAATGGACGCGGCGCGGGACCTCGACCGGCGGCTCCACGGCGCGAGGACAGACTTCCTCCGCGAGCTCGGCTACCGCGACCGCAAGGCCCTGCACCACCTGAAGTACTTCACCTGGGTGGAGCAGCAGGGGAAGACGGCCGACGAGCTGCGCGCGCTGTGGGACCCGTCCTTCTGGGACGCGCGCTACGCCGAGGCGCTCGAGTGGGACGCGCTGATTGATTCGTTCAACGCGCGCACCGGCGTGCTCGCGGCGATGTGATTCGTCCCCTCACCCGGCCCTCTCCCCGGCGGGGGAGAAGGTCAATTGGAGCGTCATGGCGCACCTCCACCCGTACCCGTTCGGCCGGCTGCTCTCCCGCGTCCTCCGCGAGCTCGAGGGCGACGGGCCGGTGCTCGACTTCCCACGTGCGAAAGTCGTCAAAGGGCCGCGCACGCAGGACTGGAGCACCCGCCTGCACGGCCGCACCGTGGCGACGCCGCTGGGGCCCGCGGCCGGCCCGCACACGCAGCTCGCGCAGAACATCGTCCTCGGGTACCTCGGCGGCTGCCGCGTCTTCGAGTTGAAGACGGTGCAGGTTCTGGACGAGCTGGTCATCCCCCGGCCGTGCATCGACATGCGCACCGTCGGCTTCAACGTCGAGTGGAGTCAGGAGCTCAAGCTGGAGCAGTCGCTCGAGGAGTACGTGAAGGCCTCGATGCTGCTGGAAATCATCGCCGCCTCCGGGAAGCTGGACCTCGCGCCCGGCTTCGAGCGCTTCGCCTTCGACCTCTCCGTCGGCTACGACTTGAAGGGCATCCAACACGAGCGCGTGCAGGCCTTCTTGAATGGCATGAAGGACGCGTCGAAGACCATCGCCCGGCTGCGGAAGGAGATTCCGCGGCCGTGGGCGCACTTCCGCGACCTCGACTTCCGCCTCTGCATCTCGGACACGCTGACGCTGTCCACCTTCCACGGCTGCCCGCCGAACGAGATTGAAGGCATCACCCGCTACCTGATGGAGCGCCACGGGCTGCACTGCGTGGTGAAGCTGAACCCCACGCTGAACGGACCCGAGGAGGCGCGGCGCCTCTTCCACGACGTGCTGGGCTACCGCCACCGAATCCCCGACTCGGCCTTCGCCAACGACCCCACCTTCGACCAGGCGGTGGAGCTGGTGGGCCGCCTCGAAGAGACGGCGAAGAAGACGGGCAAGGGCCTCGGGGTGAAGTTCTCCAACACCCTGGTGGTGGAGAACGAAGGCGACTTCCTGCCGAAGAGCGAGAAGGTGGCGTACCTGTCCGGCCCGCCGCTGCACGTGCTGGCGATGAACCTCGTCGGCAGGTTCCGCAGCGTCTTCGGCGACCGGCTGCCGGTGTCCTTCTCCGCCGGCATCGAGAAGCACAACTTCGCCGACGCGGTGTCCCTGGGCCTCGTGCCGGTGACGGTGTGCAGCGACCTGTTGCGGCCCGGCGGGTACGCGCGGCTCGCGACGTACTTCCAGGACCTCGGCGCGCGCATGGACGCGGTGGGGGCGAAAGACCTCGACGTCTTCACGCTGAAGGCCCGGGGCGCGGCCGAGGCGGCGCTCGAGCAGGTGCCGGGCCTGGGCGACGCGGAGAAGCAGGCGTGCCGCGCGGCGCTCGCGAGCGGCGGCGACTTGAGGAAGGCCGCGGGCCCGCACTTCGGCGCGTGGGTCAGCGCGGCGCGGCTCGAGAACACCAGGCGCTACGTCGGCAGCCTCACCATGAATCCGAAGTACCTCGCGGCGAACAACGCGAAGCCGCCCAACAAGGTGGGCACCACGCTGGCGCTGTTCGACTGCCTCACCTGTGACAAGTGCGTGCCCGTCTGCCCCAACCACGCCAACTTCACCTACCACCTCCCGAAGGCGGAGCTGCCCATCGTGAAGCTGACGCGCGGCGCGGACGGCGCATGGGCGACGAAGACGCAGGGCACCCTGAAGGTGGACAAGAAGCACCAGCTCGCGAACTACGCCGACTTCTGCAACGAGTGCGGCAACTGCGACGTCTTCTGCCCGGAGGATGGGGGCCCGTACGTGCTGAAGCCGCGCTTCTTCGGCAGCGAGGCGTCGTGGGCGCGCGAGCCGAAAGGCGACGGCTTCTTGCTGCTGCCCGACGGAAGCACCCGCGGCCGCTTCAACGGCAAGGAGTACGCGCTCAGCGCCGGCGGGCGCTTCTCGGGCGAGGGCTTCGAGCTCGAGCTGGACGAGGCCGCGCCGGGCACGCCGAAGGGCGGCCGCGTGGAGGCCGGCGTGGAGGTGGACCTGACGTACTTCCACATCTTGCGCTGGCTGGGCCAGGCGGTGCGGGCGATGCCGCTCAACTACCTCAACGCCTGAGGTGGGCGCGCCCGACAGGCGCCCGGGCGCGGTACGCTGCGGCCTCCCATGCTCGACCAGATTCGGCCCAGCCTCACCCCGGGCGCCGAGGTGCGCGTCCGCTCGGACGGGACCGCGGGCATCTACGACCCCGAGTCCGGCAGCGCACTCGACGCCACGCAAGAGCAGGCCAACCTCCTGCAACTCTTCGACGGCCAGCGCTCGCTGTTGGAGATTTCGGCGGAGTACATGAATCGGCACGGCTTCGTGCCCTTCGCCGCCATCGACGAACTCTTGTGGGCGCTCACCGACGCCAACCTGCTGGTGAACCCGCCGCGCAACCAGGGCGTCTCGTCGACGGTGGAGCGCGGCGGCGCCGTCGACCTGCTCACGCCGCACTCGCGCAAGCGCTGGAAGGCGACGGCGCCGCGGTCGCTGCGGGTGCTGGAGCTGCTGGTGTGGCCGGCGCTCGCCACCTGGGCGGTGCTGCGCATGCCGCGCGCGGAGCTCGGGCCCATCGACGTGGCGCTCTTCTACCCGGGCCTCGTGCTGGCGCTGGTGCTGCGCGAGCGGATGAAGGCGGCGGCCACCACGCTGGCCGGCTTCGCGCCGCGGAAGAGCCACCTCGTCTCGGTGCTGGGTGTCGTCTGGTACGCGGCCCCTGACACGGCGGTGGAGGTGTTGATGAACCGCGGCGCGCGGCTGTTCGCGAACGCCGCGGCCCTGCTGGGCGGCGCGGCCGCGCTGGGGCTCGCGTCGCCGTGGCCGGGTCTGCGCGCGGGCGCGGCGGCGGTGCTGTTGTTCGACCTCTGCCCGCTGGCCGCCACGCCGATGGACACCATCCTCACCGGCGTCTCGAGAGAGCCGCACCTCCGCGAGCGGCTGCGCACCTTCGTCGGCCTGCCGCTCCTCAAGGCGCTGTTCACCTTCGACTTCCGGCGCGCCGGCCCCTTCGTCGTCTTCGCGGGCGTTCTGGCCGTCGGCTGGTTCGCCGCCGTCGTGTACTTCATGGTGGGCGTGGGCTTCTCGACGGCGGTGCGGCTCATCGAGCTGACCGTCACCGCCGGCGGGCCCGAGCGCTACCTCACCGGCCTCGGCGCCTTCTTCCTCTTCCTCGTGTGCCCGTCGCCGCTCATCGTCGCGGCGTTCCAGGCCATCGAGTCCTTCTTCGTCACCTTCTGGCCCCGCGAGACGGGCGGCCGGCAGGCGGGCGGCGCCGCGGCCATCGGCGCGTTCCGTTCGATTCCGCTCTTCTCCACGCTGCCCGACGGCGACCTCGAGCGCATCGCGGCGCAGAGCCGGGAGGTCACCTACGCCGCCGGAGAGAAAATCGTCGAGGAGGGCGCGCCGGGCAACACGTTCTGCTCCATCCGCCGGGGCTCGGTGGAGGTCATCCGCGGGGAGGCGTCGGGGCGTCCGCGCGTCGTGGCGCGCCTCTCGGTCGGCGACTGCTTCGGGGAGACGGCGATGCTGAAGGACGGCGTGCGCACGGCGACGGTGCGCGCGGTGACCGAGGCCGTCGTCATCGAGTTGGCGAGCGATGCCTTCGAGCAGGTCGTCTCGCGCGTGGGCGGCGTGGAGTTCTCTGAGGTGCTGCGCGCGGCCAACGCCATCGGCAAGTCGAAGCTGTTCAAGGATCTGCCGCCCGAGCGCCTCTCGTCGCTGGCGAGCCGCTTCGTGCCGCGCGCCGTACCGAAGGACACCAACGTGGTGACGTTCGGCGAGGAAGGACGCGAGTTCTTCCTCATCGCGAAGGGCCAGGTGGACGTGCTGTCCGGCGACGGGAAGAAGCTGGTGACGCTGGGCGACGGCGACGTGTTCGGCGAAATCGCACTCTTGCGGAACGTGCCGCGCACCGCTACGGTGCGCACCACGGAGGACACGCTGGTGCTGGTGCTGGGCCGCGAGACGTTCCTCCAGGCGCTGCAGGCGGACCTCGCGCTGTCGGCGAAGGTGGAAGAAATCGCCGCGGCGCGCGAGGCGAATCCGGTGGCGCCGGTCGCGAGGCCGACCTGAGAAGAGGGAGGACACCATGAAGTGCCGGCTGCTTGTCGTGTTGGCCGTGTCGACGTTGCTGTGGGCGGCGTGCGGCGCCGCGAAGACGGTGTCGCTGGGGGACGTGTGCGGCGACGCCGGTTGCGACGCGTGTATCGGCTCCAACTGCCCCGACGCCGGGACGCCGTGAGCGCGCGCGCGTGGTGCTGCGTCTCGGGGTGAGCGCCGCCAGTGACGGCACCTGGCTTGGCCGCCTCGACCGGCGCGTGGTGAACGGCGCGGTGGCGGACGGCCGGTGGAAGCTGATGCCGCGAAGCCGAACCTCACCGTCCCCGGCGACACCGGCGCGCAGCTCGCGCTCACCGAGCCCATCACCACCGTCATCGGCGACGCACCCGCGCGGCTCACCCGCGAGCAGGCGCTCGACGACGTCTTCGAGCGCGCGAGCATCTCCGGGTCGGCGCGCACTCAAGGGTAGTTGCACGCCATGGCGCTGGCGCACATCACCGGCATCGCGGACATCGCGCACTGGGCCGGCATGCCGGGCGCGCACTGGCCGTTGACGCAGCTCTGCCCGAATGGGCAATCACGTTGAGTTTGGCAGGCGCACGCGCCGGTCGTCGACGGCCCGGGGCAACCGCTGACGACGTTGCAGCTGAGGTTGCCGGCGCACACGGCGCCGCAACCACCGCAGCTCAGGCGACTGGTGAGCTGCGTCGGCTCGTGGCCGCAGCACACCTCGGAGGTGGTGAGGCGGTACCCGTCGGGGCGGTAGTCGGTCGTCAAGCACCGCGGGCCGCTGCCACCCAACACGCAGCGGGCGACGTGACACTCGTTGACATTGAAGCAGGTGGCCGGCTCCTGCAGAACGCAGGTGCCCGTCAAAGGGTCGCAGGACGCGTACTGCTCGCACTGCGGGTCGATGCCCGCGCCGAAGTGGCACGGGTTGGTGTCGACGCCCACACACGTCCCCGCGTCGGTGCAGGTGTCGTTGGCGGTGCACATCGTCCCGTCCTGGCACGGCGCACCTGGCGTCGGCGTGGCGACGCAGCCCCCGTCGGCCGGGTTGCACAGGTTGCTCTTGCAGGTCAGCGCAGGGCACGACTTGATTCCGCCCCCCACGCAGGCGCCGGTCGCGTTGCACCGGTCGTCCAGCGTACAGGGGTTGCCGTCTTCACACGGGGCGCCGGCGTCGGCCAACGGCCACTCGCACTGCCCCGTCTGCTGGTTACAGCTGCCGGCTCCAGCGCGGCACTGCTGTGTCGGCGCGCCGCACGCCACCGGCACGCCGCCGCCGCACCCGCCGTCGGCCTGGCACCGCTCGTTCGCCGTGCAGCTCTTCTGGTCGTTGCAGGCCTGGTCGAAGCAGTCCGGGTCCAGGCAGTCGACGAGGCCGTCGCAGTCGTCGTCGGACGCATCGTCGCACGCCGTCTCGGTGGCGGCGCCCGCGCAACTCAGGCACTGGCCGCCGGCGCATTTCAAACCGGCGTCGAAGCCGGCGTCGACGTCGCAGCGCAGCCCGATGCAGGACAGGTCCTGGCAGGTCTCGTTGATGCACACGCGATTCGGGCCACAGGGCCGACTGCTGCAGGCCGTCGGAGCGCAGAGGCCTCCGCCAATGCAGACCTGATTGGGCGGACACCCGACGAAGGCGCACGACAGGGCGACGCAGCGGCCCCGGTCGCACACCGCGCCCAATGCGCACGGCGCACCGCCGCACTCCGTCGGGAGGCAGCCGCCGTTTGCACAGACGAGCCCGCGGTCACACGTCACGTTGGCGCAGTCGCGCCGCACGCAGGCGCCCGCGACGCAGTCCTCGTTGTCACCACAGAGCTGGGGACAGCCGCCGTCCCTGTCATCACCGCCGCCACCACCTGCGCCTCCACCAGCGTCGGCCGCCCCACCACCGCCGCCAGCGCCACCGCCCGCCGCGTCCGCGCGGCACACGCCGCCGTCCCCGTCGGCGTTGAGGACACAGCGCAGTCCGTCGGGACAACGGCCATCACTGGGGCACGGCCTGCCCGCGAAGGGCAGCTCCACGCACGCCGCCGCCGCGGCCATGGCCAAAAGCACGGCGAGCCAGACGCGCGCGCTCACCAGGTACCTCCCACCCGCAGGCCGGCGCCCGAGGGGCTCACCACCAGGGCGACCGCCGGGGCGCTTTTCGGCGCCAGGACGTACCAGAGGAGCGCGCCTGCCACGGCCACGCCGCCGACGCCGAGCAGCAGCGGGCCGACGATGCCCTTCGCCTGTGCGGCGGAGCGGTAGGCTTCGGCCTCGGCGAGCGGGTGCGTCGACAGGTACGCATCCCAGCCCGCCTCGTCGCCCTTCGCGGACGCCACCAACGCCACGCCCGTCGCCAGCCCGGCCACGCCCACCGCGCCGACGGCCAGCGGGCCCCACGGAAACGGTGGCGAGCGCACCGGCTGCGCGACGGCCGGCGGCGCCGCAGCCGGGGGCGACTCCGGCTTCACTTCGGGCGCGACGGCCGGCGGCGGCAGCGCGCCGAGCAGCTCGCGCACCATGTCGGGCAGCGCGTCCAGGACGTCCTCCGCGGCGCCGAGCGTCTGCCCGACGCGACCCTGCACGACGTTCTGCCGGCTGTCGATGAGCTTCAAGTCGATGCGGTAGCGCTTGCCGACGCGGCCCAGCGCGCCGGTGAGAATCCACGTCGCGTTCAGCGCGCCGCCAATCTCCGCCATGCAGCTCGTCGCGTCATCGGAGCAGCCGAGCAGCTGCCGCTGCCGCTCGAGGCCCAGCATCACGGCGATGTCGCTCTGTCCCAGTACGCGGAAGCGCTCGAAGCGCGCCGCCTCGGTGAGGACGAGCTCGCTCATCTGCGCGCTCACCTTCCTCGCGGCGGCGTCCGTCGAAGCGATGTCGATGACGACGAGGCGCTCCTTCTCGGGCGCAGACAGCACCAGCAGGCCGGCGAGCCAGGCGACATTCATCGGCGCGGAGAGCCTACCCCCGAAAGCCCGCGCGTGCGTCTGCGTCGCGCCGGGGCCGCGTGCAGCGTCAGGCCCCTCCGCGCGCCGTCCCACGCTCCGGGATTGACGGCCCCGGCGCGCGTGCGTCACGACCGCCGCGTTCACGCCTACCTGCGCACCGCCCGGAGTCCTCATGCACGTCCTCGTCCTCTCACTGCTCCTCGCCGCTGCGCCCGACACGCTGCCCGAGCCCCTCACCCTCGAGGCGCTGCAGCAGGCGGCGCGCGCGGCGAGCCCGGCCCTGAAGGCGTCAGCGCACCGGCAGGCCAGCCTCGGCCAGCAGAGCGACGCCGCCGGCGCGCTGCCCGCGCCGGAGCTGATGGCGCAGGTGTGGCGGCCGCCGCTGACGCAACCGTGGAACCTCTCCGAGTCCAGCATGGTGATGGTGACGCTGTCCCAGCGCTTCCCCGGCTGGGGCGTGCGCGGCGCGAAGGAGGAGGCGCTGCAGGCCGCCGCCAGCGTGGAGGACGCGCGCCGCGGCGCCCTGGAGCTGGAAGTCGACCGGCAGGTGGCCAACACCTTCGCCGACTACCGCGAGGCGCACGCGCGGCACGCCATTCACTCGAAGCACCTCGAGGTGCTGGGCCGCATCGTCGAGGTGGCCGAGGCGCGCGTGGCGTCGGGCGGCAAGCTGGACGACGTGGCGCAGGCGCAGCGCGAGCAGGCGCGCCTCGAGGCCGACGTCGCGGTGGAGTTCGCCGGCATCGCGCGCTCCGCGGCGCGCCTCAACGCCCTCCTCGGCCGCGGCGCCTCCGACGCCCTCGGCGCGCCCGCGCCGCACCCGCTGGAGACGGTGCGCGCGACGACGGACGAGCTGGTCGCCGCCGCGCTCGCCGCGCGCCCGGAGCGCCGCTGGGCCGAAGGACAGCAGCGCGCGCAGTCCGCCACCGCCCGCGCGGCCAGGCAGGAGGCGCTGGCGCCCGCCGTCAGCGTGGGCCTCTCGTATTTCCCGCCGATTCGCATGGCGCCCTCGCACGGGCTGGGGCTGTCCGTCGGCCTGGAGCTGCCGTGGTTGTGGGGCGGCAAGGCGGCGGGCCGGGCGGCCGAGGAGACGATGAGCGAGGCGGCCCGCGAGGAGGTGGCGGACGCGGCCTTTCGCGTGCGCGTCGAGGTGGCGACGGCGCTGGCCACCGTGCGCGAGGCGACGGTGCGCGTCGAGGCGCTCGAGAAGACGGCCCGGCCGGCGGCGGAGCGCGCCTTCGACACCGCCTTCGCCAGCTACCGCAGCGGCCAGGGCGACGTGCTGACGCTGCTGGCCGCACAGAGGGCCATCGTCGAGTTGCGCGTCGACCTGGTGGAGGCCCGCGCGACGCTGGAGCACGCGCTGGCCGAGCTGGACTGGGCCGTCGGCGGCCGCGCGCCGCGCACACCGCTGGCCGACTGAAAAAGCCCGTCACGGCCCGCGGGGTTGCGCCTACAAGGCCGCGTGACCTCGCCCCTGTCGCCCGGCGCGCTGCGGAAGGCCTCCTTCGTCCGCTGGGTCCTCATCGCGCTGTCCTTCGCGCTCGCCGTGGTCTCGTGGATTCACTTCGCCGGCCGCTCCGGCGCCGCGCACGAGCACGCCGCCGTGCTGTACCGCTGCCCGATGCACCCGCAAATCGTCTCACCGACGAAGGGCGAGTGCCCCATCTGTGGCATGGACCTCGAGCCGATTCCCGCGGCCTCGAAGCCGGCGCCGGCGGCGCAGGCCGAGACGTACACCTGCCCGATGCACCCCGAGGTGGTGCAGGACCACCCCGGCACCTGCCCCCTCTGCAAGATGAAGCTGGTGCCGCTGGAGGTGAAGCCACCGAGGGGGCCGATGCCCGAGGGCGTGGTGCCGGTGACGCTGTCGCTGGAGCGGCAGCAGGCCATCGGGGTGCGCTACTCCGCGGTGAAGGAGGCCGACGTGTCCGGGGCGCTGCGCGTCGCGGCGTCGGTGGTGTCGCCGGAGCGCGGCCAGGCGCGCGTGCACCTGCGCACGCCGGGCTTCGTCGAGGCCATCAGCGTGTCGGAGACGGGCGTGAAGGTGCGCGCCGGCCAGGAGTTGGCGCGGGTGTACAGCCCCGCGGTGCTGGAAGCGGAGAACGAGCTGCTCGCCGCGCTGGCCTTCGGCGAGTCGGGCGCAAGGCAGGTGCAGGCCGCAAGGGAGAAGCTGACGTTGCTCGGCGTGCCCGACGGCACCATCGAGCAGGTGGTGAAGACGAAGGCGCCGGTGCGCGCCTTCCCGGTGACGGCGCCGGTGTCGGGCTACGTGACGCTGAAGAATGCGGTGCTGGGCGCCTACGTGTCCTCCGACGTGCCGCTCTACGAAATCACCGACCTCTCGAAGGTGTACGTGGTGGCCGAGGTGTACTCGGGCGACGCGGCCAGCGTGGGCGTGGGCACCAGGGGCACCTTCAGCCTCGCCAACCGCGACGACGTGCACGTGTCGGGGGCGGTCGACCTCGTCTACCCGCAGGTGAGCTCCGACGCGCGCAGCGTGAAGGTGCGCATGGTGCTGCCGAACGAGAAGAACGCGCTGCAGCCGGGGCAGATTGGCTGGGTGGAGTTCGAGCGGCCCGCGCGGAAGGCGCTGGTGGTGCCGCGCGACGCGGTCATCGACACCGGCACGCAGCGCTACGTCTTCGTCGACGAGGGCCGCGGCACGCTGGCGCCCCGGCTGGTGGAGTTGGGCATGGACCTCGGCGGCGAGCTCGAGGTGCGCGGGGCGCTCGAGCCCGGCGAGCGCGTGGTGTCGGGCGCGGCCTTCCTCGTCGACTCCGAGAGCCGACTGCAGGCGTCGCTGGCCACTTCCGGCAGCAAGCCGCACCCGTGTGACCTGCAGGTGGACAAGCTGAAGTACCCGGACAAGTGGAAGGCCTGCGCCGCCTGCGAGGCGCAGCACGCCGGCATGGGCACCATGCTGGACGACTGCAAGCACGCCATCCCCCAGCCCTGGAAGTGACTTCGGTGATTGCCCGCGTCATCGAGTGGAGCGCGCAGCAACGCTGGCTGGTGCTCTTCTTCTTTCTGGTGGCCGGCGTGGGCGCGGTGCGCGCGCTGCGCACCATGCCGCTCGACGCGCTTCCCGACCTGTCGGACCCGCAGGTCATCGTCTTCACCGAGTGGAAGGGCCGCAGCCCGACGCTGGTGGAGGACCAGGTCACCTACCCCATCGCCAGCCGGCTGCTGGCCGCGCCGAAGGTGCGCGCGGTGCGCGGCTACTCGATGCTGGGCATGTCCTTCGTGTACGTCATCTTCGACGAGGGCACGGACCCGTACTGGGCGCGCTCGCGCGTCATGGAGTACCTGTCGGGCCTCGCCGCCGCGCTGCCGTCGGGCGTGACGCCGACGCTGGGCCCCGACGCGACGGGCGTGGGCTGGGTGTACGAGTACGCGCTCATCGACGAGAGCGGGAGGCGCGACCTCGCGGAGCTGCGCACGCTGCAGGACTTCACGCTGCGCTACGCGCTCGAGTCGGTGCCGGGCGTCGCGCAGGTGGCGACGGTGGGCGGCTACGAGAAGCAGTTCCAGGTGCGCGTCGACCCCGAGAAGCTGCGCGCCTTCCGCCTCACCATCGGCGAGGTGGCCGACGCGGTGCGGAAGTCGAACGGCGAGGTGGGCGGCCGCGTGCTGGAGATGAGCGGCCGCGAGTACTTCATCCGCGGGCGCGGGTACCTCGAGAACCTGGCGCAGCTGGCGCAGGTGACGATTCGCACCGACGAGTCGGGCACGCCGGTGCGCGTCGCCGACGTGGGCACCGTGACGTACGGCCCGGACCTGCGGCGCGGGCTGGCCGAGCTGGACGGCCGCGGCGAGACGGTCGGCGCCATCGTCATCGCGCGCACCGGGGAGAACGCGCTGGGCGTCATCGAGCGCGTGAAGCAGCGCCTCGCCGAGGTGCAGAAGTCGCTGCCAGACGGCGTGCAGGTGGTGACGACGTACGACCGCAGCGGGCTCATCGAGCGCGCCATCCAGACGCTGAAGACGGCGCTGGCGGAGGAAGGCGTCACCGTCGCGCTCGTCATCCTGCTGTTCCTCTTCTCGCTGCGCTCGGCGCTCTTGCCCATCTTCTCGATGCCGCTGGCGGTGCTGCTGTCCTTCATCCCCATGCGGCTGCTCGACATCCCGTCGACCATCATGAGCCTGGGCGGCGTCGCCATCGCGCTGGGCGCCACGGTGGACGCGGAGATCGTGATGGTCGAGGCGTGCCACAAGAAGCTCGAGCACGCGCCCGAGGGCCTCTCGCCCGCCGAGCGGCGGCGCCTGCTGCACGAGGCGGCGAAGGAGGTGACGCCGGCCATCTTCTTCTCGCTGCTCATCATCGCGGCCAGCTTCCTGCCGGTGTTCGGGCTGACGGGGCAGGCGGGGCGGCTATTCCGCCCGCTCGCCTTCACCAAGACGTTCGTCATGCTGTCGGCCGCGCTGCTCAGCATCACCTTCGCGCCGGCGATTCGCGACTTCCTGCTTTCGGGGAAGGTGAGGCCCGAGTCGGAGCACCCGGTCTCGCGCTTCATCATTCGCCTGTACGAGCCGTTCGTGCACGTGGCGCTGAAGCGCCCGCTGACGACGCTGGCCATCGGCCTGTTCGCGCTGCTGTCGGCGGTGCCGGTCGCGATGCAGCTGGGCAGCGAGTTCATGCCGGCGCTGAACGAGGGCGACATTCTCTCGATGCCGACGACGCTGCCCAACATCTCCATCGAGGAGGCCAAGAAGCAGCTGCAGCTGCAGGACCAGGTGCTGCGCACCTTCCCCGAGGTGAAGACGGTGTTCGGCAAGGTGGGCCGCGCGGAGACGCCGACGGACCCCGCGCCGCTGTCGATGGTGGAGACGGTGGTGCAGCTGAAGCCGCGCGAAGAATGGCCGAAGGTCCAGGAGGCGCGGTGGTACTCGTCGTGGGCGCCCGGGTGGCTGGCCGCTGCGCTCAAGCCCATCTGGCCCGACGAGCGCACGGAGACGTGGGACGAGCTGGTGGCAAAGTTGAACGCCACGCAGAACCAGCCCGGGTGGACCAACGCGTGGACGATGCCCATCAAGGCGCGCATCGACATGCTGTCGACCGGCGTGCGCACGCCCATCGGCGTGAAGGTGTTCGGCAGCGACCTGAACGCCATCGAGAGGGCGGGCATGGAGCTCGAGGCGATGCTGAAGGACGTGCAGGGCGCGCGCAGCGTGCTGTTCGAGCGCAGCCTCGGCGGCACGTACGTGGACATCGTGCCCAACCGCGAGGCGTTGTCGCGCTACGGGCTGCAGCTGGACGCGCTGTCGCAGGCCATCGAGACGGCGGTGGGCGGCGACGCGGTGTCGGTGACGGTGGAAGGCCGCCGCCGGTACGGCGTGTCGGTGCGCTACCAGGAAGACTTCCGTTCGAGCCCCGCGGCGCTGCGCCGCGTGCTGGTGCCGCTGCCGAAGGCAGGCGCCGTGCCGCTCGGCGAGGTGGCCGACGTCGTCGTCACGGCGGGTCCGCCGATGCTGCGCAACGAGGCCGGGCTGCTGGTGGGCTACGTGTACGTGGACCTCGAGAGCTGGCGCGACCCGGGGCGCTTCGTCGAGGAGGCGAAGGTGCTGGTGGACAACGCGCGCGCGGACGGCCGCCTGCAGCTCGGGGAAGGCATGTACCTGAAGTGGACCGGGCAGTACGAACTGCTCGAGGAGATGAAGGAGCGCATGCAGTGGCTGGTGCCGCTCGCGCTCGCCATCGTCGCGGTGCTGCTGTGGCTGCAGTTCAAGCACCTCACCGAGGTGCTCATCGTCTTCCTGTCGATTCCCTTCGCGCTCGTGGGTAGCGCGTGGGCGCTGTACCTCCTGGACTACCGGCTCTCGACGGCGGTGTGGGTCGGGGTCATCGCGCTCATCGGGCTCGCGACGCAGACGGGCGTGGTGATGATCGTCTACATCGACCACGCGTTCTTCAAGCGCGTGCGCGAGGGGCGGCTCACGTCGCTCGACGACATCATCGAGGCGCACGCGGAGGGCACCGTGCAGCGCGTGCGGCCGAAGTTGATGACGGTCGCGACGATGCTCATCGGCTTGATGCCGCTGTTGTGGAGCCAGGGAACCGGGGCGGACGTGATGAAGCGCATCGCCGCGCCGATGGTGGGCGGGCTCATCACCAGCGCGTTCCTCACGCTGGAGCTGATCCCCGTCGTGTACACGTACTGGCGGTACGCGCAGCTCCAGCGCGCACAACGCACCGGGCGGCCGCTGTCGGAGGTCGTCGGACTGACGGAGTAGCGGAGGCTGCTTCGATGGGACGCGGTGCGCGTGGTGTCCCCGCGCCGTGCTCGCCGCCGGCGGCTCCCCGGCACGGCGACTGGTGCCTTCCGTGCTTCAACGGGACGTCGTGGCGCGGATCGGTGCGTCCTGACGTGCATGGTTGCCCCACGACGTCAGGTGCGCGCCCTTCGTCGGCGCCAAAGCGGCTGGTCGGGCTCGCAACGCACCGGCTGACGAAACTGCCAGCCGCCACCACCCCGAAGAGCCTTACGGTGCCAGCGAGTAGATGTCCCGCCGCAGGTCCCGCTTCAAATTCCACCCGCTCGGATCCGGCCCCGCCAGCTGCGACAGGTCCACGTCCGAGACGATCAACTCCGGGTGGTTGCTCACGTTCGCCAGCACGCCGTTCGGCCCGACGAAGTGCGTGTCCCCGAAATACGGCTGCCCCCACGGCGCTTCGCTGCCCTTGCGGTTGCTGCCGCCGATGAAGACGTTGTGCCGCGCGGCGTCGACCTGGAACTCCAGGTGCCACATGCGATGGCTCTTCTCACCGAACGTCACCGCGGGGCTGAAGATGAGCTCGGCGCCTTCGCGCGCGAGCGTCGACATGACGCCCTCGAAGTGCCGGTCGTAGCAGATGGCCACGCCCACGCGCCCCACCGCCGTCTCCCACACGGGGAAGAACGGGTTCTTCGACACGTTGCGCACGTGCGGCCCGTTCTGCCCGTCGCTGCGCTCGTAATAGAAGCCCTCGAGGAACTGTCCCTGCTCGTTCTTCCCGTGCGGGATGTGCGTCTTCCGGTAGCTGCCCAGCACCTCGCCCGTCGCGTCGATGACCACCGCGGTGTTGAAGCGCTTCCCGTCCTTGGCCTGCTCGTAGATGGGCGCGACGAGCACCACGCCCTGCTCCTTCGCGAGCGCCTTCAGCGTCGTCACCGTCTTTCCCTCGCGGGCGTCCTCTGCGAGGCCCACCCAGAACTCGTCGTACCGCAGCGCGAAGTACGGCGCGGGGAACAACTCCCCGAAGCACACCGCCTGCGCGCCCTGCCGCTTCGCCGCCTTCACCAGCTCGACGTGGTGCGCGACGTTCGCCGCGCGAATCGCCTCGAGCTGCGTCGCCAGCGCGGACAGCCCGTCCACGGACGCGGGCATGCCGGGGAAGACGTTGACGGTCTGCGTGAGCGCGGCGCGGACGAGTCGGGAAGTCATGGCGCGCCCGAGTCAACCCGCGATTCGCGGCCGTGGAAAGCGCCTTCGCCCGCATCGACTTGCGCAAAAGGGGCACGCCATGCCTCTTTTGCGCAACTGGATGCAGCCCGCCCCGCGCTGCACGCCCGGTTCGCCGCGGTCTCACCCAGCACTGTGTGTGTACGTCGGCGCCGCCACCGAGCCCGCTCGACTCACCGCGTGGCGGTTTCCCGGGGGGGTTGGGCTGTTCTTTCCGGGCGCTCCCGTCCTTCCGTCGGCTCGGCCATGGAGGCGACTACTCGCCTCTGCGCTTCGTCGCTGGGGTGGCTCGCGTGACGCGCTCGAGCGCACCGGACCACCCCGGGCGGCCCCCACGCCGACGGGCCACGAAGGTCGCCTCGACGACGAGTTCCTTTCCCTTGAGCTTCTCGAGGCCCGGCGGAGCACCTTCGGTTTCCAGCCACACGGAGCGCGCGAACTCCTGCAGCTTGAGCTCGGCTTCGCTCGCGAACAGCGCCGCGAACTCGGGACCCAGGCCGAAGAAGCCGCGCACGCGAACCCGCTTCCCGTCGAAGGACGCGGGGCTCTTCAGCAGCTCCTCGAGCCCGACGTCCTGGAGCACCGCGGCCGCGGTACAGGCGCCCTGGTGGCACGCCAACGCCACCACTTCCGGGGAACAGGCCTCGCAGGTCACCACGCAGCTCGCCTTCGCGCGCTCCTCGGCGTCCTTCTTCGTGGCCTGGGCGCGGAACTTCGCGTTCACCGGCAGCCAGTTGCCGCACGTCCGGCACCCATCGCCCGCGAGCACGCACTCGGAGTCCGCTCTGCACGCGAGCCACTCTTTCGGCAGCTCCACCTTCGGCAGACAGTCAGCCCACGCCGCGCTGGCCAGCAGAGCGACTCCGAGAACCGATCGCATGGCCCGAAAGCCTACCCTCTTTTTTCCCGGTTGGTTCGCCGGGCTGGACCTCGCGGTGGGCGCGACGGTGATGCGCGTCGCGGCGGGTCCACGCACCACCTCGCCTCGCTCGCGAACAGCACGACTCGTCGTTCACGTCGCCTCGAGTCGCGCTCCGCTGCTCGGCCGGGCCCGCAGGTGACCGGGCTGCTTCACCTCTTCTTCCGCCCGTTAACGGCGCTGGGGTAGAAAACCGCGCCATGCGACGACTTCTCCTCGGACTGGTGTGCGGTGTCCTCGGCGCGTGTGGCGGGGGCAGCTCTTCGGCTGACGGCGGCACGGGCGGCGGCGGCGGCTCAGGCGGCGGCTCAGGCGGCGGTACGGGCGGCGGCTCCGGGGGCGGGACGGGTTCCGCGTGCCCACAACCCACCTGCATCACCCGCTTCGCCAGCGGTGACGCCCACTCCATCGCCTTCGACGGACAGGGCCGCGCGATTGCTGCCTGGGGCGGCGGCCCCGACTTCGCCACCTTCGGCGTGAGCCGGCTCGAAGGCGGCCAGTGGCGGCAGCTGGGCGGCACGTTCGAGGGCGTCACGTACGTCACCGCGGGCACGCCCCGGGTGGCGGTCGACGCGATGGATCGCCCCGTCTTCGCCTGGCCGTCGAAGCTCCCGGCGGGCACCCCGGGCTTGAGCGGCGTGCGCGTCGAGCGCTGGAACGGCGCCGCGTGGGAGCTGCTCGGCAACGAGCTCGACGCGACGAACCTGGCCGGGCTGGTGGCGATCGGCTCGACGCTGCACGTCCTCGCCTCCGTGCAGGGCGTGCCAACCCTCTTCACCCTGGTGGACGGCGCCGCCAGCTGGGCGCCGACGCCCGTCAACATGCAGCCCCCCTACTACTCGTTCCCGCTGCTGGGCTCCGTGGCGGGTGCGCCGCACCTCGCGTTGAAGAGCAGCATGGACGAATCGATTCACGCCTACAGCGCGGCGGGCGGGCTGACGCGGCGCGGGCCGGATCTCCCCGCGCTGATGCGCACGCGCCTGGGGGCGCTGCTCGACCTGAGCGGCGACGTCGTCATTCACACCGTCTCGTCGGTGGCGGACGGCGGCTCGTACGACGTGAGCCGCGTCGATCGACTGTCAGGTGGCGCCTGGCTCGCCACGCCCGGGCCCGACATCCCCCGCGCGAAGGCGGGCGCGATGACGGTGGTGAACGGCAGCCTGGTGACGGCGTTCTTCGTGCGCGGCGCCTCGGCGTTCGAAGACGACACGCTCAAGGTCTTCAAGTGGACGGGGGCGAGCTGGTCGGAGATCGACAGCTACACCAGCGCCGACGACACGGCGCTCGCGGGCACACCCATCGTCGCGGCCCACGGCTCGACGCTGGGCATCATCTGGGACACGCCGGCGGGCGAGCCGGGCTTCCGCATCGCCTTCCGCAGCGTCACCGTGCCCTGAGCACGCTCTTCACGAGCACGGCAGGGGTAGCGTGCGCCACTCCGCGCGCCACTCCGCCCCGGGCAGGTCGCCGGGCGTCCACTCGCCGAAGCGCATGCGCTCGAGCGCGGTGACGCGAAGCCCGCAGGCGGCGAACAGGTGCCGCACCTGGCAGAGCGTCAACTGCACCGGCTCGTCGCCCAGCCGCTCGCGCGTACGGTGAACATCGGAATACACTCACCATGGCCATGGAGCGCCGGCGTCCTTTCGCCGACGAGGCCGTCGCCGAACTCCGCGGCGTCGGCATCGCGTGGCAGTCGGGGAGCGAGGCCGAGCAGCGTTCACTCGGCGAGCTGCCCGGGTTATAGAGACTGCCGCTTCGTCTGCCAGGAACCGCGTAGGCTCGCGCCATGACTTGCGTCGTCGGACTCGTGGACCGGGGCACGGTGTACATCGGCGTGGACTCCGCGGCGGTGCAGGGCTGGACGCGCCGGAGGAGCCTCGTCACCAAGGTCTTCCACCGCGGGCCCTTCCTCATCGGCTACACGACGAGCTTCCGCATGGGGCAGTTGCTCCAGCACCACCTCGACGTGCCGCCGCAGGAGCCCGGCACCGACGACGTCGCGTACCTCGTCACGCACTTCATCGAGAAGGCTCGCGCGCTCTTCAAGGAGAAGGGCTTCACCAGGGTGGAGTCCAACACCGAGAAGGGCGGCCAGTTCCTCGTCGGCTACCGGGGCCGCCTCTACTCGGTGGAGTCCGACTTCCAGGTGGGCGAGTCCGAGGAGGGCTACGACGCCATCGGCAGCGGCGCCGACTTCGCGCTGGGCGCCATGGCCGCGCTGCCCCGGGCGAAGCCGAAGGAGCGCATCACGAAGGCGCTGGAGATCGCCGCGCACTTCAACATGGGCGTGTGCGGGCCCTTCACCCTCGAGTCGCTGCCGCCGCCGAAGCCCGCGAAGCGGTAGGGCTACTCGCAGGCCTTCATCGACGTGCAGGTGCCCGCGCCGCCGCCCGCCTTCGCGCAGCTGACGCCCAGAGGGCAGTCCGCCTGGTCGGCGCAGTCGATGAGCAGATCGCCGTCGTCATCCTCGAGGTTGGCGCAGTTGGCTTCCTTCTTCTTGAGGCTCGCGCACACGCAATCCAGGCCGCCGTCGGCGGAGCAGCTCTGGGTGTCGCACGTCTGCTCGGCGCAGTCCTGCTCGCCGTCGCAGTCGTTGTCGACGCCGTCGCGGCAGAGCACCGAGCCCACCTCGGCCACCTGGACGCCACCGTTGCACTTGCACTGCAGCGACGGGGTGCACTGGAAGTAGATGTCCGGCGGCGTGCAGAAGCGGCCCACGCAGTCCGGGTCGAGGCAGTCGACGAGCGTGTCCTCGTCGTTGTCGAGGCCGTCGGTGCAGTCCACCTCAATCATCCCGCCGTCGGCGGCGCAGCTGCAGCCCTCGGGCTTCACGCTGAAGGGCCGGCGCCCGCACCCGCGGTCGACGCAGTCCGGGTCGCCGCAGTCAGTCGCCTGGTCGTTGTCGTTGTCGACGCGGTCGTTGCAGAGGCCCTCGGCGCGCTGGAGGTTCAGGCAGATGCACGCGGCGCCGCAGCTCTGCTGGTCGCACTGCGGATCCTCGCAGTCCGTCTTGCCGTCGTTGTCGTTGTCGTTGTTGTCGAAGCAGAGCACCTCGATGCGCTCGGTGCACTGGCCCGCCCGGCAGTACTCGCTGGCGCTGCAGGCGTGGTCGCACGCGCCGCAGTGCTCCGCGTCGGTCTGCAGGTTGAAAATCTCGTCCACCTGTCCGTTGCAGTCGTCGTCCTCGCCGTTGCACGCCTCGGACTTGCCGGTGTTGTCCACCCGGCCGTCGCAGTCGTTGTCTACCTTGTCGCACACCTCGGCGCCCGACGGCTTGCAGCACACCTGTTTGCCACCGCTGGCGGTGATGCAGGCGTAGCCGTCGCCGCCGCAGTCGGCGTCGCGGGTGCAGCCGTAGACGACGTCGTCGGTGAAGGTGGCCTTGCAGGCAGCGGCTGCCAGAGCGAGGAGCGCGGCGCCGAGGAGCAACCGGGGAACGGCTGGACGCATGGTGAGCGGCGCGACGGTTGCCCAGTCCTCCTCTCCGCGCAAGGACGTTTCTGTCGCACACGCCTTCTTTCTTGTGCCGCCTCGCCGCTTGCTAGGCTTCAGGCCGTCCTTTCGGGAGTCCTTGAGCCATGCGTCTGCGCAGCCTCGTCGTCTCGTTGTGTCTCGTCTTCGCTGGCTGCGACTGCCAGAGCACCCCAACCGTCGACGGGGGCGCCGGTGGTGGTGGCGGTGGCACCGTCGGCGGAGGCGCGGGCGGCGGCGGAGGCACCGACGGCGGCACCGGCGGTGGCACCGGCGGAGGCGGCATGACGATGTCCGGCGACGGCGGCTGCGGCCTCGTCACCTGCGAGTCAGCGAACGCGAACTGTGGGCCCATTGGCGACGGCTGCGGCGGCCTCATCGACTGCGGGCGCTGCACGCTGCCCGAGACGTGCGGCGGCGGCGGCGTGCCCAGCCGGTGCGGCGGCGACGCGGGCTGCGTGCCCACCACCTGCGCGGACCTCGGCATGGAGTGCGGGCCGATGGCGGACCGCTGCGGCGGCCTCATCAACTGCGGCTCCTGCGCGCTGCCGGAAGTCTGCGGCGGCGGCGGCGTGCCCGGCAAATGCGGCCTCCTCGGCTCGAACGTGAACGACGCGGGCATGTGCCAGCCCACCACCTGCGCGGTGGCCGGCGCGAGCTGCGGCATCATCGGCGACGGGTGCGGCGGCCTCCTCAACTGCGGCAGCTGCAGCATGGGCCAGGTGTGCGGCGGCGGCGGCGTGCCGTACCAGTGCGGCGGCGGCAACTCCTGCACGCCGCGCACCTGCGCGCAGCTGAACGCCACCTGCGGCCAGGTGGGCGACGGCTGCGGCGGCATCTTGAACTGCGGCACCTGCACCGCGCCCGACGTCTGCGGCGGCGGCGGCGTGCCGAATCAGTGCGGCGGCGGGGCCACCTGCACGCCGCGCACCTGCGCGCAGGCGAACGCGAACTGCGGCCAGGTGGGCGACGGCTGCGGCGGCCTCACCCCCAACTGCGGTACCTGCGGGACGGGCTCGGCGTGCGGCGCGGGCGGCATTCCCAACCAGTGCAGCACCACGCAGGTGGTGTGCGTGCCGAAGACGTGCGCGCAGCTGAACGCCAACTGCGGGCCCATCAGCGACGGCTGCGGCGCCATCATCGACTGCGGCACCTGCCCCAGCGGCCAGACGTGCGGCGGCGGCGGGCAGGCGAACGTGTGCGGGGCGCCGCCGCCGTGCATCCCACGCACCTGCGCGCAGCAGGGCGCCAACTGCGGCCAGGTGAGTGACGGCTGCGGCGGCCTCACCCCCAACTGCGGCACCTGCACGGGCATCGACATCTGCGGTGGCGCGGGAATTCCCAGCGTGTGCGGCTCGGTGGTGCCGGACGGCGGCGCTGCCTGCGTCAACCTGTGCCAGAACCAGGCGCAGTGCCCCGGGGTGGACGGCGGCACCACCTTCGTCGGCGTGGTGTATGCGCCCACGCAGGCCGACGCGGGCTACGGCCAGCCCGACCCCATCCCCGGCGCGCTCGTCTACGTCCCCAACGGCACCGTCACGCCGTTCGACGGCGGCGTCAGCTGCGACCAGTGCACCGACGGCGTCAGCGGCAGCCCGCTGGTGTCCACCACCTCGGCGGTGGACGGCACCTTCCGCCTCACCAACGTGCCGTGCGGCCCGGGCGTGCAGGTGCCCGTCGTCATCCAACTGGGCAAGTGGCGCCGGCAGATTACCGTCAACTCGCCGACCTGCTGCGCCACCACCACGCTGACGCAGGAGCAGACGCGGCTGCCGCGCAAGCAGGCCGAGGGCCACCCGAACGACAACATCCCCCTCATCGCGGTGGTGACGGGCAACGCCGACGTCATCGAGTGCGTGCTGCCGAAGATTGGCATCGCCCCGGACCAGTACTCGCTGCCCACCGGCAACGGGCGGGTGCGCTTCTACCGGGACAACGGGGCCAACTTCCCCGGCGGCGCGCCGTCGGCGGCGACGCTGTTCGACAGCCTCACCGAGATGAAGAAGTACGACATGATCATCCTCGACTGCGTCGGCAGTCAGCAGCTCAAGTCGATTTCCCGGCGCGCGAACATGGAGGCGTACGCCAACGCGGGCGGCCGCATCTTCGCCAGTCACTACGCGTACGTCTGGCTGTACGACCGCGCGACGGACCCGGGCGGCAACAACGTGTCCAGCCCCATCAGCTTCACGGGCACCGCGACGTGGAACGTGGGCCAGTCGAACCCGCCGAACCAGGACGCGTACATCGACACCTCCTTCCCCAAGGGCCAGACGTTCGCGCAGTGGGTGCAGTACGTGAACGCGCAGGCGGCGAGCTCGACGCCGGCGGTGCCGCGCATTCGCATCAACACGGTGCGCCGCGACATGTCGGCCGTCATTCCGCCGGCGCAGCGCTGGGTGTGGGGCACGTCGGGCAATGTGACGGACATTCCCTTCCAGTACACCTTCAACACGCCCACCAGCGCGCCCGCCGCTGCGCAGTGCGGCCGCGTCCTCTTCTCGGACTTTCACGTCATCAACGCGTCGGGCGCGTCGAACGCGACGTGGCCGAGCCAGTGCAGCGTGGGCCCGATGACGCCGCAGGAGAAGGTCTTCGAGTACCTCATCTTCGACCTGTCCTCGTGCATCCAGCCGGACGTCCCACCGCCGCAGATGTGCACACCGCGCACCTGCGCGCAGCTGGGATTCAACTGCGGCCCGGCGGCGGACGGCTGCGGCGGCGTGCTGAACTGCGGCACCTGCACGGCGCCGGCGACGTGCGGCGGCGGCGGCACGCCCAACGTCTGCGGCGTACCGTGTACGCCGCGCACCTGCGCACAGCTCGGCGCGAACTGCGGCATGCAGGGTGATGGCTGCGGCGGCACCATCAACTGCGGCACCTGCACCCCGCCCCAGACGTGCGGCGGCGGCGGCACACCCAACGTCTGCGGCGGCGGCGCCTGCGTGCCCACCACCTGTGCGGCGCTGGGCGTGGCCTGCGGCCCGGCCGGCGACGGCTGCGGCGGCGTGCTGAACTGTGGCACCTGCACCCCGCCCCAGACATGCGGCGGCGGCGGCACGCCCGGCCAGTGCGGCGGCGGCACGTGCACGCCGCTCACCTGCGCGCAGCAGGGCTTCAACTGTGGCCAGCAGGGCGACGGCTGCGGCGGCACCTTCAACTGCGGCACCTGCACCCCGCCACAGACGTGCGGCGGCGGCGGCATCCCCGGGGTGTGCGGCGGCGGCGGCATGTGCACCCCGCGCACGTGCCTCGAGCAGGGCTTCGAGTGCGGCCTGCAGGGCGACGGCTGCGGCAACCAGATTGACTGCGGCCCGTGCCCGCCGAACCAGATCTGCGGCGCGCAGGGCCCGGGCCTCTGCGGCGCCGTCAGCTGCACGCCGCTCACCTGCGCTGCCCAGAACATCGGCTGCGGGCCCGCCGGCGACGGCTGCGGCAACATCATTCAGTGTGGCGCGTGTCCGCCCGGCCAGACGTGCGGCGGCGCGGGCGTGCCGGGCCAGTGCGGCACGCCGCCGTGCACGCCGCGCACCTGCGCGGACCTCGGCGCCAACTGCGGCCAGATTGGCGATGGGTGTGGCGGAACGCTGTCCTGCGGTGTGTGCCCGCCCGGCCAGACGTGCGGTGGCGGCGGGCAACCGAACGTCTGCGGCGGCCTGGGGTGAGGTGCGGTGGCGGTCGAGGGCGGCCACGCCGCGATGTGCCGTACAGCTCGATGGCCGGGTGCACCGCGCGCCCGTCGTTGCATGTGCCGGTGAGGCGCGCGGTGCCGTACGGGTACGTGAAGCCCGCCGGCCCACGACACGCGCGCAGCCACTCCGCGCCGGTGGACAGGCGCTTGCCCGCCTCCGCGCACGTCGCCGCCTGCAGCTGGTTGATGGAGCCCTGCGGCACCGCGCCGACGAGAGAGCGCGCCCGCAGGCGCCGGGCGCCCGGGTTGTGAAAGGGCGAGAAGGCGCCGCCATCCAGCTCCTCGAGGCTCGCCTCGAGACGGTCGATGGAGAGACGCCGGAGCGGATTCGAGCGCCTCGGCGAGGCATTCGACAGAGGGGCGACTCGCTCACGCCTCGTCGGCGAGCGCGGTGAGCACGTCCAGCAGCACGTTGACGCCGTCCTCGCACTGCTTCGGCGTGGAGTACTCGCGCGGGTTGTGGCTGATGCCGTCGTACTCGCCGGGGACGAACACCATGCCCGCCGGGCACAGGCGCGCCATCTCCTGGCAGTCGTGGCCCGCGCCCGAGACGATGCGCTGGTGCTTGAGGCCGCGCGCCTGGGCCGCGTCGGCCACCATCTCCTGCACGCGCGTCGAGAAGGCGACGTCGGGCGTGCGCGCCGTCTGCCGCCAGGTGAGCGTCACCTTCTCGTCAGCGGCGGCGCGCGAGAAAAACTCGTGCAGCTCGGCCTCGGCGCGCCGGAGGACGGCGTCGTCCGGGTGGCGAATGTCGACGGTGCACACGACGCGATGGGGCACCACGTTGACGAGGCCGGGCTCGAAGCGCGTCACGCCCATGGTGGCGCGCAGCTCGCTGCCGTAGCGGCCGCTCTTCACCATCTCGCGCAGGTGCAGCTGGATGCGCGAGGCCACCACGCCGGGGTCCACGCGCAGCGCCATGGGCGTGGTGCCCGCGTGCGCGCTCTTGCCGTGCAGCGTCAGCTCCAGCCAGCTGATGGCCTGCACGCCGGTGACGACGCCGATGTCCATGCCCGCGGCGCGCAGCATCGGGCCCTGCTCGATGTGGCACTCGACGTAGGCGTGCAGCGGACCGAGGCGCTCGGGCGCCGTCCCCCTGAAGCCGATGGCGTCGAGCTCGTCCACCACGCGCTTCCCGTCGCGGTCGGTGAGGCCGTACGCCGTCTCGAGCGATACCCGGCCGGTGGCGACCGCGCTGCCCAGCATGTCGGTGCCGAAGCGTGCGCCCTCCTCCTCGGTGAAGAAGGCCACCACCAGCGGCCGGCGCGTGGCGACCTTCGCGTCGTTGAGCGTCTTCACCACCTCGAGCGCGCCCAACACGCCGAGACAGCCATCAAAGCGGCCTCCCGTCGCCACCGAGTCGATGTGGCTGCCCGCCATCACCGGCGTCAGCGCGTCCTCGAAGCCCTTGCGCCGCCCGTACACGTTGCCGATGCGGTCCACCGTCACCTCGAGGCCGGCGGCCTGCATCTCCGCGACGACGTGGCGGCGGCCGTCGCCGTCTTCTTTCGACAGCGCCAGGCGTCGCACACCGGTGAGGCCCGACGCCTCGTCCTGGTAGGCGCCGATGCGCCCGAGCGCCTCGAGGCTGGCCCACAACCGCTCGCCGTTGATGTTCCGCATGCGCGTCGCGCCTCCGTCGGTGGCGACCTGACCACCGGCCGCGCGGGCTGTCGAGTCAGACAGACAGACAGAGGGCCGTCACGGGCCTTCGGCGCGGCTCGGGCGAGCGGGCGGCAGCCACCGCCTCGACGCGCAGCGGCCACCGCCTCATCGCCGCCGGACGACGTCGTGCCGGACCGCGCTCCCCGGCGCCGGGGCACCGCGATGGGTTGGTCGCCGGGACGCGAGCCATGCGCGCGGCGTCGGCGTCCTTCGACAGGGCGCCGCGCACGCAGCGTCCCGACTCGGTGGAGTCCGCCGCGAGGACGCCGCCCCATGCGGTGCACTGGAAAACGAGCTCCCTCGCCATACGCCAGCCACCGCCGACACCCCGGACGCGCTGCGCACGTGGCGCGGCCCGTCGCGGCGATGGAGCTGGCCGTGCGGGAGGCGCGCATCGAGCTCGAACGTGTCGCCGCTGCGCTCGCGACCCAGTCACCCCGGAGGTTGGCGCCGGCGCATCGCCGGAGGCCATCGCCAGGGCGCTGATGAACCTCGCGGCGGATGGAGCCTGCCCGGCCTCGGGAAAGCCCGGCCATCAGCCCGGCGCGAGCGCGCTACGCAGGTTCTGGTCCGCCACCACGTGGAAGTGCCGCGCCGCCGCCACCGCCGCGTCGACGTCCCCTCGCCTCAGTCCCTCCAGCACGCCGCGCGTGTACGCGGTGAAGCTGGGCTCGAGCGGCATCAACAACGGCAAGCGCTCGAGGAGGTCGCGCACCGCTTCGAGCAGCGGGTTCGCCGCCCAGCGCAGCGGCAGACTGTGCGCGGCGTCCACCAGCGCTTGCAACCACCGGTCCTGCGCCGCGGCGACGCGCGCCGGGTCCTGCGAGCGCTCGGCCTCCTCGCCCGCCGCCGCCGCGGCCGCCAGCGCCTCGAAGTCCGCCGGCGTCGCCCGCCGCGACGCCAGCACCACCAACTGCTCGATGATGTGCAGCCGCGGCTCGAGCAGGTCGAGCAACACCGCCGCGCGCTCCGCGTCGTCCGTCGCGTACTGAAGGAACGCGCCCAGCAGCTCCAGCGTGCCCGTCCGCCGGAAGTCCTGCACCGTCACACCCTGCCCATGCCGCGTGCTGACCAGCCGCGCGTGCTCGAGCCGCCGAATCGCCTCCCGCAGCGTGTTGCGCGACGCCTTCCACGTCGCCGACAGCTCGCGCTCTGACGGCAGCCGGTCGCCCGGATGGAGCGCTCCAGACAGGATGCGCCCCAGCAGCGCCTCGTACACCGCGTCGTGGGTCGTCTGGCCCGGCGACCGCTCGACTCCCTTGCGCTTTCGCCGCGTCGCCGCCACGGCCGCACCCTACCCGGCTTGACAACTGGTTCAACCAGTTCGTATCTCCCCCGAGAAAACTGGTTGAACCACTTTGAGACCTCCCATGACACTGTCCCGTGACGCGCTGCTCACCGCTTCCGCCCGTTTCCTGGCCCGCTCCATCCGCGAGGGACGCGTTTCGTCCCGCGCGGTGGTGGAGGCGCACCTCTCCCGCATCGACGAGGTGAACCCGATGCTGAACGCGGTGGTGGCGAGCCGCGCCGAGGCCGCCCGCGCCGAGGCCGACGCGGCGGACGCGCGCCTGAGGGCCGGCAACGTCGACGCGCTGCCTCCCCTCTTCGGCGTCCCGTGCACCATCAAGGAGTCCTTCGCGCTGTCGGGCATGCCGAACACCGCGGGCCTCGTCGCGCGCAAAGGCGTCACCTCGACGGAGGACGCGCCGACGGTGGCGCGGCTGCGCGCGGCGGGCGCGATTCCGCTGGGCGTCACCAACCTGTCGGAGCTCTGTCTGTGGATGGAGAGCGACAACCGCGTCTGGGGCCGCACCAACAACCCGTACGACGTGTCGCGCACCGCCGGCGGCAGCAGCGGCGGCGAAGGCGCCATCATCGGCGCGGGCGGCTCGCCCTTCGGGCTGGGCAGCGACATCGGCGGCTCGATTCGGCTGCCCGCCTTCTTCAACGGCGTCTTCGGCCACAAGCCGTCGCCGGGCCTCGTCCCCAACGAAGGCCAGTACCCCGTGCCCTCGCCCGGCGTGCGGTTGCTGGGCACGGGGCCCCTGGCGCGCCGCGCGGAGGACCTGCCGCTGCTCCTCTCGGTGCTGTCGGACACGCCGGAGCCGACGCTGCCGACGGACGCACGCGGGCTGCGCGTCGTGGTGCTGAGCGGCGACGGGCCCCGGGTGTCGGCCGAGCTGCTGGAGGCGCAGGCGCACGCGGCCGACGTGCTGGCGCGACGCGGCGCCGACGTGCAGCGCGTGACGCTGGACGGCCTCGGCGGCGTCTTCGACATGTGGGCCGCGGCGATGGAGGAGGCCTCCGACGCCACCTTCAACGAGCTGCTGGGCCAGGGCACGCCACTCCACCCGCTCGTCGAGTTGGGCCGTTTCCTCGTCGGCCGCTCGCCGTACACCTTCCCGGCCGTGGGACTGCTGGCCGTCGAGCGGCTCCTCGGCAGGCTGGAGGCGCGCAAGCGCAAGGCGCTCGAGGCGGCGGCGAAGCTGGAGGCGCGCGTGCTGGAGCTGCTGGGCGACGACGCGGTGCTGCTCTACCCGCCGTACCCCGACGTGGCGCCGAAGCACGGCCGGCCGATGCTGTTCCCCTTCCGCTTCGTCTACACGGGCCTCTTCAACGTGCTGGGGTTGCCGGTGACGCAGGTCCCGATGGGCCTCGACGCGCGGGGGCTGCCGCTGGGCGTGCAGGTGGCCGCGGCGCCCGGGCAGGACGCGCGCACGCTGGCCGTCGCACAGTGGCTCGAGGCCGACGTGGGTGGCTGGGTGTGGCCCGAGGTGCGGCCGTCCGCCGCATCGCAGAGGTCCCGCGTCGAGGCGCGGGCGTAGGAGCGACGGTCTCAGCCGCGGCCGTCGCTCGGCAGCGCGCACCGGCAGCGAGAAGAGAAGCCTGTGGAGAACACGGATGCGGGCGTCTCAAGCCGAGGCCACGCGGGGGCAGACAACGACACGACCCGCGACAGCGCGTGGATGGCGCGCGCAAGCCGAAGCCGAGACTGAAATGGCCCGCGACCCGCGTCGACGCCTTCGAGCACGCCGACGGGGGCGCCTCGCCGCGACCGGTGGGACGCCGTCCCCCCGACGGCGCTACCAGGTCGCCGTCAGCGTCTCGCCCGTGTATGCGCTGTAGCCGAACACGGTGAGGTAGTACGTGCCCGGCGAGGGCGCAGTGACCGTGATGGAGTCCGGCCCCGCCGCCTCCGACGACTGGTCGAAGGTGTTGGTGGTGAGGTCCGGCGGCGCGCCCGCACGCAGGAAGAGGTCCGGGTCGCCCGAGTTGCCGGTGATGTTGATGGTGAGCTGCGTGGACGCGCCGGCGACGGTGATGCTGTACACCGTCTCCGCGTTGGTCGCGCCCGACACGGTGAGCGGCACACCATTCGACAGCGGCGTCACCGTGCCCGTGCCACCACCGCCACCCGTGCCACCACCGCCACCCGTGCCACCACCGCCACCCGCGCCGCCACCGCCACCCGCGCCGCCACCGCCACCCGCGCCGCCGCCCATCGGCGGGCCGACGGACAGCCCCACCGTCAACGCGTACTGCCCTTCGCCCGCGCCGCTCGCGCTGTCCACGACAACCGCGTAGGTGCCAACGCCGATGCTGGTGCTGAAGAAGGCCGCACCGCCGTTCGACGCTGCCGCGTTGCAGGACAGCTCGGTGGTGCAGGTGCCGCCGCTCAACTCGTACAGCGCCACCGCCGGGCGCCAGGTGCCGCTCACCTCGACGGTGACGTCGGCCGTCTGGCCGGCCGCCGAACTGAAGACATAGACGTGGTCCGGCCGGCTTACCGCGCCGCAGCTCGGCGACACCTGGTGCGCGTAGCCCGCCAGCGTGCCCGTCGTCACCGCGGTGCCGCCCATGAAGGTCAGCGTCTCGGGGCTGGCGCACGTCTCACCCGCCAGCGCGCCGCCGCCGCCCGCCCCTCCACCGGTGCCACCGCCCGTCCCACCGCCCGCGCCACCGCCCGTCCCACCGCCCGTCCCACCGCCCGCGCCACCGCCCGCGCCACCGCCCGTCCCACCGCCCGTCCCACCGCCCGCGCCACCGCCCGTCCCACCGCCCACGCCACCGCCCGTCCCACCGCCAGCGCCGCCGACGCACGCGCCGCCCTCGCACACCTGGCCGTCGCCGCAGACCTGGCACGCGGTGCCGCCGGTGCCGCACGCGCCCAGCCTCGTCCCCGGCTGGCATACCTGGTTCACGTCGCGGCAGCCGCCGCACACGCCGCCGGTGCAGAAGCCGTTCGCGTCGCAGGAATTGCCGCCCTGGCATGTCTGGCAGGTGACGCCGCCCCTGCCGCAGGTGCCCGAGCTGGTGCCCGCGACGCAGGTGCCTCCGGCGGTGACACAGCCCTGGCAGGTGGTGTCGACGCAGCGCGACGACTGGCAGGACTGGCTGCCCGCGCACGCGCTGCACGTTGCGCCGCCCGCGCCGCACGCCAGCGACGAGGTGCCGGGCTGACAGGTACCGCTCGCATCACAGCACCCGGAGCAGGTGGCCGCGCAGGCATTCATGCCGCCACCACCGCCACCACCGCCACCACCCGTCCCGCCACCCGCGCCGCCGCCGGTGGTGTTGCCGACACAGAAGCCGAGCTGGCAGGCCTGGGTGGGCGCACAGGCCACGCACGCGTTGCCGCCCGCGCCGCAAGCTGTGTTGAGCGAGCCGAGCTGGCACTGGCCGGCGGCGTCGCAGCAGCCCATGCACGAGGTGGCGTTGCACTTCGGCTTCGCTGGCCCGCAGGCGGCGAGCTGCAGCACGGCCAGCGCGCCGACGGCGACGGCCGCGAGCAGCCACGGACGAGTCGAGAGCGTCATGGAAGCGTTCCCCGAGGAAAGCGATGCCGGCCCTGCGAAGTCCGCGCTTAGCCGGAACGCTTCCCGCGGCGCAAGGCGTAGGACGGCGAGGCTTCGCCCGGGCGAACCGAAGGCAGTAAGAGAGGCTCCGTGCGCCGCCTCGCCGCCGTCTCCTGCCTCTGGCTCGCGTGCGTGACGCCGCGGCCGCTCCAGCAGCGCGTGGACGCGCTGGCGGACGAAGGCCCCAGCTGCGAGCGCTTCTCCACCTTCGACCCGCGTGCGCGGGCGCTGCTCGACGAGCTGCTGGCCGGCGCGCCGGGCGACCAGCTGGTGTCGGCGAGCGCGCGCCTGAATGCCGCGCGGCGAGCGTGCGCGCGCCACACCCTGGACGGGCTGTTGCGGCTGCGCGAAGCCGAGGGCGTCGGCGCGGTGCAGGCGGAGCTCGACGCGCTCGTGCTGGCGTGGCCGGTCGACCGCGTGGAGGCGCTGCTGGCCCAGACGCCGGGCCTCGACCTCGCCGCGCTGTCACCGATGGTGATGGAGGCGCGCGAGCGCGCCGCGCGGGCAGCGCAGACTTCAGCCCGGGAGCGCCGCGACGAGCGCGAGCGCGACGCCCAGGCGTCGACAGGCCGCGTCGAGGCCGCCGGGGCGGACTGCATCGGCCTCACCGGGTGCGGGGCGGCGAGCTGCCTCGCAGCCCTGGTGCGCGCGGGCGCCGAGGCCGCGCCGCTGGCGCCCCTGGCCCGCACCGCCGCACGGAGCTGCCTCGACGAGAGCCGCGCGCGTACGGCCGGCGACCGCGCGGAGCGGATCAGCGCGCTGATGACGGCCCTCGCCGCCTTCGGCGGGCTGCCCGAAGACACCGAGGCGCGGCTCGCGCTCGAAACGCTTCGCCGGGGCCTCTGGGCCGAGGTGGAGGCCGCGCGCGCGGCGAACCAACCCGCCCGGGCCTTCGTCCTGGCGTCGCCGTACGTGGTGTTGGACTCGGCGCGCTCCGCGGTGGAGTCCGTGCGAAAGGAGGCCATCGCGGCGCACCAAGGGCACGCGCGCGCCTGCGGAAACCGGGCGCTGTGCGCGCGGCTGCACCGGCGGTTGGCCGCGTCGCTGGGCGGGCCCGACGAGCCGCCGCTGACGGCGCCGCCGGGCCGCTGGGAGCGCGGCCGCTGGGCGTGCCGAAGGAGCCCGGTGGCGCTGCCTGACGCGCCGCCCGCGATGACGGTGCGCCTCGACGCGACGTGCCGCCGCCCCCAGAAGCGCGCCCACGAGGACGACGAGTACCGCATCTTCCAGCTGGAGCAGGAGATGATGGGCCACGCGCTCGAGGGCGAGGTGCGCGCGACGTGCGCGGGCCGGCTGCCGAGCGCACCCATCCGCGCGCTGGGCTTCGTCGATGACGCCGAGATGGAGGACGACGGCGCGGGCGTACGGCTGGAAGTGGAGCGCGTGCTGCAGCGGCTGGTGACCGACTGCCAGCGCCTCCACGCGGAGGCGGCGCAGCGGGCCTGCGCGGACCTCGGCACCTCGAGCCCCGAGGACGTGGTGCAGCGCTTCGCGGAGTCGGCGGTGGTGACGGGGACGTGGGCGAGCTGTTTCGAGGCCTGGTTCCTGCGGCGCTACGGCGTGCCGCCGCCGGCGGTGGAGCTGCCCGCGCCGGGCGACGAGGGCCCGGTGCGCTGATGGCACGGCTTCGAGGCGAGGCCGGTCCGCAAGACGATGCAGGCGGCCGTGCCGTCACCGCGAGCCCCTCGGCGCCGGCCGGGAAGTCCACGTGCAGAAACGCTTTGCCGATCGAATTGGCAGACCAGCACACCTCACGTGCGCGTCCTGGTGAGCGAGAGGAAGCTCGCCCGCCAATGCGGGGCCGGCTCCCGCAGCCTCGCCTGCCTTCCTCGAGGCCCGAGCGCCGCTGCTCACCCGTTCGGCGGCCCGCGCCGCGCGGACATCGGCGGCTGCGCCTTGCGAAACGCGCGCACCGCGAGCGCCAGCAGCCCGAGCGAGAGCAGCGCGCCCATCCCCAGCGGGCCCATCCCCGCGCCGCCACCGGCGTCCCCCGCGACGAGCTGCTGCACCGTCCGCACGAGCCCCAGCAACCCCATCGCGCCCGGCAGAAGTGCGCCGCGTGTCCAGAAGACGCGCGCGGCCATGGCCTACCGCGCCACGCGCTCGAGAATCAGGTCGATGAGCTTCACGCTGGTGAGGCCTTCGCTCTCTGCGGTGAAGTTCGGCAGCACGCGATGCCGCAGCACCGGCCGCGCCAACGCGCGCACGTCGTCGACGCTCGCGGCGTAGCGCCCGGCCAGCACCGCGCGGGCCTTGGCGCCCACCACCAGGTACTGGCTCGCGCGCGGCCCCGCGCCCCACGCCACGTTCTTCGCCACGAAGTCGAGCGCGCCGGGCTCCTTTGGCCGCGTCGCCCGCGTCAGCTCCACCGCGTAGCGCACCACGTGGTCCGGCACCGGCACGCGCCGCACCAGGTCCTGCAGCGACAAAATCTGCTCCGGCGACAGCACGCGCTCGAGCGGCGCGGAGCGACCCGACGTCGTCTGCTTGACAATCTGCACCTCCTCCTCGGCGCTCGGGTAGCCCACGTCGACGAGGAACATGAAGCGGTCCAGCTGCGCCTCCGGCAGCGGGTAGGTGCCTTCTTGCTCGATGGGGTTCTGCGTGGCGAACACCAGGAAGGGCGGCTCCAGCGGCCAGGTGCGGCCCGAGGCCGTCACCCGGTACTCCTGCATCGCCTGCAGCAGCGCGGCCTGCGTCTTGGGCGGCGTGCGGTTCACCTCGTCGGCCAGCACGATGTTGGCGAACAGGGGGCCCTTCATGAAGCGCAGCTCGCGGCGGCCGGTGGCCCGGTCCTCCTCGAGGATGTCGGTGCCGGTGATGTCCGACGGCATCAGGTCCGGGGTGAATTGGATGCGGTTGAAGGACAGGTTCAGCACCTCGGCCAGCGTGCTGATGAGCAGCGTCTTCGCCAGGCCCGGCACGCCGACGAACAAACAGTGCCCGCGCGAGAAGAGCGAGATGAGCAGGTGGTCGACGACTTCCCGCTGGCCCACCACGCGCTTCTCGATTTGCGCCAGCACCGCCGCGCGCGCCGCGGCCAGGGCCTCGACTGCCTTCAGGTCATCACCGGTCGGGGCCGGCACGTCGCTGCTCGCCATGTCCCGCCGGTTGTAATCGCCCGCCCCCGCCGCGTCACGGGTCGAACTGCACGACTTGCGGGGCGAACACCGCCTTGTCCGTCGCCAGCGCGCGCTCCACTCGCACCTGCGTGGCGCTGTTGAAGGTAGCCCGGCCGTGCAGCGCGGCGGTGTTGTCGCCGGTGTCCGCGTCGGAGTCGTTGAAGTTGCCTTCCCCGGCCGCCTGGCCCCCGGGACCCTGGCCGGCCATGAAGACGATGGCGCGGTGCGTCTCCACCGCGCTGGTGAGGTTCTGCGTGCCGCTCGGGACGGTGTCGTTGAGTGTGATGTCGTTGGGGTGCTGCACCGGGCTGCAGCTGAAACCACAGGACGGCAGCGTCACCCGCTCCCAGGCCAACTCGACGACGTTGGAGTTGGTGCAGTTGCTGCCGGCGCCGCCGCCGCCCGCGCCGCGCGAGAAGTCGAGGCGAGTGCTGCTGCCGTGCCGGACCTTGAGCCGCCGCTTGCAGATGTACTGGTCGTTGGCGGTCGCCGCGTCCGTGCGCGCCGAGTACAGAAGAAAGCTGTGGTTGCTGGGCGCGGCTGAGACGCCGACGCTGAAGGTGGCGCCCGACCGGTTGGTGGCCACGCCGCGCTCGGTGGTGACGCCGGCGAACTCCACCACCTCGACGGCGTAGTTGACGGCCGGCCCCGCCGCGTCGGCGCGCGCCAGCCGCACGGTGTTGACGTCGAGGATGCGCGCGGTGGGGAAGTGCGCCTCGCCATTCAACGTCCCGGCGGCGGAAGACGTGGAGAAGAGGAGGAAGGCGCTCCCGGGGCTGGACAGCGCCGGGGTGATGGACAGGTCCGCGGTGGTGGCGTTCGCCGCGAGCGTCCCCGTGAGGTGCCGGACGCTGACGCCGCCGCTTGCGAAGTCGCGGCCCCACGACACCACCTGGTAGTTGACCGACACCTGCTGGTGGCTGTCGCCGCGGGTGCACTTCACCGCCGTGTCCGTGCCCGTCGCCTCGAGGTGGCACTCCACGTTGCTGTCGGTGGGCGCCACCACGAAGCCGCCACCCGGGTTGTGCCGCGTGTTGCCGCTCGCGCTGAAGACGAGGAACGAGCGGTTGATGTCGTGGTTGGGAATGGCGGGACTCAGCACGCAGCGATTGTCGAGGCTCCCGTCTGCGATGTCGCACGTGCCGCGGCGCACCAGCGGGTAGGCGTTCACCATCGTCGTCCCCTGCAGCAGCCCGCTGTTGGGGTCGCTCGCCGTCAGCGTCACCGGCGTCACCGAGGCCACCGACTTGCCGTGCGCGTACACGAGGCCCGTGCTGCTGCCGTTGGCGATGGTGCCGGTGCCCGTCCCGGCGGCCGTGCCACTGCAGGTGGGCGACGTGTAGAAGTTGATGGCGGCGTTGCTGCTGGCCACCGAGAAGCTGCTCACCCCCATGGTGATGGGCGCGCCGCCCGACGTCTGGCGCGTCACCGTCAGCGGCACGCAGCCGCCGGGCTCCACGTCCGGCGTCGCGGCCGCCACCACCAGCACGTCCGTCACGGTACCCGACGGCGTCACCGGCGCCGGCGGCGTCGCCGTCAACGTGCCCGAGGTGCCCGTCACGTTCGTCATCGAGCTGCCGGTGACGGCCACGTAGAAGGTCGCCTCGGACGTGCCGGTGGTGATGGTGACGGTGGGCACCGCGGTGGTGCACGCCATATCCGAGAAGAAGGACAGGCCCGCGCCCGCCGCCGAGGTGTTGAGCGTCACCACCGTGTCGGTGGTGGCGTTGGCGGTGTTGTCCCCCGCGTCGCGCAGCTCGACCGTCACCGCGCCACTGCAGGTGAAGCGCGCCAGCGTCGCCGGCGGGGCCGTCTTCCAGGCCAGCTTCGCCGGCGGCCCCAGCGCGATGACCCACGTCTGCGTGCCGGCGGTGAGGCCGGAGGTGGCCGCCGTCACCACCAGGCTCGACGTCGGCGTGTTGGCGCGGAAGCTGAACGCGATGCTCGAGCCGCCCGAGGTGGACTTCGACGTGATGGCCCCGCCGCCGCACGCCGCCATGCCGTAGAAGGTGACACCCGTCGGCGGCGCCGCCGACAGGTCGATGGTGCGCGCGCCCGTCACCAGGTTGTCGTACGCGTCGCGCACCTCCGCATTCGCGTCGACGCAGGTGCCGGCGTTCACGGTCGCGCCGGCGGTGGGAATCACCACCTTCGTCGCCGCGCCCGCGGAGACGGCCAGCGTCTCCACGCCGCTGACGAGGCCCGTGGACGCCGCGGTGACGTCCTGGGCGGGCACCGCCTTCGTCACCCGGAGGCTGAAGGCGACGCTGGCTCCCGTGACGATGCTCACCTCCGTCGTCGGCATGCCGCCGCAGTTGGCTGCATCGTAGAAAGTGACGCCCGTCGCCGGGCTGGCCGACAAGTCGATGGTGCGCGCTCCCGGCACCGGGTTGTTGTACGCGTCCCGCACCTCGGCCGAAGCGTTGACGCAGTCGCCGGCCGTCGCGACGTTCGTCGCCAGCGTCAGCCCCACGGCCGTCGGCGGGCCCGGCGTTACCGAATACGTCGCCGTGCCGGCCGTGAGGCTACCACTCGACGCGGTGACGACGAGACTGGCCGCGGGGGCGGTGACGCGGAAGGAGAAGCCCGCGCTGGCCGTGCCGCCGGTGACCTTCGAGGTGATGGCTCCCCCGGTGCAGCCCGCCTGCTCGTAGAAGGTGACGCCGGCGGTAGGCGCCGCCGACAGGGTGATGGTGTGGTTGCCCGCTACCAGGTTGTCGTTGGCGTCGCGCACCTCGGCCGTCTGGTCGACGCAGGCGCCCGCGGCGAGCGCGCCGCCCGCGCCCGTCAGCACCACCTTGCTGGCCGCGCCGACGGTGACGGTGAAGTCCTTCGTGTCGCTGAACCCGCCAGCGGTCGCGAGCACCGGGTAGGTGCCTACTACGGGGCTGGACATGGACACCGTCGCCGAGGTGGCCGAGTTGGCAGCGAAGTCGGCCGAGACGGACGTACCGCCCGGGCCGCTGCAGTCGGCCGACGGGAAAAAGGTGACGCCCGCGCCCGACACCGTGGCCGGCAGCGGGCCGTCGGCGGTCGCGTCGTTGCCGAAGGCGTCCTTGCGCGTGAGGTTGACCGCGCCGGAGCACACGCCCGACTGCCTCGAGGTGGGTAGCCCCACGAAGGCGATGCTGGCCGCCGCCGCCGGCGTGACAGTGAGGGTGAGGGTCGCGTCCTGCGACAGCAGCCGCGCGACGAGGGGGGCGCTGGACAGGACGCGCTCGACGCGCACGTAGAAGGACTTGCGCGACTCCGTCGCCATCAACCCGAAGCTCGTCACCGCGCCCGTCTTCGTCTGGCAGGCGCTCAAGTTGGCGTGGAAGGTGACGCCCGTGGGCACCATGGGGAACGTGAGGGTGGTGGCCGAGCCGACGGGCACGTCGTTGCCGTACGTGTCCTTGCGCTCGAGCGTCACCAACAGGCAGCTGCCGGCCACCAGCGTCTGCGTCTGCGACGCGGGCTCGAAGACGGAGAGGCCCATCGAGGGGCCGGGCGTGAAGGTGAGCGCCGCCGTGTTGCTGGTGGACACGCCGCCCGCGGTGCCCGTCAGCGTGTAGCCGCGTGCGATGGTGCTGCCGAAGTACACCTGCGCGCTGGTCATGCCCGCGGGGATGCTGATGGGGCTCGAGCCGCCACAGCTCGAGGACGACGTGCCCCAGGTGTACGTGCCCGCAGACATCGGGTTGAAGGTGAGGTCGCTGGCCACGCCGAAGGCCGCCGGGTTGTTGAAGGCGTCGAAGATGGACACGGCGAAGGGCCCGGCGCAGTTGCCCACCTGCACCGTCTGCGTCGTGGGCGAGAAGCGCAGCGACGCCGGCGGCCCCGCGACGATGGAGTTGCCCGCGAGGTCGCTGCCGGCGATGCCGGCCATCATCGGCGTGGCGCGCACGGTGAAGGCGCTCGCCGCCGTCGTCCCCTTGAAGTACAGCTGAATCTGCGCTGCGCCAGCGGGGAAGGTGGTGGTGCCCGTCACCTGGGAGGCCGGCGGACAGCCCGGCTGCGTGTAGAAGGCGAGGCCCGGCACCGCTGGCACCGCCGTCAGCGACACCTGCACGGCCATCGCGAAGGACGCCGGCGCGTTCCCCGCGTCGTAGGCACCCAGCGTCAACGGAGAGGCCGTGCACTGGTTCGCCTGCGCGCTGCGCGGATTCATGTCCCACACCACCCTGGTGGGCGAGCCCGCGGAGACGATGAGGTTCTGACTGGCCGACGCGAGGCCGCCCGTCACCTCGGACACCGTCACCAGGCCCGACGTCGGCGTGGTGCCCTTGAGGAACAGGTCGACCTCGGTGGTGCCCGCCGGCAGCGGCAACGTCGTGATGGGCGTATTGCAGTTGCCGGTCGTGGCGTCGTGAAAGGTGACGCCGGTGGGCCCGGTGAAGCTGAGCGCCCACGCCTGGGCGGCGGGCGACGGGTTGCCGAACTGGTCCTGCACCTGCACCTGCAGGCGCACGTCGCCCGGCGTCGAGCTGCAGGCCTGCCCGGACTGGATGACGAGCGGCTGGTTGCGGAAGGCCAGCTTCGACGGCGCCGCGGCGCTGATGGTGACGTCCTGCGTGGCCACCAGCGGCGACGGCAGGCCCACGTCCACCTGGGCGGTGACGCGCATCGGCGCGCCCGGAGCCGTCGCGCGCCGGGAGAAGACGCGGAAGGTGACGCTGCCCCGGCCCGCCGGAATGGTGGCGATGGTGGTGGCGCTGGCTGGTGAGCAGTCCGCCGTCACCGAGAAGTTGCCTTCGGCGTCCTCGGGCGACGCGTTCAGCGTCACCGCGAGGTCCGAGGTGACGGTGGTGGGCCGGTTGTCGGCATCGCGGAGCTCCACCGTCATCTCGTTGTTGAGGCAACCGCCGGCGGGCAGCGAGCGCGGGGGCGACGTGAAGACGAGCTGCGTCGCAGGCAGCGGCGCGATGACGATGTCCGACGTCGCCGGCGTGAGGCTGCCGCTGGACGCCGTCAGCACGGCGCTGCCAGCGACGTCGCCACGCAGGTACACGGTGGCGGAGTCCTGCTGGAAGGGGATGGTGACGCTCGTCACCGGGACGGTGCAGTCCTGGTCCGCGAAGAAGCCCACGCCCGCCAGCGACGACGCCAGCTGCACCGTGGTGGTGAGCCCCGCGCCGCGCGGCCCGAGCGCGTTGCGCAGCCCCACCGTCACCGGGCCACCGCACCGGGTGCGCGGCAGCGTCAGCGGCACGTTGGTCAGCGACAGGCGGTCCGGCGGGTCGACGCACTCCGCGCTCGACGCGCACTCGGAGTCCCCGCACGCCACCACCCCGTCGCAGTCGGTGTCCGCCTCGGAGCTGCACAGCTGCACCGAGCCGGGGAAGGTGGTGGGGCTGACGTCATCGCAGTCGGCGCCGCCCTGCGCCGCGCTGACGAAGCCGTCGCGGTCGCCGTCCAGCGTCGGGTCCGGCGGGTCCAACTGGAGCAGCTGAACGTTGGTGACGCCTTGTTTCGGAAACGTGGCCTGCACCTCGACGGAGCGCGAGTTGAGCTTCAGCGTCGACGCGTCGCTGCAGGTGCCGAGGTACGCGCGCGCCTGGAAGGACACCGTCTCGGGCAGGTCGTCGCCGCGCCGCACGCCCACCACCCACTCCTCCTTCATCGCGGTGCGTTCGAGGAGGAGGCTCTTCCGCTGCGAACCGCCAGCGAAGACGGCGAGCTCGAGGCAGTCGGCTTTCAGCGCCGGCGCGACGTGCACCCTCGCGGACAGGGCGCTGTCGGGGGTCTTGCTGCAGGCGGACACCAATGCAATCGGAAGGACCAGGACGAGGCGCTTCATGTGGGTGTCACCCTCACTTCCGGCCGAGGCGATTCGTCAGAGGCTAGCACGCGTCGCTTCAGCGAATCCGTGGGAGGGACGGCGAGCGTCCCCGGTGCGTGCGCGCGTACTCGACCAGGTTCTTGATGTCGTAGCAGATTTGCCGAATGTCATGCCCCATCGTCAGCTCGATGTGGCTGTTGCCCTTCACCGGGCGCCACAGCAGGTACTCGCTCCTGGCCGAGCGGTACACGCTGCTGGTGGACTTGAGTGACGCGAGCGGATCCAGGTCGCCGAAGATGATGGCCATGGGCACCTTGATCTTCGCGAAGCCGCGCTTGAAGTCGTAGCCCGTGCGGTAGCAGACGACCTCGCCCCTGCGGATCCACTTGAGGAACTGATCCACCACCTTGCGGGGCTCCTTCTCGCCGCCCTCCTTGAGCAGCCAGCGCACGTTGTCCATCGACATGCGGTCCCAGCGGGTGAGGTAGTTGATGCGGCTCGCCACCAGGCTCAAGACGGGGCTCTGCTCGGCGTAGCCCAGGGCGTCCGACGCCAGCTTGAGCCAGGTGTCGATGGGCAGGTACCGGTACTTCAGCGTGCGCGGCGTGGGGCCGTGGCCCTTCTTCGTCAGCTTCGCGGCCAGCTCGCCCAGCGCGTGGCCCAGCTTCCGCTGCGTGTTGAGGCCCGCCAGCGCCGCGTCCACCGACGCCTCGAGGCCCGGACCCGCGTAGGCGAGCAGCTTGAGCGGCAGGCTGCCCTTGCCCAGCTCCGCCGGCGCACCGATGGTGACGATGCCGTCGAAGTGGTCGTGGTGGATGCCCGCGTACCCGTACCCGAGGATGCCGCCCATCGAGTGGCCGCAGTAGAAGATGCGGTCCCGCCGGGTGATGCGCCGCACGCCCGCGACGGCCGCCGGCAGGTCGTAGAGAAAATACGCGTCGATGTCCCAGTCCCAGTCGAGGTCTGCCGGCAGGTTCCGGCCGAACTTCGCCGCGCGCTCGTGCTGCAGCTCGATGCTGCTCTTCCCGTGGCCGCGCAGCTCGAGGATGTGGATGTCGAGGCCGAAGAAAAGCAGGTTCTTCACGAACTCGCCGCTCGTCCACGCGTGGCGGTTCTGCGAGAAGCCGTGCACCAGCAGCATCGGCTCGCCGAACAGCGGCTGCGGGAAGACCTGCGGCACCGGGCGGTAGCGGGTGATGACCAGCGACCAGCCGTCGGCCGTCTCCACCACGTACTTCGTCTTCTTGTAGAGCGCGCGGAACTCGACGTCGTCGACGGTGGGCTGGCCGCCAGGCTGTTCCCCTCGCGAAGGCGCGGTCATGACGAGGCCTCAGTGTGTCACGTTCCGGTGGCGAGGCCAGCCCAGCGACTCACGGCGCCAGGCGCTTCAGCTCCACGCCGTCGCGGAAGTCGTCCACCGAGCGATAGCGCGCGGCGAGGTCGACCTCCACGTACGTCTTCGCCGCGTCGAGGCAGCCGAAGCTGGTGGACACGCACAGCTGCCGCGGCCCGTCCTTCGCGTAGCCCTCGCGGACGACGTCGTGCCCGTAGATGGCCACGTCACCGCCCAGCGCCCGCACGAAGCGCTCGGCCTCGTGCTCGCGCGCCATGCGCGACCACAGGAGCGGCCCCAAGAGCGGCACGCGCGCGAAGTCGGTGATGTGCATGTCGCGGTAGCCGTCGAGGCGCAGCGCCTCGAGCTCGTCGGGGTGCGCCAGGTCGGCGGACGGCGCCGCGTGCAGCAGCACCACGCCGCAGGCGCCGACGGCCACCAACGGGAAGGCCTCCACCGCCGCCTTGAGCCGCGCGCGCCCGGCGGCGTCGAGCCGCGCCTCGAGCGCCGCACCCTCGTCGTCGTGGAACTTGAAGGTGGCCGGCCCGCCGATGTGCGCGTGTTCATGGTTGCCCAGCAGGCAGTGCACACGGCCCGGCGCGCGCGCCTGCAGCGCGAAGAAGGCGTCGAGCAGCGCGGGGGATTCGTCGCGGTACGGCGTGCCGAGGTGCTCGGGCCAGTGCTCGACCGTCTCGTCGTCGGGGCCGTGCACCAGGTCGCCGGTCAGCACCAGCCACGCGTCGTCGCCGGCGGCGAGGAAGTGCTGCTCGAGGCGCCGGAAGTCACCGAGGTTTCCCTGCAGGTCGGTACCCACGAGGAGGCGCCCGCGGTCCGGCAGCCTGAGCAGTCGCGGCACGCGTCACTCCCTGGGGAGCGCGCGGAGCACGGCCTTCCCGTCCTTGATGACGACCTTGAACTCGACGCTCTTCGCCGAGTGCTGCTTCATCAGCTCGGGCACCTGCTTTCGCAGCGTGGCCGACACCGCGTCGAGCGTCACGTTGCGGGTGTCTTCGCCACAGCGCTTCTTCGCCATCACGTACGCGTCGTAGATGGCCTTGATTTTCTGGTCCGAGAGCCCACCGTCGGCGGCGATGGGCGCGGGCCGGGAAGCCGGGTTGCTGCCGGTGTTGGCCGGCTTGAGCGCGGGGTTCGAGCCGGTGCCGCCCGGTGGACCCGCGGGGGTGATTTTCGGGATGCCCCCGGTGGCCGTCTTCACCACCGGCCGCTCGCCCGTCACCGGCTTCACCGTCGGCACCCCGCCCGTCACCGGCTTCACCGTCGGCACCCCGCCCGTCACCGGCTTCACCATCGGCACGTCGCCCGTCACCGGCTTCACCG
>JBFMAB010000025.1:165091-235372 GCA_040755835.1 Myxococcota bacterium
CGCCCGTCACCGGCTTCACCGTCGGCACCCCGCCCGTCACCGGCTTCACCATCGGCACGTCGCCCGTCACCGGCTTCACCGCGGGGGCGAGGGGCTTCGGCGCCGGCTTCGACACCGCGTCGGCGGCCGCGGCCATGACGCTCTCGAGGTCGCCGTCTTCGCCGTCGAGGTCCGACAGGTCGAGGTCCTCGTCGATGTGGAAGTCGTCGTCGGTGCTGCGCTTCGTCCCGCGGTCCTCGCGCGCCTTGCGGTGCAGGCGCGCCTTGAAGAGGTCGCGCGAGTAGGTGCCGGCCTCGATTTCGCGGATGGTCCGTTCCCACAGCCGCTCGTAGGTGATCAGCTTCTGCGCGAGCTGCTGCACGCGAAACTTCGCGGCGGTGTGCCGCACGAAGGTGCCCTTGAGCTGGAGGATTTGCTTCTTCAGCTGCTCGTGGTGCTTGGTGGGCGGGATGCGCTCCATGCCCAGGAAGTACTGCTCGTACTGGGCCTTGAGCTCGTTGAGCTCGCTCTCGAGCTCGCCGCAGAGCTTGAGGACCTGTTCGGCGTCGCCGAGCTGCTTCCGTTCGATGCTGGCTTCGGTGCGCCCTGCCACGGTCACCGCATCCTAGCCGCTCGCCCGCCGGTGGGGAGCGCGGCGTATGCCCACACTCACCTTCACCCGTCAGGCCGCGGTCAAGGCGGCGACGTCGACCTTCGGCTGGGCGTTGATCTGCCGGAGGTTCTTCACCAGCACCCACGCGCCGAGGCTGAACATGCAGATGGAGATGAACTGGCTGGTGCTGATGTTGTACCAGGCGTCGAAGGGCACCGAGGCGATGAGGCCGTGCAGCGTGCCGCGCTCGAGGTCGCCGCGGAACAGCTCCACCGTGCTGCGCAGCACCGCGTAGCACATGAGCCAGGTGGCGAGGATCTGCCCGTGGAAGCGGCGGTAGCGGCGCAGCGACAGCAGCGCGACGAAGAGGACGATCTGCCCGAAGGACTCGTACAGCTGGGTGGGGTGCACCGGGAGCGTGTGGTGGTGTTGCGCGGCCCAGTCGGCGATGCGCACGGCGCCGGCCTGCGCCTGGGCGGTCACCTCGCCGGTCTGCTCCACCACCCAGCGCGTCTCGTGCAGCGCGTCGGACTGCGACTGGAAGGCGAGGCTGGCGGTGTCGCCGGGGTTGCCGAACAGGTCCTTCACCAGGCCCACGCCGGGGAACTCCACGGCGAACGGCGCCTTGTCGTGGGTGGTGACGCGGCCCCAGCAGCAGCCGGCCGAAAAGCAGCCGAGACGGCCGAAGGCCTGGCCCAGCGACACCATGGGGATGAGGAGGTCGGACCAGCGCCAGAAGTTGATGCCGTGCTTGCGCGTGTACCAGATGGCCATCAGCACCGCGCCGATGAGGCCGCCGTAGAAGACGAGGCCGCCGCCGAGCGAGAAGATTTCGCGCGGGTTCGCCGCGTAGTCCTTCCAGTTGACGATGACGAAGAGCAGGCGCGAGCCGGCGATGCCGCTGACGAACGCCCAGAAGGCGAAGTCGAACACCTGGTCGCGGCGCTCGAGGCCCAATTTCCCGGGCCACTCGCGCACGGCGAGCCACGCGCCGGCGGTGATGGCGGTGATGAAGCCCGCGCCGATGAGCAGGCCGTAGGTGTGAATGGGAATGCCTTCGCCCTTCCCGACGATGCCGAGGATGGGGATGGACGGGAGCGCGTAGTACAGGCCGACGCCGGCGAGGCCGAGGCCGATGACGCCGTAGAGGAGGGCGCGGTTTCTCCGCTCGTCCTTCGTGGGCTCGATGGGGTTGCCCTTCGCGTCGCGCCCTTCGGCCCCGCGCCAGCCGCTCCAGGCGGCGTAGGCGACCAGGGCGAGCGCCGCGAGGATGATGAGGACGCGCGACAGCTCCGAGTCGGCGCGGATGCGGAAGAGGACGGGCAGCATGGGGTTCGAGGGGTTACTCGCGGGGGCGTGGGGCTGCAACAGTCCAGTCAGCGAGGTCTTCCGTGCCCCGTCCCGGCGTGTCAGGGTGACGCACGTGCCGCTGCGCTGGGTGGTGCGACTGCTGCTGCTGGTGGGCGTCTTCGTCGCGGGCGCACTCGCGACGTGGGCGGTGCTGCGGCCTCCACCCTTCCAGCCGCCGGCGGCGCCGGTGGTGGTGGAGAAGGTGCGCGCGGCGGCGCGGCTCGAGACGCTGGACGTGCGCGTCTACAAGAAGGTGTCCTTCGCGCCGGGGCCGCAGCCGTCCGGCAGCGTGTGGGGCGACCTCGCGGAGTGGGTGAAGCACACCGTGCGGGCTCCGGAAGGGAAGGCCATCGTCTTCGCGGTGGTGCACTACGGCGTCGACCTCTCGAAGTTGTCCGCCGAGCGCGTGGCGGTGCAGGGCGAGCGCGTGGTGGTGTCGCTGCCGGACGTGCGCGCGTCCGTCGAGTTGTTGCCGGGCGAGACGGAGGTGCTGGGCTCGAACCTCGACTCGGCGCAGACGGCGGAGCTGTTCGAGTTGGCCAGGCGGGGCTTCGAGGTGGAGGCCGGGCAGAACGAGGCGCTGCGCACGCAGGCGCGCATGGCCGCCGAGCTGGCGGTGGAACGCGTCTTGCGCGCGCTGGGCTTCCGCGAGGTGGTGTTCAGCGTGAGGCGTGCGCCCGCCGGGTGAGGTGGGGTTGGCGCGGCGTCGCGGGGTGCGCCTCCTACTTCAACCCCGACAGCGCCTGCGTCGCCGCCGCCAACCCCTCCCGCCACGACACCTGCGTGGCGAGCGCCAGCGCCGCCTCGAGCCGCGTGCGCGCCTCCGCCGTCCGCCCCTGCGCCGCCGCCAGCTTCCCCAGGTTGAACTCGATTCGCGCGAGGTCGATGCGGTCGTGCGCGCCGCGCGCCAACTCGAGCGCATCGAGGAACAGCTGCTCCGCGCCCTTCGCGTCCCCCGACGCGCCCAGCGCCCCCGCCAGGTTGCACAAGGCCCGCGTCTCGCCGACCACGCTGCGCACCTGCCGCGCCTGCGCCACCGCGTTCTCGAAGAATTCCTTCGCTCGCGCCGCCTGCCCCGTCTTCAGGTGCAGCCGCCCCAGCTGGTTCAGCATGCGCCACAGGAGGTCGCGGTCCTTCAGCTTCACGCCGGCGATGCGCTTGAGCGCCTCCACCAGCAGCAGCGTCGCCGCGCCGAAGTCCCCGCGCGCCTCGCGCGCCGCCGACACGTCCACCTCGATGGCCGCGCGCCCGTCGGGCGTCAGGTCCCGCGCCAGGGCGTCCAGCGCCTCGGTGAGCGCCGCCTCCGCGTCCGCCGCGCGCCCCAGCTTGAGCAGCAGCTCGCCCCGCTGACGCAGGCACTCGCCCTTCAGCCTCGGCGGCGTGCCCGGGGGCGCCTTCTTCAGCGCCTCGTCCACCAGCGCCAGCGCCGCCGGCGGCGACACCACGCCCTGCACCGCCGCCGTCTTCGCCGCCAGCTCCAGGTAGTGGCCCCAGGCGCCCACGTCCGTCACCTGCGCCGCCACCAACTCCGCCTCCACCAGCCGAATCGCGCGCAGGTAGCTGTCGGTGGCCGCCGCGAAGGCGTTGCGGTTGACCAGCCGCTCCGCCGCCGCCGAGAAGTACGTCGACGCCTTGCGCCGGTGACCCGCGGCCTCGAAGTGCCGCGCCATCGCCTCCGCGGGGTGCGCGTCGCCCGACGGCAAGCCCTTCTCCAGCGCCTCGCCCAGCGCGCGGTGCAGCGCCTTCGCCTCCGCCTCGGGAATGCCCGACGCCACCGTCTGCAGGAAGAGCTCCGCCCTGAAGGCGAGACAGCCGGGCGGCGACTCGACGTGCTCGAGGAAGCCGCGCCGCGTGCACTCCGTCACCGCCGCCTGCATGTCCTGCGCGCGCGCCCCCAGCGCCGCCGCCACCAGCTCCAGCGGGAAGACGCGGCCGAACAGCGACGCGCAGCGCAAGAGCTGCCGCGACGCCGGCGACAGCGCGTCGAAGCGCGCCGAGAAGAGCTGCGCCACGCTCAAGGGCAACGTCGCACCCGGCAGCGTCGAGGACGAGCGCCACACGCCGCCCTGCAGCGTCAACACGCCCTTGTCCACCAGCGTGCGCGCCAGCTCGCGCGCGACGAAGGGGCTGCCCTCCGAGCGCTCCACCACCATGTCCACCACCTGCGCCGGCACCGGGCCCGACAGCTGCTGCTCGAGCAGCGTCTTCACTTCGGGGGGCGACAGCCCCCCAAGGGGCCGCCGCGGAAGGCGCTCGAAGCCGGGCACCGCGTCCACCGGCCGAGCGCTGGCCACCACCGCGATGGGTACGCCGCCCGCCTGGCCCACCAGCTCGGACAGGAAGCCGGCCGTCGTCTGGTCCACGCGGTCCGCGTCGTCCACCACCAGCACCAGGCCGCGCGCCTTCCACGCCACGTCCTTGAAGGCCTGCACCACCGCGGCGACGTCGAGGCGGCGGCGCTCCTCCGCGTCGTAGCCGGTGGGCGACGCGCCCGTGCCCAGCAGCGCGGTGAGGCGCTTCACGTCGGCCGCCTGCACGCCCTTCGCCGCCAGGTGCGCGAGCCGCGCGTCGACGTCGGCCCCCGGCGGCGCGTCGTCCGCCAACGACAGGAAGCAGTCGCGCAACACCTCGAGCTGCGCCGCGCCCACCTGTCGCCGCGGCCGCGCCTGCGCCACCGCCAGCCCCGCCGCCCGCGCGCGCACGGCCAGCTCGTCCAGCAGCCGCGACTTCCCGAGGCCCGCGTCGGCGACGAACAGGACGCCGCCCGGCCGGCCCGCCCTCACCTGCGCCAGCAGCTCGTCGAAGCGCGCCAGCTCCACCTCCCGTCCCACCAGCGGCTCGCGCTTCACCGGCGCGCCCAGCGCCTCCACCTCGTGCCGGTCCGCGCCCTCGCCCGACGCGCGGAAGCGCACCGCGTGCTCGGTGGCGCGCTTCACCGCGCCGCTCACCGCCACCTTGCCGGGCGCGCACGCCTCCGTCAGCGCCTCGGCCTGCTTGAGCAACGGCGCGAGCGCCGCCGCGTCCACCCGGCCCTGCCCCGTCACCACCTCGCCCAGCGCGACGCCCACCTTCAGCTTCAGCGGCCGCTGCAGCGCCGCGCCCAACTGGTTGACGAAGGCCTGCATGTCCAGCGCGCAGCGCACGGCGCGCTCCGGGTCGTCCTCGTGCGCGCGCGGGGCGCCGAACAGCACCGTCACCGAGTCACCGATGAGCTTGTCGACGGTGCCCTCGTAGCGCGCCGCCGCCTCCATCAGGCCGTTGAGGCACCGCGTGGTGAGCTGCCGCGCCGCGTCCGGCGTGAGGCCGAAGCCGTCGAGGCCCGACAACGCGCCCAGCAACAGCGCGACGTGGCGCTTCTCCGCGGCGAGCGCGGGCGGGAGGTCCGTCAGGTGGCCCACCAGCTGGCTGGGCAGCACCTTCGTGAGCGCGTGGAGGCCGCCGGGCGAGTCGCCGCCCGCGAGGTTCGCGCCACAGCCGCCGCAGAACTTCTGCGAGGGCGCGTTGGCGGCGCCGCACGCGCCACAGGTGACGGCCCCGCCCGCGACGGCCGGGATGACGGCGGTGCCAAGCTGCTGCGTCGATGGCCGCAGCGCCTCGACGGCGCGCTTGAACTCGAGCGCGGTGGGAATCCGCTGTTCGCGTTCGCGGGCCAGCGCGCGCAGGAGCAGCTCGTCCACCTGCGCCGACACCGGCAGTGAGGTGACGCGCGAGGGCCGCGGCGGGTCGGCGGTGAGGTGCAGCCGCAGCAGGTCGGCGAAGTTCGGCGCGGCGAACGGGGCCTTGCCCGTCAGCATCTCGAACATCACCACGCCCGCGGCGTAGACGTCGGCGCGCGCGTCGAGGGTGTCGCCGGTAATCTGCTCGGGCGACATGTAGCCGGGCGTACCGCATACCAGCCCGGTGCCGGTGAGGTGGCCCTCGCGGTACTCCGCGTCGATGACGCGCGCGATGCCGAAGTCCACCACCTTGGCGAGGTCGCTGCCGTCGCGCAGCCGCGCCACCAGCACGTTTTCGGGTTTGAGGTCGCGGTGGATGATGCCGCTCGCGTGCGCCTCCTCGAGCGCCGAGAGGATTTGCGTCATCAGCGTGCAGGCGCGCTCGAGCGGCAAGGGCGCGTCCTGGTCCATCAGCGCGCGCAGCGTGCGGCCTTCGACCAGCTCCATCACCAGGTAGAACCAGGTGCCCTGACGGCCGAAGTCGTAGACCTGCGCGACGTTCGGGTGCCGCAGCGCCGACACCGCGCGCGCCTCGCGCTCGAAGCGGGCGATGACCTTCTGGTCGCCCGCGTCGCCGGGGCGCAGCGTCTTGATGCACACCTTGCGGCCGAGGCTCGTCTGCTCGCCGACGTAGATTTTGCCCATGCCGCCCTCGGCGAGCGGCTTGAGCACGCGGTAGGGCCCGAGGTCCTGGCCCACCAGCGGGTCGACCGGCGCGGCGGCCTGCGCCACCGGCGCGCCACAGTGCGGGCAGAATTTTCCCCCGACCAGCTCTCCCCCGCAGGACGCACACGCCTGAGCCATGGCTGCACCGATGCTACGTCGTCGCGCGCGCCGAGGCAGCTTCCACGGCCGGCTTTCGACGGGAGCGAGTCAGTCGTCCGGCGCGCCGATGGAGCTCCACGAGCCGACGATGTCCGCCGAGCCGAGCCGCGTCGCGGCGCTCGTCGTCATGGCAGCCTCCACGTGTAGCCCGGGAACGGCGCGCACGTCGAAATGCCCGGGAGGCGCACCAGCTCGATGCCCTTGTCCCGCGCGAGGACCTCCGCGCCGCTGCCAGGGAAGGTGATGACGTAGTTGAACCAGCCCCGCTGGTGCGGAACGTTGGGCGTGAAGAGCGGCGCGTGGGTGTGCAGGTACGTCGAGCCGCCCGTCCACGCGAGGTGCGCCACGTCGACGCGCAGCCCGCAGAGGTCCTTCTGCCGGCTCGCCGCCATCAGGAGGCGATTCACGTTGCCGAAGTCGTCCCACGCGGGCGCCGCCGGCCGGTCGGGGTAGCTGCCGACGTCGCCCATGGTGAGGCGGCGCGCGGCGAAGGCGCTCTGCGCGGCGATGAGGAGGACGAGCGCCGTCAGCGCCCAGGCCCGTTTCCCCGCTCCCTGCCCCTCTCCCCACGGGGAGAGGGAAACGGCCACGAGCGCGCACGCCACCGGCAACACCGGGAGGACGAAGCGCAGCTCCTTGTGCGCCACCGCCATGTGCAGCCCGAGGAAGGCCAGCGCCAGCACCGCCACGCCCGGCGCGCGCCGCAGCGACAACACCGCGCCCAGGCCCAGCACCACCGTCACCGCCGGCATCGAGGTCCACAGGTGCTGCAGGTAGTAGCTCCACGGCGAGGTGCCCCAGCCCGCCGCCTTCCCTTCGATGAGGTTGAAGCGCAGGTACACCACCGCCGAGTGGAACCACCCGCCCCACTTCGCGCCTGGCGCGCCGTGCCACGTCGCCGCGTCCAGCGCGCCGAAGGCGACGGCCCACGCGACCAGCCCCGCCAGCACCTCGCCCACGCGCCGCCACCGCGTCGGCGTCTCCGCCTTCTTCTCGCGCACCGCGCGCGCCGCGAGGATGGCGAGCGCGCCCGCGCAGAAGACGCCCGACTGCAGGCGGAACAGTGTCGCGACGCCGAGCAGCGACGCGCCCAGGAGCACCAGCCGCCGCGAGGCCTTCCGGTCCAGCACCAGCGCGAGGCCCCACACCGCCGTCGCCGCCGCCGCGTTCTCACTCATCGCGCGGTGCCCGAAGTACAGCGCCAGCGACGAGAGGCTCCACAGCGCCGCCGCGCCCGCGGCGAACAGCTCGTGCGCGCCGAGCGCCACCGCCAGCCGGTACACGCCCCACGCCGCGCCGACGCTCATCAGCGCGAACACCAGCTTCACCACGCGGACGTAGACGAACGGGCTGTCGCCGCCGAAGAGGGCGCACAGCTTCAACCAGAAGGCGACGAAGCCCGGCAGCGCCCAGCTGCGCGCGCCCTCGACGAATTCCCACGCCACCAGGCCGTGGCCGAACACCAGCCGGTGCGCCGGCTCGAAGGACTGGTACACCTCGTCCGGCCAGACGATGCCCTCGTCGCCGCCGAAGACGATGACGAGGCGCACGACGAGGCCCACCAGCAGGCTGGCGGCCAGCACGACGCGCGCGGCTCGCGACTTCGGAAGCACGGTTGGGCCCCCTTAGCACCGGCGCCGATGTGGGTGTGGGGCGCAGGTTGGCGCTCCTCCCGATGACGTATGGAGCGGCCGGGCTCTCCACGCGACACTGTCTTCCGTCACCCACCCACTCCGGGAGCAACGCCATGGCGAAACTGAACAAGAAGCAGCTGCTGAAGAAGGCCCGCGGTCAGGGCATGACCGAGTACATCATCATCGTCGCGCTCATCGCGATTGCCGCCATCGGCGTCATCACCCTCTTCGGCGACAACATCCGCAACCTGTTCGGCATGTCGGCCGACGCGCTGGCCGGCGAGACGTCGGTCGAGAAGCGCACCACGAAGTCGAAGGGCGACGCGCTCGAGAAGAAGAAGCTGTCGAACTTCGCCAAGGAGAACGAGGGCTACTAAGGCCGCTCGTCGTCGGACGCGAAAACGGCCGCTCCCCGCGAACGCGAGGGGCGGCCATCGTGTTTTCCGGCCCCCGAGGCGGATTTCTCCTCGAGGGAACGTCCGCGCTCAGGCGCGCGCCAACAGGCGCAGCGCCGCGCGCATCTCCTCCCACGCGCTGCCCAGCGAGAGCGCGCCGCTGTCGTCCAGCAGCGCCTTCGCCTCGGACGGCGACGACGGGCCTTCCACGAGGCGAAGGAAGCGCGACACCACCTCCGCCGCCTCCGTCGTCGCATCGGGGTCCGCGCGCAGGTACCAATCGAAGTACTGCTCCAGACGCTGCGCGACGGGTCGAATCGCATCGAGCTGCATGGTGAACCTCCTCGAGGTGACCACCGCATCCGAAGCCGATGTACCGCCGTGAGAATACACCGGCGCGAACTCGACGTGACGACGAAGTGACGATGTGCCGCATGCGAAAACACGCGCTCGCACCTGCGCGCACAACCACCTCAGGCCAGGCGTGCGGCGCCGCTGGCGCGCACGAGCCGCGCGAGGACGGCCGCGGGCGCCTGCGGGCCCACCTCTGCCAGCAACGAAGCCAGGTGCGCCCCGCGCGGGCGGTCGACGTCGGCGAAGGCGAGCAGCACGTCGAGCAGCGGCGCGGCCGGTCCGAGCGCGGCGGGGACCGAGTCGTCCCACGCGGGCCACGCGCCCTGGATGAAGTCGAAGACGTCGATGGCCGCGAAGGGCCGCCGTCCGGTGGCGAGCCGCACCAGCAGCACCCCGAGGCGGAAGGCATCGCCCGGCACCCCCGGCGGCACGTCGCCGCCCACCTCCTCGGGCGGCGCGACGCCCGGCACCGACAGCCCGTAGCGGCTGCGGCGCGGCGACAGCTGGCCGAAGCCGTTGCCCAGCAGCAACAGCGCGCCGTCCTCCGTCAACCACACCCGCCCGGTGCCCAGCGGGCCCGCGGCCACCTCCGCGCCGTGCAGCGTGGCCATCGCGCGCGAGAGGCCGACGCCCAGCGCCAGCGCAGCGTCGAGCGGCACCGCGTCGAGGCGCTCCAACACGCGGGCCAGGGTGGTGCCGCACGGCACCGCGCACAGGTGGTGCGGCCGCGGGTCGTCCCAGAAGGCCTCGATGACGTCGGGCAGCCCCGGGCCGCGCACGGCGGCGGCGCGGCGCGCGAGGCGCAGTTCGTGCTCGTCCAGCGCGCGCGTGCTGGCGGCGCGCACCAAAGGCACGTCGCTGCCCGGCAGCTGCACGAGGTCGAGCTGCAGCGACTCCTCCCGGTCGAGCTCCACCAGCACCCGGTGCTCGAAGAGCTCCGACGCGGCGATGCCCAGCACCGCGAGCAGCTGCTGCACCAGGTGCTCCGGCGGCCCGTCCTCCAGCGTCACCGCGCCCGGCGCCTCGGCGTCCACCAGCACCAGCCGCGGCGGCCGCGGCAGCCGCGAGAGGAAGGGCGAGAAGTCCGCGAGAGCGAGCGAGCGCGGCCCCGGCCGCAGCAGCACCGCGTCGAAGACGCGCGTCGTCAACTCGCGCCGCGCCTGGTCGAGCGTCGCGACGCGCAGCCACGCCAGCCCGTTGGTCCGCTCGTGCAGGACGCCCGCGAGGGCATGCGCCTCGGCGTCATCGGTGAGGACCACCAGGAGATTCATGACCTTGGTGCAACGGTACGCCAGGCACACACGCGGCACCTTGAAAACCACGCCGGACGGAGAGGAGACTTCCAGCCGCTTCACCGGGGGGTGCCGGCATGACAGAGCGTTCGACGAGCGGCCTGTGGCGCATGTTCTCGCCCACGCCGTCCAGTCCACGTCCATCGAGTCCATCGAAGCCTGCGTCGGGCAGCCACCCGAGCGCGCCGCGCCCGCCGTCTGGCTCGCATGCGCCCGCCAACAGCAAGCCGCCGTCGGGCGCCTCCGGCGCGGTGCCCGGCGCGTACCCGGGCAGCTCGTCGTCCATCACGCGCGGGCTGCCGCCGGAGCCGAAGGGCAAGGCGCAGATGCTGCTGCAGCAGGCGATGACGAACTGCGAGCACGGCGCGTGGGCCGCCGCGGAGACGAACCTGCGGCTCGCGCTCACCTTCGACCCGACGAACGCGGTGGTGAAGCGCAAGCTGGACGAGGTGGTCGCCGCGCGCGACGCGCAGCGCCGGGCCGCGCAGGCTGGCCACCGCTGACACGTGGAGGGCCGCGACGGGTGCCGCGACGCGAATTCGGCCTGCGCCCTGACCGAAGCCGCCGCGGCGCTTTGCGGTGCCGGTCAACAGGAGCACAATCGTGCGCGCCGTGATCGCCACCTCCACGACTCCGTCCATCACCGTCGCCGACCTGCTCGCCGACACGCAGTACGACCTCAAGCTGCAGCTGCTCACCGGGAAGGAGGGGCTCGACCACCGCATCACCAGCTCGCGCATCCAGAAACCGGGCCTCGCGCTGACGGGCTTCACCGAGCACCTGCACCCCGAGCGCATCCAGGTCTTCGGCAACACCGAAATCAGCTACCTGGCCACGCTGTCCGAGGAACAGCAACGCCGCGTGCTGTCGCGGCTCTTCGAGTCGCAGCTCGCGTGCGTGGTGGTGACGAAGGGCCTCGACGTCCCGTTGCCGCTCTACGAGGGCTGCGAGCGCACGCGCCTCGCGCTGATGTCCACGCCGCTCGTCTCGTCGGCCTTCATCAGCCAGGTGCAATCCTTCCTCGAGGAGTCGCTCACCGCCACGGGTAGCCTGCACGGCGTGCTGTTGGACGTCTTCGGCGTCGGGGTGTTGCTGCTGGGCAAGTCGGGCATCGGCAAGTCGGAGATCGCCCTCGACCTCATCATGCGCGGGCACCGGCTCATCGCCGACGACATCGTCAACCTCGTGCGCCGCGCGGGCGACGTGTACGGCCACGGGAACGACCTCATCCAGCACCACATGGAGATTCGCGGCCTCGGCATCTTGAACGTCGAGGCGCTCTTCGGCGTCGCGGCGGTGCGCGACCGGAAGAAGATTGAGCTCATCATCGAGCTGGTGGAGTGGGCGCCCAACGCCGAGTACGACCGGCTCGGGCTGGACCAGGAGTCGATGAACCTGGTGGGCGTCGAGCTGCCGCACGCGGTGGTGCCGGTGCGGCCCGGCCGCAACATGACGACCATCGTCGAGGTGGCGGCGCGCAACCACCTGCTGAAGCTGCGCGGCCACAACTCCGCGCAGGAGTTCGCCGACCGACTGTCGCAGGCCATTGTCCGGAGCCGCGAGAGCGGAGCCACCACGCCGGCGGGCAGCGCCGCGGTGCCGCCCGCGCTGGGGGACTCGCCGGTGCTGGCCACCGACGGCGGCCAGCCGCGCCCCACCCCGTACCAGCGGCGCCGCTTCGAAGAAGAGGAAGTCGAGTGAGCGGTGCGAAGACCATCCTGGTCGTCACCGGGCTGTCCGGCTCGGGCAAGTCCACGGCCATCCGCGCGCTCGAAGACGCGGGGTGGTTCTGCATCGACAACCTGCCGGCGCCGCTCTTGCTCAAGGTGACGGAGCTGGGCGGCGCGCAGAACCGCCTCGCCTTCGGCATCGACGCGCGCGAAGGCAGCTACCTCCAGGAGGCGCCGCAGGCGCTCGACGAGGCGCGGCGCGCGGGCCACCAGGTGGACGTGCTCTTCCTGGACTCGTCGGACGAGGCGCTCACGCGCCGCTACAGCGAGACGCGGCGCCGGCACCCGCTGGCGGACAAGGGCGGCGTGGCCGAGGGCATCGCGAAGGAGCGCGCGCTGCTCCAGCCTTTGCGGGAGCACGCCGAGCACGTGCTGGACACGTCGTCGATGACGGTGCACGAGCTGCGGCGCCAGGTGATGGCGCGCTTCTCGGCGAACACCCCGGGGCAGCTCGCGGTGACGGTGATGTCCTTCGGCTTCAAGTACGGGGTGCCGTCGAACGCCGACCTGGTCTTCGACGTGCGCTTCCTGCCGAACCCCTTCTTCGTGCCCGAGCTCAAGGCCTTCACCGGGAAGGAGCCGCGCGTCGCGCACTTCGTGCTGGACCGGCCCGACGCGTGGGAGTTCCTCGACCGCACGTACGAGCTGCTCGCCTTCCTGCTGCCGCGCTACCAGAAGGAAGGGAAGACGTACCTGACGGTGGCCATCGGCTGTACCGGCGGCAGGCATCGCAGCGTGGCCATCGCGCAAGCGCTGGTCGAGCGGCTCCGGGACTCGCCGTTCGCCGCGGGCGCGCAGCTGTGGGACCGCGACGTCGACAAGGAGTAGACGTCAGCCCACCCAGGTGATGGTCCACTCGGTCAGCTCGCCCTCCACCGTCACCTCCACGACGGCGCCGACGCGCTTGCCCATGACGGCGCGGCCGAGCGGCGAGTTGGGCGTCACGACGTGGAAGAGGCCGTCACCGCCGGGCCCCTCGAGCTCGGCGCCGCCGCACACCGGCGCGATGAAGAGCGTCTTGCCGCTGCCGTCGTCCGTCTCCACCTCGACGAGCGCGCCCAGGGCCACCGGCTGTCCCTTCGCGAAGGGCCTGGGGCGAAAGGACTCGACGGCGTGCACGGCTTCCAGGGTCGCGGCGGAGCGCTGCACGTGGCCGGCGGCGAGGTTCACGGCGCGCTGGGCGCCCGTCTTCGCGTCGAGGGCGGCGTCGGCCGCGGCGCGCGCGGCGGTCGCGTTCATCGCCTGCACGCGCGCGGACAACTGGGCGACGAGGTAGTCCTTGTCCATGCCGCGACGGTAGTGCGGCCGGCGCGGCGCGAAAAATTCCCGGCTACGGACCGGCCGGCATCACCTTCACGGTGTCGCCGTCGTCCGTCGTCATCACCTCGCCGGGGCCTTCGGGCAGCGGGCCTTCGCCGACGGAGAAGGCGGCGACGCGGGCGCGCCTGGCGCCGTTGAAGTCGCCCGCCACGCTGACGACGAGCGACGCGCGGCCCTGGGGGGGCACGAGGGCCACGGTGAAGGACGCCGTCTCGCCGCGCGCGAAGGCCTGGCCCTTCACGGGTGCGAGGTCGCCTTCGACGACGAGGCCGTCGACGCCGTGCACGCCGACCTGCACGTCCTTCGCGTCGGCCTCGAAGGTGACGGTGACGCGCGCGGCGCGCTCGGACACCTGCGCGGTGACGGCGACGGGTGCGGTGGGTTTGCCCTTTGCGGGGACGGGCGAGGCGCTGGTGGAGGTGGCGCCGCCGCTCGAGTGGGTGCATGCGGTGAGGGCGACGGCGAGGACGAGGACGCTGTGGCGGATCATGTTCGCTCTCACGGGCTGGTGATGGACATCGTCACGCTGTAGGTGCCGTTGGACTGGCCGTACCCGTTCAGGTTGAGGACGTAGGTGGTGTTGGCGGTGGTGTTGAACGAGAAGGTCTCGGTGGCGTTGTCGAGGAAGTCGTCGGCGTAGCCGACCTCCCGGCCGCGGCGGTACGCGCCGATGGCGACGTCGCGGGCGCTGGTGGCCGACACCGTCACCCGCGCGCCGTTGCCCTGCAGCACGTAGTACTTGTTCTGGCCCTTGAAGTTGTACCCGACGCGGCCATCGAGCGAAGCGCCCTGGTTGAACGGCAGTGACGCGACGTTCACGTACATGGCCCGAAGCGCCGCGTCGCCGTCACCCCAGGGCGTGGTGATGGCGCCGATGGAGTAGTGCGCCGCGAGCGCGTCGACGCCGGCGGCGTTCACCCCGCTGGCCGCCTTGAGCCCGGTGATGAAGCTGGCGACGGTGGTGAAGGCGTCGGTGGTGCGGTGCTCGCCGGTGAAGGCGTCGGCGATGGGGCCGAGGCCGAGCGCCTGCCCGTCGAAGCTCTCGTTGGTGGAGTCCCACAGGTCGTAGACGAAGCGCATGACGCTGGACTCGGAGAAGGCGCCGGGGTTGGGGTCGTCGGTGGGGGTGGTGTCCGTCTCCACGTCGAAGCCCCAGCCATCGAGGCGGCCCTGGCTGAAGTAGGTGTCCACGTAGAGCGGGTCGCCGGTGAGGATACCCGACGCGGCGTCGCCCCAGCCCTCGGCGAAGGCGTCGCGCGGGTCGAGGACGTCGCCGGTGGTGTGTTCACCGCCAAGGCTGTCGGAGCGCGACGCGTTGGCTTCGAAGAAGTGGGCCCACTCGTGGACGATGACGTGGTTGTCATACTCGTCGGTGTCCACGCCGTCCTTGCCGACGATGTAGATTTGGTTGTCCGAAATGTCGAAGTACGAGGTGCCGAGGAAGCCGTTGGCGACGGTGCCGTTGACGTCGGTCGTGTTCTTCGGGCTCCAGTTCACCTTGAGCGTCGGGAAGGTGAGCACCGGCCGCGCGGTGAGGAAGGCCTGCGTGGCGGTGTACATGGAGTCGAGGATGGCGAAAGGTGCAGCGGTGCGTTTTCCGGCGTCGTAGCTGGAGCCGGTCCACCCGTGCGTGGCGTGCAGGTCCAGCGTGCCCCCGCCCATCGGCACGTTCGCGGCGATGGCCCACACCGCGCCGCGGGCGGTGTTGTCCTGCACCTGGATGGCGGGCGCCGCGGTGCGCGCCACGGCCTGCACGGTGAGGGCGCCGGTGCCCATGGACGTGAAGGTGAGGGAGTACGCGCCGTCGGCGGCGGTGTTGGTGGTGGCCAGTACGGTGGTGCCTTCGAGGATGCGCACCTCGCCGTTGCGCACCGGCCGCTGCGAGGCGCGCCGGAAGTCGAGGGTGCCGGTGTCGGTGGAGAAGCTGTAGGTGGCGGGGACGAAGTCGTAGGTGACGTGGCCGGAGACGGTGAAGGTGCCGGCCATCATCGTGCTGCCGCCGCCGCCCGTGCCGCCGCCCGTGCCGCCGCCGGAGCCGCCGCCCGTGCCACCACCGCTGCCGGCACCGGAGCCGCCGCCCGTCCCGCCGCCGGTGCCGCCGCCCGTGGCGACGCAGGCGTTGGTGACACAGCTGGAGCCGGAGCCACAGGCGCTGCAGAGGGCGCCACCGCTGCCGCAGGCGAGGTCCTCGGTGCCGGCGGAGCATTCACCGGTGGGGGTGCAGCACCCGGTGCACGTGGAGGCGTTGCAGACATTGGACGGTGAGCCACACGCCGCGACGAAAGCGAGCGCCGCACCGAGGGCTGGGAGGACGAGGGTGGGCCGGAACGTCACGGCGGAGTGACAGAGCACACCCGGCGGGCGCCCCACAAGCCCACGCCGGGGACGAAGGACGATGGAACTCTCAAACACCAACGCGCCGCAGCTGGGTGCAGCTACGTCATCACCAGCAGGTGGACGGTGGCGATGGCGACGGGCTTCGTCTCGTCTTCCTGCCAGGCGGTGGCGTGGGCGGTGACGATGCGGCGGCCCTGCTTGACGATGCGGGCGCGGACGAAGACGTCCTGGGGCTTCGCGCTGCGGAGGTAATCGATGGTGAGGGTGATGGTCTTCGGCAGCACGGCGCTCTCGGCGCGAAAGAGGACCTCGAACTGGCAGGCGGCCTCGAGGAGGGCGCCGAGCGCTCCGCCGTGGAGCGCGGGCAGCGTGGGGTTGCCCACGAGGTGCTCGGCGTAGGCCATGCGGCCGGTGAGTTCGCCGTTGGTGCGCTCGACGCAGACGCCGAGGAAGCGCAGGTACGGGACGGCCTCGACGAGCGGGGCCCAGTCGCCGGAGGCGCGCGCGTCGCGGATGCGCTGGAGGACGTTCACGGCGCGGCGGCTCCCGCCTTGATGTCCTTCTCGGTGACGGCGCGGCCCCGGGTGGACAGGGCGAAGGTGGCGTTGCCGACGGCGATGGGCTTTTCAGGGTCGTCGTGGAAGGCGACGGCGCGGACGAAGCCGACGTTGTGGGTGGTGCGGAAGCACTCGGCGCGGGCGAAGACGTCGCGGCCGGGCGTGGCGGGCAGGAGGTAGTCGATGCGGAGGTCGAGGGTGGCGATGGGCACGGGCGTCTGCAGCTTGAAGTAGACGGCGGCGCCGCAGGCGGCGTCGATGAGGGTGGTGATGACGCCTCCGTGCAGCACGCCGGTCTCGGGGTTGCCGACGAAGCGGGCGTCGTACGGCAGCTTCAGGGTGGCGACGGCGGGCGAGGTGGACGCCTGCGTCACGCACAGGCCGAGGGCCCGGTTGTGGGGGACGAAGTCGCGGAAGGCGGCGTTGAGGCTCTCCAGGTCCAGCTCTTGCGACATGGGCGCCTCCCCACCACAGCGCCGCCGCGCGGGCAAGCGTGACGCCGGACGGTGCGTGCGCTACCAACGCGCCGCATGGCCGACGAGCGCGCACGAGATGAAGTCCGCCGCATCCTCCGGTTCGCCAACGGCGACCCTGGGCGGGCGTTCGACGTGGTGGAGAAGCAGATGTCGGTGCTGGTGCTGCGCACGCAGGTGCTGTTGTCGCTGTCGGGCATTGTGGTGACGGTGACGGGCTTCTCGGGGCGCACCATCGCGCAGACGAGCGAGCTGGCGCGGCTGCTCATCGCGACGGGCATCGTGGTGGTGCTGTGCAGCGCGGCGGTCGCCATCGTGGGGGTGTTGCGGCTGCGCTGGCTGACCCAGGAGCTGAGCGACGAGATGGACGAGACGCTGTTGCGCATGCTGGCGCTGCGCGACTCGAAGACGAGGTTTCTGACGGCGGCGCTGGGGCTCTTCGTGCTGGGGTTCGCCTGCTACGTGGTGGCCATCGCGATGATGCTGGTGGCGACGAAGCCGGTGTGAAGAGGCCCATGCAGGGAGCGGCCGGGGCCGGTGCCCGGCCTGCCAGGCACCGCTTCGCCCCTCAAAGCGACAGGTCGCCGCACGCCGAGGGAATCAGCACGGCCTGTCCCTTCGCGGTGGCAGTGCACGAGGACGCCTCGACGGCCGCCTTGCACGCAGCCCAGTCGGTGACGCCGCCATCCGCCAGCCCGCCGCAGACGAGAATCGCGTAGTAGTTCCGACAGTCGTTGAGCGAATCGTGCTCCGCGGTCGCGCTGTTCCTCGTGATGACGACCGTGGGCGCGCCGCCGTCCGCGCTGACGCCGCACGCAGCGGCGCGGTCGCACAGGGCCGCGGTCGCGGTCGCGCAGCTCGCCGCCGCGCCACCGCCGCCACCGCCGCCACCGCCGCCACCGCCCGCGTCATTCGAGGGACTCTGAGCGCCGCACGCCAGCACGGTCGAAACGAGTACGACTCCCATGAGCTTCTTCATTGGTGCCTCCTTCGGCCCGGCGGCCCCATGCAAGCACGGGGCCCAGTCAACCGGCCGGAACCACAACCACGGCGCGCTCCCATACCAGGGCGCGCATGTCACAGGATGAATTCGATGCCAGTGTCACCGCGCGGCGCGGTGGCGGCGGCGCTCACCACACCGGGGCCCCACCCTCAGGCCCCGCGCGTGCCCGGCGCGCCACCCTCCCCCCACCAGGCCTTCACCTCCTCCATCCGCCCCAGCCGCCGCGCCGGCGGCAAACTCTCCAGAAACGCCTTCCCATAGCGCTTCGTCACCACCCGTACGTCGCCGAGCGCCACCACGCCGCGGTCCGTCGCCGTGCGAATCAGCCGGCCGAAGCCCTGCCGCAGCGCGAGCGCGGCCTGCGGCACCTGGTAGTCATCAAAGGGGCTGCCGCCGCGCGCCTTCACCGCCTCCATCCGCGCCGCCTGCAGCGGCTCGCCCGGAGGCGCGAACGGCAACCGGTCGATGATGACCATCGACAGCGCCGCGCCCGGCACGTCCACCCCTTCCCAGAACGACTGGCTCGCGAACAGCACCGACGGCGCCGCCACGAAGGCCTCGAGCAGCGCCCGCCGCGGCACGTCGCCCTGCTTCAACACCGGCACATCGAGGTGCGGCGACACCAGCGCGTGCACCTCGTCGAGGTGCCGCAGGCTTGTGAACAGCACGAACGCCCGCCCACCGGTGAGGCGCACCAGCTGGTACACCTCGCGCGCGAACTGCACCGTCCACCCCGGCTGCGACGGCTCCGGCAGGTGCCGCGGCACGTAGAGCGCCGCCTGCTTCGCGTAGTCGAACGGCGAGTCCACCTCCACCGCGTCCCACGCGCGGCCCACGAGTCCGAAGCGCGCCACCACGTAGTCGAAGCTCGGCGAGCGCCGCGAGGCCGCCTTCAACGTCGCCGAGGTGAACACCACGCTGTCCACCGAGTCGTAGAGGAAGGCCGACAGGGACTCCCCCACGTCGATGGGTGCCGCCCGCAGGCTGGTCGTGCGCCCGCGCGTCTCCAGCCAGTACACCTGCGACGGGTCGTCCGCGCGCAGCACCGCGTCCAGCGCCGCCGCCGACTCCAGCGCGCGCCGGTGCAGCCCGCCGAGGTCCGCGTCGTCCGCCGGGCACAGGGCGCCCAGCGCCCCGAGCGTCTCCAGCACCGCCGTCGCCTGCGGCCGCGCGCCCGCCAGGGTGTCCGGCAACAGCCGCACGTCGCGCGCCGCCTCGCCCTCGCCCACCGCGGCGGCCAGGCAGGCGTGCACCTGCGTGAAGAAGGCGTCGCTGCGCGTCCGGAGCGCCAGCCCCAGCGCCGTCAACGTCCCACACCGGGGGTCGATGGGCGGGACCGCCTTCAGCGCGTCCTGCGACAGCGTGAAGAGCCGCGCGCTCGACGCCGACTGGCCGAAGAACTCGGTGGCCACGTCCTCCAGCGCGTGTGCCTCGTCGAACACCACCGCGTCGTACGCCGGCAGCACGCCCAGCTCGCGCTCACCGCCCTTCTGCCGCAGCGCGAGGTCCGCGAAGAAGAGCGCGTGGTTCACCACCACCACCTGGCACGCCTCGGCCTCGCGCCGCGCGCGCGTCACGAAGCACGCGTCGTAGTGGGCGCACTTCGTGCCCAGACACGAGTCGCTCGTCGTCGACACCTGCGACCACGGTCCCCACGCGTCCGGCAGCTGCGTCTCCCCGCGGTCGCCCGTCTGCGTCGAGTACGCCCAGTCGCGAAAGCCTTCCCAGTGACGCGCGTCCTCGGGCGTCGTGAAGAGCGGGCTCTTTTCGAAGGCCTCGAAGCGCTGCGCGCACAGGTAGTTCGCCCGCCCCTTCAGCAGCGCCGCGCGGAAGCGCAGCCCCACCGTGTCACGCAAGAGCGGAATGTCCTTCAGGAAGACCTGTTCCTGCAGCGTGCGCGTCGCCGTCGAGACGATGACGCGCTTCTTCGACAGCACCGCCGGCACCAGGTACGCCAGCGTCTTGCCGGTGCCCGTCCCGGCTTCCACCAGCAGGAAGCGCTTGTCGTCGAGCGCCCGCGCCACCGCCCGCGCCATTTCGAGCTGCGCCGGCCGGTGCTCGTAGCCCGCCAGGACGCCCGACAGCGCGCCGCCCGGCCCCAGCACCCCGTCCACCGTCAGGCCGGCGTCGTCTTCGTCGTCGTGCGGCAACGTCACGGCGTCTGCGTGAGGAGGACCCGCACGAAGAAGCCGACGGCCGCCAGGAAGAGCAGCACCACCGCGCCGGCGAGCACGAGTTTCATCCGGTTGTTGTCGCCCTCGCCGCTCCGCGGCCGGTACGTCATCGGCGCCGCCGCGACGCGCAGCACGTCCGCGCGGCCCTTCTCGGCGATGGGGTCGTTCGGCTCCACCGCGAGCCGCAGGCGGTACAGCCGGCCGAGCGCCGTCAGCGCGTCTTCCCGCTGGGCCCGCGCGCGCAGGGCCTCGTGGCTCGCCTCGGTGCCCCAGTCGCGCAAGAGCGCCACCCACGCTTCGCGCAGCCACGGCGGCGGCGCGACGTGCGCCTCCTGGAAGGCGTCGAAGCGCACGCCGCACTGCGCGCATGACGGGCTGCCGTCGCGCACCGCGAGGCACTTCGGGCAGTGGCCTTCGGGCACCTCGAAGGGGTTGCCGTCGGCGGACCGCGCCGCGCGCTCCACCGCCTCCACCGTCGCGGTGCGCAGCATCACCACGTTGCTCGCACCGGGAGAGGACGCCAGCGAGACGCGCGCCGGCGGCGGAGGGCGGACCGGCACCGGCGGGGCCGCCCGCTCGAGCGCCAGGCCCGGCCCCACCGGCGCATCTCCCGCAACCTCGGGCGCTGCGGTCGAGGCGTCTGGCGGACGGGCGCCGATCGCGGGCGCTTCCACCCGCGTCTCCACGCCGCAGCGCGCGCACGTCACGTACAGGACACCGCCGTCGACGCGAAAAGGCCCGAACGCCGCGAGCCGCTCGCACTGTGGACAGAGGACCTTCACCGGAGCGCACGTTAGCCCAACGGGCCGGGCGGGCCACCGCCGCGCGAGGCGCGTTTCCGTCGCGCGGGCTTCGCGAAACGCTGAATGGGCTGCCACACCCGTGACGTGAGACAAAGCGCCGTCGAGCCCTCCTGCAGCAGGGAGATGCGTCAGAAGGCAGCCTCGACACCGACCGTCAGGGCGACGTCGGTCGTCAGGCGCTGCGGCGCCGGCGGCGGCGCGGACTGCGGCGGCTGCGAGTCGAAGTTCACCACCAGCGCCGTGGCGAGCGACACGCTCTCCGTCAGCCGGGTGTTCAGCTTGGTCGTGTTGTTGATGAGGAGGCGGCCGGCGGCGGGCGCCAGCACGAAGGGAATCGCTTCGAGCTCCTCGCTGAGGCGCACGTCCCTGGTGAGGTTCCACCGCATCGTCACCGCCGCGCGCGGCGCGAGGATGATGATGCCGTAGTCGCCGTCGATGGGGGCCTCGACGGGGAAGTACTGGAAGCGCGTCTCGAAGCCGCCGCGCATGGCGAGGTCGAGGCGCAGGTAGAACTTTTCGAGGTCACCCTCCTTCCTGTTGAAGAAGGTGAGGCCCGTACCGGCCTCGCCGATGGAGCGCGACTCGATGTTCTTCATGTGGTCGAACTCGACGCCTCCCAGCGCGAACAGACTCACCAGGCCCGCGCCGAAGGAGCGGTCACCGCGAATGGTGCCCAGAGCGCGCCTGGCCGTCACCGCCGAGCTCGAGTTGGACACGTTCGCCGCCGGGTTGGCGAGGCCGTAGGCGCCGCTCAGGCGAATTCCCAGCGCCCAGCTGTCCCATGTGCGGTCCGCCGCCGCGGTGCCGGTCAGCGTCAACGTCTGCGAGTTGCCCGTGATGAAGGTGAGCCCGGCGCCCACGCTGCCCGTCCACCGGTCCGCCTTCTTCTCCTCCTTCTTCTTCTCCGCGGCCGGGAGCGGCGCCACCGCGTCGGCGATGCGCGCCGCCGCCTCCGCCGCCTTCTGCGCTGCAGCCGCCGCCTTCTCCGCCGCGACGGCCGCGCGCTCCTCGGCCGTCATCACCGGGGCCGCCTCCGTCGCCGGCGCCTCCACCGCCGGGGCCGCCTCGCCACCCGCCTGCGCCACCACCACTGCCAACGCCATACCCAGGAGCGTCATCGTCTGTTCCTCGTTGTTCGGACTGCGGTGTTGAAAACCGTCTCGTCTCTCCGCTGCGTCACGGCGCCGCCGGCGGCGGCACGTCCGCCTTCGGCGCGTCATTCCTCGGCCCCACCCACGCGGGGGCGCTCTTCCCGAGCACCTCCACGCTGCGCGCCGCGGCCGGCAGGTACGTGTCCAGCTTGCCGAGGTACCAGGCGAGCCCCAGCGCGAGGATGACCGCGAGGGTGAGGTAGAGGCCCCAGGGGCGCCGCTTCTCGGCGAACGGGTCGACGGTGTCGACACTCGAGCCCGGCGGCAGCTTCGCCACCTTCGTCAGCGCGCCGCCGAACGGGATGTTGAGGCGGGCGCGGGCATTCACCGCCCAGCCGTTGGCGTCGAGGATGGGCCCGATGTTGCGCTGCCGCAGCTTGAGCGCCGCAATCAACATCGACGGGCCCGAGATGACCAGCATGAGGCCCACGAAGCCGAGCGGCATCCACATGCCGAGGCCGAAGAAGGTCTGCAGCATGGCGCCCAGTGCGGCGGCGATGCCACCGACGGCGACGCCCAGGGCGGCCACCACGCCGACGTCGAACTTCCTGGGCACGCCCTCGGCTTGACCCGTGTCGGCGGACTTCTCCACGGCGATGGCGCCTGCCGTCAGCTTGTCGTTGGCCGCCGTGTCCGCCGCGGTGGCGCGCCTGGTGACCTGCTCTTCGATGAAGCGCAACAGCTTCTTGTACGGCGCCCAGAAGGCCTGCCGGAGGGAGATGGGGTTCTCCACCACCCTGGTGATGGTGGCGTCCCAGTCCCGGCCCTCGAGGTCGTAGAAGATGCCGTTGCGGCCCACCATCAGGTTGTCCGAGTCGCCCGCGGTGAACGCGGCGACGATGGTCATCTTCTCGCCCGTCGCCGGGCGGGTGCAGTCGCAGTACGCGAGGTACGCGCGGGACAGCGGCGCCATGGTGGCGTGCTTGCCGGCGTCCTCCACCCGCACGCACAGCTCGCACTCGCGCTGGTCGAGGAACAGCCGCCCCACCTGGAAGATGGCCGGGGCCTTGCGCGCGTAGAAGTCCCTGAACGAGACGAAGTTGTTCGCCAGGCGGAAGAGGTCCCGGTGCAGTCGCACCAACTTCTCCACCGAGGCAATCGACTTCGCCGTCGGCTCCTGCGCCTTCTCCTCGGCCATCAGGTCGTCGAAGAGCTTGCGCGCGCCGTCCTTCGCCAGCGCCCGCACGCGCTCCGCGCCCAGCTTCTCGACGCTGGGCCCGCCCTTGCCGCCCTGCCAGGCCTCGTACGGCGCCAGCTTCGCGAGGATGGCGGCCCAGTCCGCCTCGGTCAGCTCCGCCTTCTCGCCCACCAGCGGCTTGACGGCCTTCTCCGCCAACGCAGCCACCGCCGCCGCCCACGCGGGGTTGACGCCCGTCTTCAGTGGGAGCGCCCTGCCCGGCCCGATTCGCGCCAGCGGGAAGGACTGAATCTCCGCCGAGGTGATGGTGAGGTCCTTCGCGGCGAGCGCCAGGTACTCCTTCTCCTCGCGGTTGAGCGCGGCGATGGCGCGCTCGTCGAAGGCCGCCAGCCGGCAACGGGCGAAGTAGTCCTCCACCTTGGCGCGCACGGCCTTCACCGCCTCGAAGGCCGCGGCGGTGTCCGCGCCCAGCGGCTGCGTCTCGGCCGTGCCCTTGTCCAGCCACGCCGCGTGCTCGGCGATGGCCTTGAAGAAGGCGTCCGCGTTGTCGGCGCTCGCGCCCTGCTTGCCGGACTTGTCCAGCGTGCCGCCGGTGCAGGCGACGATGTCCGCGAGGAGCTGCTTGCCGGCTTCGTCCTTCGCCGACTCCGGCGGCACCACCCCGTCCCCGTTGAAGGCCATGCCTTCGAAGGCCTTCACCGCCTCCGCGCTGTCCTTCACCGAGATGCTGGGCGCGTTGGGTCGGCCCAGGCCGGCCAGCACCGTCTTCGCCGCCTGGTGCACGCGCTTGCCTTCTTCCACGTCGGTGTTGATGGACGACAGCAGCAGCGCGTCGCCCGGCTTCACCAGCTCGTCCGGATTCTTCAGCATCGCGCACGCCCACTTCGCGGCGGCGATCAGCTCCGGCGCGCGGATACGGCCGTCCTTGTCGGCGTCGATGAGCTCCAGCGTCCGGGCGTCGAACGAGAGGCCCTTCGTCGGGCAGGCGAGCGCGACCCAGAGCTTCTGGTCGAGTTCGCCGAGCGCCTGCAGATCCCTCCCGCTCTCGAGCCGCACCTGGTCGAAGCCGCCCGCGCGGAAAAACGTGAACGTGCGCTTGTCTGACATGCTGGCCTTCCCCCTCTGCGACGCAGGCGGCGTGCCGGCGTCCCGTCTTCAGCGGCGCACGACTGTTCGCCCGTGGGCGTGCGAAATAAAAGAAGCGCGGCGACTTCGCACGGCAGTGAGAGATTCTGCGAGCGAAGTCGTTTCGCTACAGTCGCGTCGCCATGACGGCCGCCCCCATGCCGGGTGCCCACCTCCCCGACGCGTGGTTCATCGTCGCGAAGAGCGGCGAGCTGGGCGCGCGGCCGGTGTCCGTGACGCTGCAGGGGCGCCCGCTGGTGGTGTTCCGCGCGAAGGACGGCGCGCCGGCGGCGCTGTTGGACCGCTGCCCGCACCGCAACGTGCCTCTGTCGTTGGGCCGGGTGCGCGCCGGCGAGCTCGAGTGCGCGTACCACGGCTGGCGCTTCGACGGCGGCGGGCGGTGCACCGCGGTGCCCGGGCTACCGGACGGCGCCGAGGTGTCGCTGAGGAGCCGCTGCGTCGAGACGTGGCCGGTGCGCGAGGCGCAGGGCTACCTCTGGGTGTACTCGACGCCGGGAGCGGCGCCGGCGACGGAGCCGTTCCGCTTTCCGCACCTCGAGGACGCCGGCTACACGACGGTACGGCGCGACTACGTCGTCGACGCGACGCTGCACGCCGCGGTGGAGAACGTGCTGGACGTGCCGCACACCGCCTTCCTCCATGGCGGGCTGTTCCGCACCGCCGAGAAGAAGAACGTCATCGACGTGGTGGTGCGCCGCCACGACACCTGGGCCGAAGCGCAGTTTTTCGGCGAGCCGCGCCCGACGGGCCTCATCGGCCGGCTGCTCGCGCCCGGCGGCGGTGTGGTGGAGCACACCGACCGCTTCCTGCTGCCGTCCATCGCGCAGGTGGAGTACCGCCTCGGGCCCACCTCGCACGTCATCGCCACCTCGGCGATGACGCCGGAGTCGGACACGCGCACGCGCATCTACGCCGTCGTCACCTTCCGGCTGCCGCTGCCCGGCTGGCTGGTGAAGCCCGCGGTGCTGCCCATCGCCTCGCGCATCTTCGCGCAGGACGCGGTGATGCTGGCGCGGCAGACCGAGACGGTGCGCCGCTTCGGCGGCGAGAAGTTCACCTCCACCGAGCTGGACGTGCTGGGGCCGCAGGTGACGCGGCTCCTCAAGCAGGCGGCGGCGAAGGAGCCGCCCGGCGCGCCGCACGAGCACCGGGTACGGATGAAGACGTAGGCCCCGTCAGGGCTCCTTCATCACCCGCGCCTGCTTCTCGAAGCCCTCCGGCGGCTCGAGGCGGAAGGCGTCGGCGGGCAGCTCGGGGTTCAGCTCCACCGTGGTGAGGGTGGTGGTGCCCAGCACCTCGCCGTCGCGCGTCTCCGTCAGCTTCGTCGGCACGCACAGCTTGAGCGCCGCCTCGCAGCGCTCGGTGTCCACCTTCACCTCGCCGAGGTGCATGCCGCTGCGCGTGCGCTTGCCGAGGAAGTCCCCCGACGGCCAGCGCAGCACGTACGTCACTTCGAGCGGCCCACCGTCCTCGTCCTGCGCCTGCACCGTCACCTCGACGGCCTGCGGACCCTGCGGATGAGACACCTGCCTCGCGGTGACGCCCTTCGAGGGGATGAGCGGCGTGCGGAAGCCGTCGGGCGCGAACGGGCGGAACAGCGTGGCCAGCAACAGCGCGGCCTTCGCCGGCGGCAGCTTTAGCTCGAAGACCTCCAGCTTCTTCTCGGGCGCGTTCACCCGGTACAGCGTCTTGCCGTCGAAGGCGACGGACACGGCCTCGGCGCCGCCCCGGGCCACGCCGCGGCTCAGGTTGGGCGAGCGGTAGAAGAACTCGTGGTGCGCCATGTCCCCGCCCTGCGTGGAGTCCACCACCAGGTGGTACGCGGTGAGGCGCTTCTCGCGCTCGGCGAGCGCCTGCTTCACCTCGCCCACCAGGGCGGGCGCGGGCGCGTCCGCGCCGGACTTCGTGCAGCCAGCGGCCAGCGCGAGCGCCAGGGTGAGAAAGAGACGGCGCATGGAGAAGCTCCGGGCGTGGACATGCGACGGCCCGCCGTGGCGGCGACGCCGACGACGGGCCGACGAAGACGACTGGAAGAAGCGACGCGGTTACTTCACCGCCACGCCGACGGCCGACGAGAGCGGGAAGCCGAAGAGGTTGAGACCACCCGGGATGCTGAACACCGCGAAAATGCCGTGGCGCGGGGTGGTGCTGGCGGACTTGAGGTCCACCTTGGTGGCGCCCATGGCCTTCGCCTCGCCCACGAGCAGCTTGTTGACGACTTCGTCGAGGTCGCTCGTGACGACGTCGACGATGTGGAAGAACAACGTGAAGCCCAGCGACGTCGCCTGGATGACGGCGACGGCTTCGCCGCCGGTGGCCGACACTTCGTTGCTCCCGACGGTGGCCGACTCGACGCTGGTGCAGCCCGTGAACATGGCGGCCGCGAGCCCGAGGGCCAGGAAAGCCTTCTTCATTGCCGACTCCTTGAGAGAGGATGAAAACAGCGGCGGCAGCATAGGGTTGGAGGCCCGGGAGTCAACGCAAACTCATGAGGGGCTTCCTCCGTCATCCGGCGTTTCACCTGCTGTTGCTGGTGCTCACGTTCGTCAGCGTGTTCTTCGTCTTCCTCGTCGCGTGGGGCGGCGGCGTGGAAGGGGACCTCCCCGACAGGCTGTGGGGCAGCGCGCTCTTCGCGGTCAGCGTCCTGCTCATCCTCGGCGCGCACGAGATGGGTCACTACGTCATGGCGCGCGCCCACGGCGTCGACGCGACGCTGCCGTACTTCATCCCCGTGCCGCTGGGCTTCGGCACGCTGGGCGCCGTCATCCGACTGAAGGGCAAGGTGCCGACGCGCGACGCGCTGGTGGACATCGGCGCGGCGGGTCCGCTGGCGGGGCTGCTCATCGCGGTGCCGTTGTTGGTGGTGGGCATCGCGCTGTCGCCGGCGGTGGACGTGCCGCCCGGCGCGTCGCACGCGTTGCCGCGCACGTCGCTGTGGCACCTCGCGGAGCTTTTCGGCCAGTGGGCGCGCGAGGTGGTGCGCGGCATTCCCGCGCCGGCGGAGACGCAGGAGAGCCTGCTGTTCGGTGACAATCTGCTGTCGCTCCTGCTGGTGCGCGCGGTGCACGGCGCGCTGCCGGAGGGGAAGGACCTCGCGGCGCACCCGGTGCTGCTGGCCGGCTGGTTCGGGATGCTGGTGACGATGCTCAACCTGTTGCCGGTGGGGCAGCTGGACGGCGGGCATCTCACGCACGCGTGGTTCGGCGAGCATGCGGTGCGCATCGGCCGCGTGGTGGCGGGCGTGCTGCTGCCGCTGGCCCTCTTCGCCAGCGCGTCCTGGCTGGTGTGGTTCTTCCTGGTGACGCGCGTGGTGGGCTTCGGCCATCCGCCCGTGACGGACGAGGCCGTGCCGCTGTCCCGGGGCCGTCAGGTGGTGTGCCTCGTGTGCTTCGTGGCGACGGTGCTGTGCTTCATGCCGGTGCCCATCGACGCGGTGTGAGAAGCACCTTTCAACCCTGCAATGCAGCGGTGAAATCGACTGCGCCGCTGCACGGCCGCGGCGAGGCGGATCAACCACCTGTGCTCGGCATGGTGCATGCACACCGACGGCGCGCCGCCCGCATCTGAGAGTCGTCTTCTTCAGGGGCGGCACCCTCCCTCGCTCGCCATCGCAGTCCCCCCGCGGTGCGCGGGCGCCGGGAGGGGGTCGCCTGCTTCCGGTGCGACTGGAACGGGCGGGCCAGCTAGAGTCGCGCCATGACGGCCACGGCCTTCGCGGTGCTGGTGCTGACGGCGACGCCGCTCGCCGCGGCCGCACCGGGCGGCGCGGCCGCCGCAACGACGCCGTGCGCGGTTGGCGCGGACTCGGCGCTCGCCGCGACGCCGTGCCTCGCTCCCGCAGCGGGCGGCGAGACTGCCGCGACGACGCCGCAGGCCGCGGGCGGTGACTCGGCGCTTGCGGCGACTGCGCGTGTCGCTCGGGCACCGGCCGGCGCGACGGCCCTGGCGACGCCGCACAGGGTTGGGGCGGACCCGGCGCTCGCAGCCGCTCCGCGCCTCGTCTCCGCACCGGCCAGCGCCGCGCCGCCGCCGGTGCGCGCGCCGGTGCGCGACGCCCTGCGCGCGGCGAGCGAAGTCGACGTGCTCGTCCTCGTCTCTTCCGCGCCGCACGCCGTCATCGCGGCGCTGCCCGCTTCGGAGGTGCGCCACGCCCGCGTGTTGCGCGGCCTCGACGCCTTCGCGGCGACGGTGACGGCGGCGGGGGCGGACGCGCTGGCGAGGCACCCGGCGGTGGTGGGCGTGCAGCTCGAGCGCCGGCTGCGCGCGTTGACGGCGGAGAGCGCGGCGGTGGTGGGCGCGGACGTGGTGCGCGACGGCCTCGGTGTCACCGGGCGCGGCGTGGTGGTGGCGGCGCTGGACACGGGCGTCGACGCCACGCACCCGGACCTGCAGGACGGCGGCGTGGTGGCGCAGAAGTGCTTCGTGCTGGGCGGCTGTCCGCCCGGCAACACCGACGAGGGCGACTGGGCGCCCGAAGGCAGCGGCCACGGCACGCACGTCACCGGCATCGTCACCGGCGACGGCCGCGTGGCGCCGAAGGGCCTCGCGCCCGGCGCGGGCGTCGTCATGGTGCGCGTCTTCGACGACACCTCGTACGGCCGCGAGTCGGACTGGGCCCTCGCCATGGGCTGGGTGGCGGACCACGCCGGCGCGCTGGGCATTCGCGTGCTGAACCTCTCCATCGGCACCGACGAGCGCTACGCCGGCGCCTGCGAAGCGGACTGGCCGGTGATGGCGGAGGCGGCGCGGCGCGTGCGGGACGCGGGCGTGGTGTTGATCGCCGCCGCGGGAAATGAGAACGAGGCGAATGCGCTGGTGGCGCCGGCGTGCCTGCCGGGCGTCCTCTCGGTGGGCGCGGTGTACGACGCGGCGCTGGGGCGCGAGCCCGACACCGGCACGTACTCGAGCGGCTGCGTCGACGCGGCCACCGACGCCGGCACGGTGATGTGCCTCAGCAACACCAGCGACGAGTTGGACCTCCTCGCGCCGGGCAGCCGCACCCGCAACGCGGCGCCGGGCGGTGGTGTGGCCGAGCGCCGCGGCACGTCGCAGGCGACGCCGCACGCGTCCGCGGTCGCCGCGCTGATGCTGGAGGTGGACCCGGCGCTGACGCCCGACGACGTCGAGCGGCTTCTCGAGGAGACGGGGCGTCCGACGGTGGACCCGAAGGCGCCGGGCCGCGTGACGCCCCTCGTCGACGCCCGCGCGGCGGTGGAGGCGACGCGGGCTTCCTATTGCGCCCGCCACGCCGACGGCACGAGGTGCGCGCTCACGTTCGGCGCCTGCGACGGGGGCGCCTGCGAAGGCGTGTGCCTCGACGGCCGGTGCCGCGACAGCGCCGTGAAGACGGTGGGCGCCGTCGAGGGCGTGTGGCCCCGGGCCCCGGTCGGCTGCGCCTCGGTGGACGGCGCCGGCCTGCTGGCCCTGGCCGCCTGGCGGTGTCGTCGCCGCGGGGGCCAGCGCGCGCGCCTTCGAGCGTGACGACGGGAGCCGCACGCGCCGGGCGGCATCGTGGACTGGGCGCGGGCCGCGCGGGCTACCGCTTCGAGGCCATCACGGCCGACAGCCGCAGGCGTCCGTTGGTCTGCGTGAGCGCCACCAGCGCGCCGTTGGACGGCGCCGGCTGGTGCAGCACGAGCTGCTCGATGTCTCCGACGCGGCCTCCCAGGAGCTGCAGCGTCACGCGACCGCCCGGGCAGGTGCCCCGCACGCAGCCGCGCACCTCCACCTCCACATCGGTGACGATGAGGCGATGGCCCGGCAGCCAGCGCGATGCGGTGGCCACCACCTCACCCCAGGCGATGGAGCCCTCGTCCGCCCGCGCCGGCCCCTCGGCGGCGGCGTTGGGGCGGGCGTCGGCCGTCGGCGCGCGCGCCGCGGTCGCCCCCGGGGCCACCGGCGCCGCCTGGGACTCGGTTTCGCCGGCCGAGGCGGCGGTGGGCACCAGGGCGCAGGCCAGAGCGAGAGCCACGCCGCGGCTGCGCGCGCGCGCCTCGGCCACGCGCGGCGTCCTCCCGAGTCCGAGGGCGCCGAGGAGGGCGGCGATGGCGACGGCCCACGGCGTGCCGGGCGCCCCCGGCGCCGCGGCGCAGCCCACCACCGGCACGCGTTGGCCCGAGGCGTCGACGGCGTAGAGGGCCTCCAGCCCCGCCTCGTCGTCCGGCGCGAGCGCGCGTTTGGCGACTTCCCAGGGTTCAGCGCCGGGGTACATCACCACCGTCGAGTCTTCCTCGTTGTGCAGCAGCCCCAGCGCGTGCCCCAGTTCGTGCATGAGGGTGTTCTGCACGTCGTAGACGCGCTCGTCCCCTCGGCGCTCCTTCACCACCTCAAAGCGGTAGCGTTCGACGTTGAAGAGGATGTCCGCGTCGAGAATCACGTTCGACTTCGCGCTGACCGTCACCAGCGTCGTCGCGAGCGCGTCCTGCGCGAAGGGCCAGTCCTCGAGGGCGGTGATGAGGTTTTCGTTCTCCGCGCCGGCGCCGACGGCGTAGCCCACCTGCCGCGGCTGCCGCGCGGCCTTCACCGTGACGGACACTCCCGCCGCCGCCGCGTCATACGCGGCGATGGAGGCCTCGATGGCTCGCCAGGCCTCGCTTCCCTGGCGGAGCTCGGCCACGAAGCGCTCGTCGACGACGAAGTCGACGCGGTCCTTCCAGCGCACGACGTCTCCCTGTGAGTCGGTGGCCAACGAGAAGGCCAGCGCCCGGCTGGCCACGACGAGCCCAAGAAGCGCGACGCGAGTCATGGCCGTGGTGGAGAGCAGCGCCCGTGCCACGCGAAGCGCTGCGGCGTTCGGCGGCTTGCATCGGCGCGCGAGAGGTCGCCGGGGCCTCCTGGGGTGCCGGAGCCACCCGGCCAGTGGCGTGCGCGCCAGGGCGAGGCCGGGCCACCACGTCGTCCCGATGCACCCGCGTCCGGGCGAGCGGGTGACGTCTCGCCTGGCAGCAGCGGGCGCGGGCACCAAACGCCACGCTCCTCTGTGGCGTGAGACGCGCGCCGCGTTCACGTCTCGCACGTCTGGCACTGCGCGGGGACTCCGCGGCTCGCCATCACGGGCGGCACCTCCCGCCGACGCCGTGGGAGGTGGGGGCGGCGACACGCGCCCGGGGCCATCTCTGGTGCGCCGGGCGCGCGCCGCGCGCGGGGTGTCGCCCGCACGGGCGAGGAGGCGACGGCACCGCACCCGGGAGCCGCCGTGCGCCGGCTTCCGGCCGCGGCACCTCCAGAAGTCGGTGAGGGCCCCCGCCCGACCAACGGCGCGAAGGCCTTCCAGCCGCAGTCCCACCAGGAGTCAGTGCCACGAGGCGACGACGGCGCCGTCGTGCGTCGGCTTCCGGCCGCAGTCCCACCAGAAGTCAGCGCCACGAGGCGAACGACGGCGCCGTCGTGCGTCGGCTTCCGGCCGCGGTGCCTCTGACGTCATCGGTCGCGGCGGGAGCGGGCGGTCGATGACGCCCTCCTGGCCGGGCGTCCGGTGCGCTCGGGTGCTCCGTCATCACGGTGCTTCGAGGAGAATCGCGCCGTCCTCGTCGCGGACCACCCGGGAGAGTCCCGGGTAGTCCCGCTCGAGCTCGAGGAGGCGCTGCTGCTGCGTCCGCACCATCGCGGCCAGCCGCCGGTTCTCCCGCTCGAGGTCGAGCCGCTCGAGGCCCAGCGTCAGCGTCAGCTTCAGCTCGAGGTCGTCCCAGGGCTTGAGCAGGAAGCGGTAGATTTCTCCGTGGTTGATGGCGTCGATGGCCGTCTGCATCTCGGCGTGGCCGGTCAACATGATGCGGCAGGTGTCCGGCATGCGGTTGCGGACCACCTTGAGGAACTCGAGGCCCGTCATCTCCGGCATCAGGTGATCCGACAGCACCACGTCGGGCGCGTCCTGCTTCAAGGCCGCGAGGGCGTCGGCAGGTCGCGAGTAGGCCACGACGTGGAAACCGTCGTGCCGGAGCGAGCGACTGAGCGCCCGAAGAATGTTCTCTTCATCATCGACCAGCAGGACCGTCGGCGCGCTCTTGCTCATGCTTTCTCTTCCTCCGTGCCGCTCGCCAGAGCACACGTCGTGCCGGGCGGACGCGCTGGGAGGATCAGCCCCTTGGCGACGGCCGGCCGCGGTCGCGATGACCCCCGTGGTCACCCACGCCTCCGTCACCGGGGCGCGTCAGGACGTTGACGCTCGCGGCCGTAGCGAGGTCACGCCAGCCCGCTGGGGCGCGTCTGACTCCGCCAAAACGCCTCCCCTTCCGGCACAAGCGGTCGCGCGAAACCCGCCGCTTCTCGCGTGGCTCGTCCCAAACCCGCTGATCCATGGGTGCGCCGAGCCTGGGTGCGGCTGGCCGGGCCATTGCACCTCGGTGTGGCCGTGCTGACCTCGGTGCCGCACGCGCAGGTCTTCATCGTCGATGACGACGAGGGGGTGGTGACGGCTCTCTCGCGCGCGCTGCGGCTCAGCGGCCTGAAGACGCTCGGCTTCACCTCGGCCCGGCAAGCGCTCGAGGAACTCGACCGCGTCACCCCGGACATCGTCATCTCGGACTACCGGATGCCGGACATCGACGGCGTTGAGTTCCTCGCCGCCGTCAAGGAGCGCAGCCCGTACACCCAGCGGATTCTCCTCACCGGAGACATGAAGCAGGAGATGATCGAGGAGGCCATCGCTCGCTGCCAGGTCTACCGCCTCATCTTCAAGCCGTGGGACCCGCCGCGCATGCTGTTGACGGTGCGCAGCGCGCTCGAGCAACGCGCCATGGCCATCGAGCTCGAGCGGCTCCATCTCCTCACGCGGGACAGGAACGTCGAGTTGGAAGCGCGGGTCGAGGAGCGCACCCGGGCGCTGTCCGTTGCGAAGCGGGAATGGGAGGAGACGTTCGACACCCTCGACAGCCCCATCGTGGTGCTCGAGCGCCGCACGCTGCGGCTTCGCCGCGCCAACCTGGCCGCCGCCCGCGTCGGAGGAAAGCCCATCGAAACCGTGGCCGCCGGTGTGACGTGTCACGCCTTCCTCTTCGGCCGGGACCAGCGCTGCCCCGGGTGCCCGGTCTCGAACGAGCTGAAGGGGACCTCCACGGCCGAGCTCGTCCACGGCGAGCGGTCCTTCGCCGTGCGCGCCCACTCGATGGCCGACGACCACGACACCGTCGTCTGTCACTACCGCGACACCACCGACGAGCGGCAGCTGAACCGCCGCATCCTCGAGACCGAGAAGATGATCGCCATCGGCAACCTCGCGGGGGGCGTCGCGCACGAAATCAACAATCCGTTGAGCGCCATCCTCGGCTTCACGCAGATCCTGCGGCGAAAGGGCGGCTACCCGCCCGATGACGCCGAGGCGCTGGACGTGATTGAAGAGAGCGCCCGGCGCTGCAAGCGAATCGTCGAGAGCCTGCTCAAAATCAGCCGCCGCTCGAAGCTGGAGGACCGCCGGCGCTTCGACCTGAACAGCTGCGTGGAGGACACGCTGGCGCTCTTCCGGGGCCAGGTGCGCCGGCACCCCCGGCTCAAGCTCGAGGCGCACCTCAGCCCGCAGCCCGTGGAGCTGTTCGGGGACCCGACGCAGGTGGGCCAGGTGGTGTTGAACCTGTTGCAGAACGCCGTGCAGGCGATTCCGGGTGGCGTCGGCGAAATCCACGTCGAGACGCAGTGCACGAACGGCGGGTGCCTGGTGCGTGTGTCGGACACCGGCACCGGCATCGCGCCCGAGCACCTGCCGGCCATCTTCGACCCGCACTTCACGACGAAGCCACCGGGCGAGGGGACGGGGCTGGGGCTCGCCATCGTCCAGCGCATCGTGGCGGACCACGGTGGCGAGGTGTCGGTGGACTCGAAGCCCGGCGACGGGGCCCGCTTCACGGTTCGATTTCCAGCGGCGTCGGCGCCGCAGATGGAGGGAGCACGATGAGTGAGCAACATGGCCTGGGGAAGGTGCTGGTGGTGGATGACGACAAGGAAGTCCTCAAGGTGGCCAGAGCCATTCTGCAGAGCGCGGGGTACTCGGTGGTCGCGCTCGACGACTCGGTCGAAGGGCTGTCTGCCATCGAAGACCCGGCCTTCGAGGTGGCGGTCCTCGACGTGAAGATGCCCAACGTCTCGGGCATGGACCTGCTCAAGGCCTTCCGCGAACGAAGGCCCGACGTCGAGGTCATCATGATGACGGCCTACGCCACCATCGAGACGGCGGTGGAGGCGGTCAAGACGGGGGCGTACGACTACCTGACGAAGCCGTTCGACGACATCGACGAGCTGGTGCTCGCGGTGCGCCGCGCCATCGAGAAGAAGCGCCTCCAGGACAAGACGCGGACGCTCGAGGCGCGATTGACGGCCACCAACCAGTTCGAGGAGATGGTGGGACAGTCCGACCTGATGCAGTCCGTCTTCAAGCTGGTGGAGACGGTGGCCTGGTCGTCGGCGACGGTGCTCATCACCGGCGAGAGCGGCACGGGGAAGGAGCTGGTGGCCCGGGCCATCCACAGCCGGAGCCCGCGGCGCAGCAGGCCCTTCGTGGCCGTGAACTGCACGGCGCTCACCGAGACGCTGCTCGAGAGCGAGCTGTTCGGGCACGTGAAGGGCAGCTTCACGGGGGCGACCACCAACAAGACGGGCCTGTTCGAGGCGGCCGACACCGGGACCATCTTCCTCGACGAAATCGGAGACCTCTCGGCCGCGATGCAGGTGCGGCTGCTCCGCGTGCTGCAGGAAGGCGAAGTCAAACCCGTGGGCGCCACCGAGTCCCGGAAGGTGGACGTGCGCGTCATCGCCGCCACCCGCGTCGACCTCGAGCGCGCCATGGCCGAAGGCCGCTTCCGCGAGGACCTCTTCTATCGCCTCAACGTCATCAACGCCCACCTCCCGCCGCTGCGCGAGCGCCCCGAGGACGTTCCGCTGCTGGCGCAGCACTTCCTCAAGGAGTCGAGTCTGCGGCTGGGCAAACGCGTCGACGGCATCACCCGCGATGCACTCTCGCTGCTCACCACCGCGCGGTGGCCGGGAAACGTCCGCGAGCTTCGAAACGTCATCGAGCGCGCCGTCATCATGTGCGCGGGCCCGACGGTCGACGTGGACAACCTCCCGCTCACGCTGCGACGTGGCCAGCGCGTCAGCGCCGACGTGGACGTCCTGGCCCTGGCGCACCTGCCCTATGGCGAAGCCAAGCAGCTGGCCATTCGGGCCTTCGAGCGCCGCTACCTGACCGCGCTCCTCGAGAAGCACGGAGGCAAAATCGCCAGCGCCGCGCGCGCCGCGCACCTCGACCGCTCCAACCTCCGGCGGCTCCTCAAGCAGTTCGGTGTCGAGGTGCAGCGGCCCACGGAGCAGCCCCGCCCGCTGCAGTAGCCGGCGAGCCCGCCGTCAGACGCGCATCGGCATGACGACGGCGGTGAAGCTGCGGTCGCCGGGCGGGTGCAGCACGCCGGGGCTGTGCTCGTCGCCGAGCTCGACGGACACCTCGTCCGTCTCCAGCACGCCCAGCACGTCGAGCAGGTAGCGCGCGTTGAAGCCGACGGTGAGCGCGCCGCCGCGGTACGCCACCTCGAGGTCGTCCTTCGCCTCGCCGAGGTCCGGGTTGTTCGCGGTGATGCGCAGGAGGTTCTCGGACAGCGACAGCTTCACCGCGTTCGACTTGTCGGCCGAGAGCAGCGAGATGCGCTTCAGCGCGTCGAACAGCTTGTCGCGGCGCACCAGCAGCTGCTTCTCGCCTTCCTTCGGAATCACGCGCTGGTACTCGGGGAACTGCCCGTCGATGAGCCGCATCACCATCGACAGCCCCGGCTTCTTGAAGATGGCCGAGTTCTCCGCGAAGCCCAGCTGGCACTCCGCGTCCGGCGCCTCGTCCAGCAGGCGCTTCAATTCGAACAGCCCCTTGCGCGGGATGATGACGCCCGACTTCAGCTTGAAGTCACCGGCCAGCTCGCGCTCCACCAGCGCCAGGCGGTGGCCGTCGGTGGCGACCATGCGCACGAGACCCTTCTCGCGCGGCTCGAAGAAGACGCCGTTGAGGATGTAGCGCGTCTCGTCGCTGGAGATGGCGAACTGCGTCTTCTTGATCATCTCCAGCAGCACGGGGCCGGAGACGGCGACGGGGTGCGCGGCGTCGTCCTTCGGAAGTTTGGGGAACTCCTCGGGCGCCATGCCGACGATTTTGTAGTGGGCGGCACCCGAGGTGAGCTCGGCGTAGTTGTTCGGCAGCTTCTTCACCATCACCTGCGCCTCGGGCAGGAAGCTGACGATGTCGAACAGCGTCTTCGCGGACACGGTGATGGCGCCGGGCTTCTGCACCTCCGCCGGGTGCTCGCTGACGACGCCGATGTCGAGGTCGAACGCCGTCACGGTGACGCCCGTCTTGGACGCGGTCACCAGCACGTTCGACAGAATGGGCATGGTCGCCTTGCGCTCCACGATGCCCTGCGCGCGGTGAAGCGCCTTCTTCAGCTCGTCGGCTGCGATGCGAAATTCCATGGCCGGGCGGGTGTAGCCCGCGCCCCTGCCCATTTCAACGACGCTCATGACCGCGTCGGCGTCGTTCCATCCCCCCGGAAATCGGAGCATCTTCCCCGCCGTGACGACCCTCATCGACGCCTGGCCGCGGCCCCGCCACGTGCGCACCGACGCGCTGGCGCAGGTGGACCTCTTCTGCTTTTCGCCGGGCCCGCTGCGTGACGCGCCGATGTCCGCGCTCAAGTACGGGTTGCCGGCCCAGGGCGCGATGGAAGGCCTCGCGGTGCAGGACGTGCCGCGCAGCGCGGACCCGGCGTGGTTCGACGCGTTTCGGCGAGGGGCGCTGCGGAACGTGGCCGCCGCGCAACTCGGCCCCGCCCTCTCAGACCTCGACGCCGCGAGCGGGGTGCACGTCATTCGGCTGTCGAAGCCCGACCCGGCGGACCTCACGCACCTGCAGGCGGCGTGGGCGGTGGCGAAGTGGCTGGTGGACCGCGGCGTAACGGTGGTGCTCGACGCGCACGCGCAGCGCTTCTGGAAGGCCGAGGAGCTGCGCGACTGGCCCGCGGCGCGGCCCTTCGCGCTGTCGGCGGAGGTGTCGGTGCTGGTGGAGGACACGCCGCAACCCGACGGCTCGTACCTGGTGCACACCCGCGGCATGCGGAAGCTGGCGCGGCCGGACCTCGTCGCCCTCGGCGTGCCGAGGGAGAAGTGGGACCAGGCGGGGGCGCTTTTGCGCACGCTCGCGCTCGCGATGGCGGGCGGCGTGGCGCTGCGCGCGGGCGAGACGACCCGGGAAGCGAAGACGCCGCTGCGCCTCGCCCCGTACGCGCCGCCGGGGAACGCGCCGCAGCTGCACCTCAACAACGACGGGCTGCTCGTCGAAGACCTCGACGGTCCGGGGCTCGCGAAGACGCTGGCGTCGGCGCCCTGACGCCCGCCGCGCGAGACAGCCTCGACGGAGTGACTGCGCCGCGCTCGTCTCGACCTGTCGCTCGACCGCGTAGCGAAATCGACGCACCGCGAAGTGGCGCAGGTCGTGAAGCGCACGGCCGCGAGGCTGCCCGCGCTCGCTCCCCGAGCCCTCCGGATTCGATGGCCTCGGCGCCGGCGGCGGCAGCTCGCCCACCACCAGGCGGATGAGGCTCAAGAAGCGTCGCGACGCCTCCACCGATGACGCCCAGCGGGCGCGATTGCGACTGCATCGCGCGTACCCTTCGAGGCGACGAGGGGCCGCGGGCCGCGGGCGCCGGACGCTTTGCACTGTCGCTACTTCGGCAGCGCGCGGAACACGAGGTCGCACTCGGCGGCGAGGCGCACGTCCAGCGCCGTCACCCGGTTCCCCGCGTCGTGAGTGACGAAGCGCAGCGTCACCTTCCGCCAGCGGATGTCGATGTCCGGATGGTGGTCGGCGGCCTCGGCCAGCTTCGCCACCTGCTCGACGAAGGCGATGCCGGCGAGGAAGGTGGGCGCCTCGAAGGTGCGCACCAGCATGCCGTTCTCGAGGTGCCAGTCACCGTGGGTGCGCAGGAAGGCCTGCACGTCGGCGTCGGGGAGCGGAGTGGGAGTCGCCATGAGAGCGCCTTGTACCAGCGCGGCGGTCGAAAAACTGCGGGGCGCCGGGCGGTGGCTACGATGGCCGGCGCCAATCCATGTCTGCCGAGTTCCGCCAGTTCCGGCAGCGCCTCATCATCCCGCTCGCCATCCTCGCGGTGACGCACGTGCTGGGGACGCTGGGCTTCCGGTGGGTGTGGCAGCCGTACGGCGCGTCGGTGATGGACGCGCTGTTCATGACGTCCATGACCGTCACCACGCTGGGCTACGAGGTGCAATACCCGCTGGGCACCGCGGGCCGCTTCATCGCCCTGCTGGTGGGCGGCGCGGGCATCGGCACCCTCTTCTTCACCTTCGGCTTCGTGATGGACTTCGTCGTCAACGAAGGCCTCACGGGCGCCCGCAGGAGGTCACGCATGCAGAAGACGCTCGACGGACTCGAAGGCCACTTCATCCTCGCGGGGCAGGGGCGCGTAGGCCGGGAGGCGGCCGCGGAGCTGGACGAGGCGAAGGCGAAGTGGGTGCTGGTGGACCCGAACGAGGACGCGGTGCGGCGCGTCGTGGAGGCCGGCGGCCTCGCGGTGAAGGGCGACGCCACCGAGGACGCGGTGCTGCGGCGCGCGGGCATCGAGCGCGCGAAAGGCCTCATCGTCACCACCGCCAGCGACGCGACCAACCTCTACGTCGTGCTGACGGCGCGGCTCCTCAACCCGAAGCTCTTCATCGCGGCGCGGGCGGTGGATGAGCGCACCGTGCCGAAGATGACGCGCGCCGGCGCCAACCGCGCCATCAGTCCCTACGCCATCGGCGGGCGGCGGCTGGCGCACCTGCTGCTGTCACCGCGCGTGGTGGACTTCTTCGAGACGGCGCTCCGCACCGGCAACAAGTCCCTCAACATCGGCGACATCGTGGTGGGCCTGGGCAGCGCGGCGGCCGACAAGACGCTGGCGGCGCTGCAGGTGCCCCAGAAGACGGGCGCGACGCTGCTCGCGGTGCTGCGAACCGGGAAGGACGTGATGATGCCCCGCGGGGACCTCGAGCTCGAAGTGGGCGACCACCTGCTGGCGCTCGGCACCGCGGAGCAGCTCGAGGCCCTCGAGATGCTGGCGACGCCCGTCAGCCGCGAGCCCGCGGCGCCCTGACGGCCGGCCTCAGCCCGCGTCGTCGTCGAAGCGCCAGCCGGTGTCGGCAGGCGAAAGCGACGCGCGGTGCGCTTCGGCGGTGCGGCGAATCGAAGCGAGCTGCGCTTCCCCGAAGCGGTCGAGGTGGGCCAGCAGCTGCCGCATGCGGACGTTCTTCGCGAGCCGCGCGCGGTGCGTCGCGAGGAAGTCCCAGTACATCGCGTTGAAGGGACACGCGGTGGGGCCTTCGCGCACGTCCGGGTCGAAGGCGCAGCGGGCACACGGCGCCTCGTCGCGCGCGGCCCTGGGGCCGCGGCCCTTCGCCGAGAGGCCGGACTGGCGCTTCAGGTACGCGGCGGTGGCGACGTACGGCTTGGTGGTGAAGGCGTCGGTGGCCCACAGGCCCATGCCGACGACGTTGGGCAGCTCGACCCACTCGTAGGCGTCGACGAAGGCGGCCCAGAACCAGTGGCTGACGGCGCGCGGGTCGAGGCCCGCCAGCGTGGCGTAGTTGCACAGCACCATCAGCCGCTGGATGTGGTGCGTGTAGCCGGTGGCCTCGACGGACTCGATGGCCTCCCGCACGCACTGCATCGACGTGCGCGACGGCTCCCAGAAGAAGTCCGGCAGCGCGCGCGTGGCGCCCAGCTGGTTGGCGTCGCGCAGGCCGGGCATGAGGTGCCAGTAGACGCCGCGGATGAACTCGCGCCAGCCGATGACCTGCCGCACGAAGCCCTCGGCGCTGGCGAGTCGGACGTCGCCGCGGCGCCACGCGTCGACGGCGGCGCGCACCACCTCGCCGGGGCGCAAGAGGCCCAGGTTGAGCGGCACCGACAACAGCGAGTGAAAGAGGAAGCGCGCGTCGCTGCGAATCGCGTCCTCGTAGGGGCCGAAGCCGGCGAGGCGATGGCGGACGAAGTCGTCGAGCCACGCGAGGGCCTGCGTGCGCGTGACGGGCCAGCCGAAGCCGTCGGCGCTGCCCCAACGGCCGACGCCGTCGCGCTGCGTCCAGCGCAGCACCTTCTGCGTCACCTCGTCGGGCGGACACCATGGGATGTCGGGCGCGATGACGCCGCGGGCGTGCTGGCGATTCTCGGCGTCGAAGCTCCACTTCCCGCCTTCGGGCCGGCCGTCGGCGTCGACGAGGAGGCCGAGGCGCTTGCGGACGAGCGGGTAGAAGCGGTCCATGCGCAGCGGGCCCTTTTGCGTGCGCGCCCACGCGGCGAGCTCGTCGCGGCCCAGCACGAAGTGGCCTCCGGGTCCGCCGTCGTCGTGCACCGTCAGTGGCAGCGAGTCGGCGAGCGCACGGAGGCGCCGGTCGATGGCCCATTCTCGCGGCGCGGTGACTTCGAGGGCCGTGGGCCTTGCCCAGGCGGCGTACTCGCGGACGCCCGTGGCGTAGTCGTCGGCGACACGGTGCTCGACGTGGAAGCCGGCGGCGCGGCGCTCGAGGACGAAGTGCCGCAGCGACGAGACGATGAGCGCGAGCTTCTGGCGGTGGAACGGCAGGGCGGCGGGCTTCGCCCGCGTCTCGAGGACGAGGAGGTGGCCGTCGGCAGGCGTCGCCGGGAAGGCCGCCAGCGTCGGGTCCTGGTCCCACGGGAGAACGACGGTGACGCGGTGGGCGCCGACGGCGGGACGCGCGGTGGGCTGGCCGGCGGCGAGCGGGACCGGGTGGGACGACATGCAGCCGACGACTAACCGCGGGGTCGAGGCGCGTCACGCCTGACTGATTGGCGCGCAGGAGTTGCTCAGCGCTGGTGCGCACGCAGGGCCTGGTGGGGCGTGCAACGCGGGGGACCTCCGGCCGTCACGTAGAGCGAAGTGGAAGAGGTTTGGGACGTGGGCACGGCCCAAACCTCTTCCACGTCGACGCTGGTTGTCAGACCCACGAAGTACACAGGGCACCATGGACAGGTGGGCGGCGGTGGCGGCAACGGGGCGGCGACAACTGGGGTTGATCACCACGGAGCAACTCCTGGAAGCGGGGCTGACCCGCTCGGCCATCAAGTGGGCCGTGCGTGATCGGCGCCTCGAGCGCGTTGGGCGTCGGCTGTATCGCCTCGCGGGGGCGCCGACGTCGTGGCGACAGCGCGCGAAGGAAGCGCTCTTGCGCTGCGGTGAACACGCTCGGCTCTCGCACGGCTCCGCCGCGCACCTGTGGCGCCTCGACGGCTTCGAGTACCCGCCCTGGCCCATCGAGGTCACCGTGCCCCACGGCAGCTACGTCAGCCAGCAGGTGGGGGTTCGCGTGCACCAGAGTCGCCTCGATGACTCGCGGCACGTCGTGCTCGGGCTCGAGGTCGGCTCCGTCGGGCGCACGCTGATCGACCTCGCCGTCACGCTCGACGACGAGGCGCTGGAGATCGCCCTCGACTCGGCGCAGCGGCGCTTCCGCCACCTCGGCCCCTGGCTGCTCGCGCTCGCCGAGACGGACGCCGCGCGCGGGATGGCGCCGCTCGCGCACCTCGCCGGCCTCGTCCTCGAGCGGCAGGGACAGCACGCCGAGTCGGCGCTCGAGGTCCGGGTGTGGCGTGGCCTGCGGCGCGCGCGGCACCTGCCCCCGCCGCGGCTGCAACACGAGGTGTTCGATGGCGCGGGCTATGTGATGCGCGTCGACTTCGCCTGGCCACAGGAGCGCGTCGCGCTGCACGCCGACGGCTACCGCTGGCACGCGCGGCGCGATGCTTGGGACACCGATGCCACGCAGCGCAACCGCCTGTCCGCCGCTGGCTGGAAGTCCCTCATCGTCACGAGCGCCACACTCGACTCGGACTGGCTGGACACGCTCGCGAGCCTGCTGCGCGCCCGGTCGCCGCAGTTGTCGCTGTTCCAGAGTCCTTGAGCGAGCCCCGTGAGAATCCGCGCGACGCAAGGCGGAGCACGCCCGTGTCGGGCGGGGCCGTCACCCCCCCGCGTCACCGCGTCTCCCAGGCCCGCGCGTCGGCGCTTCACGGCACGTACTGGCCGACCTGCACGAAGGCGCCCCACGTCGAGCTTCCGTACTCGCTCTGCAGCCCCAGCGTCCGCGACGCGGTGAGGAACTTCTCGGAGCCGGTCAGCACGTCCTGCGCCGTCAGCGACGTGAAGACCGTCTTGTCCGGCCGCGCGCCGAGCGGCACGTACCCGCCGGCGCGCACGATGACGGCCTGCTCGAACCACCACTCCAGCGCGGGGATGAGGAGCGCGCTCGGGACGGTGAGGTTGACGAGGCCGCTCAGCGAGAAGGAGAGCACTTCGTCCTGCATCCACGACGCGGCCACGCCGGCGCAGAGCCGGCCCGCGCCGAACACCTCGCCGCGCACCACGCGGTCCGACGACAGCTTCTGCGCGTCACCCGAGGGGGCGTCGGCGCCAAAGCCGTTGAAGTGGTACTCGGCCATGACGAGCAGCTGGTCGTGCGGCCGCCAGTCGACACCCACGACGCCGCGAAAGAAGTGCTCGCCCACCGCGTCGGCTCCTCGATGACGGCCAGCACCGGCGCGTACGCTTAGCAACACCTCGGCCGCCAGGTCCGCCTTGTCATGGACCAATCACCTCGGGTCGGAAGGTGAGCACGCAACCGGGGCAGCTGAGGGCGTAGCGAATCGCGCCGGTCGGCAGGTTGACGCCCACGCACCCGCCGCCGAGCCCCGGGAGTTGGGCCATCACCCAGGCGCCGTCGAGGAAGGTGACGGTGCCGAGCAGCCCGCCGTCGGGAGTCGCCAGCGCGTAGCCGCACGCCTGGCCCGACAGCGAGGTCGCGCGCAAGAAACTGCCCTCCGGGAGGAGCTGTGGACACGTCGACTCCTCTACGGCGAGGTGGGTCAGCGGGGTGCACGCGCCTGGCCGCGCGCACTCGGTGACGCCTTCGCAACCGAGGCAGCCCGCGTCGACGGCGGAGCAGGTGCGGCCAGGCCGGCACTCCACGACGCAGTGGTTGAAGGCACACGTCCACGCCGTCTGGTCGCCGCACCAGCGGCTCCCCGGAGTCGGCGCGCCGACACAGTCCCACGGCCCCGCGCAGGCCGCGCCGGCGTCCGGCGGCGACGGGCACGCCACGTCCACCGTGGTGCAGGCGCCGGAGGCGCAGTGCTTGTTCCACCCGCAGCGGCAGCTCAGTCGAGACGGGTCGTCACACGCGGGCAGCGCTCCCGGGCAGTCGGACGCCTGCTGACACGCGGTGACGCCGCCGCCCGTGCCGCCGCCCGCGCCACCGCCGGTGCCGCCGCCGGTGCCTCCGCCGCGCGCACCGCTGTCCGGGTTCTCTTCCACCGGCTCGAGGCACTGGCAGGCCCCGAGCGTCGTCGCCACCAGCAGGACAGCGAAGCGCATGCCGCGACTCTGGCTGGCTTTGCACGCGACGTCACGCCGCTGGGCACAGGCGCGCGCACGCAGCGGGCGCGGCGCGGCACCGCCGCCTCCCCGTGGGCGTGAAGGAGCGCGTCACCCTGGAGCCCCGCCGCGGCGTGGAGTTCGACGTCATCAACCCGGTGACGGGCCAGGTGGTGGACACGAAGCGCGTGCGCGCAGGTGAGACGTTCGACTTGTCGGGCGACGACGTCTTCGTGCTCAAGGGCCGCTACGTCGCCATGTAGGGCGTACGGAAGCAGGAATAGGGTGAAGCCCGGCCTCGGTGTCTCGCGCGCCATGCCCGCGAGCGTCGCCGATGCTTCCATCGCGAACGGGACCGGCGGCCGCTGCCGCGGACCGCGCGCGTCGCTCACGGTGCAGCCGCGGCGCGGGCCAGCTGGTGCGCGAGGGCGAGGGCGTGCGGCTCCGCGAGGTCGAGGTGCCCCGCGGCGAAGAGGAACTCCCGGCTGCTGTTCAACGCGTCCACGTACTCCTGGCAGTCCGCCTCGAAGACGAGGCGCTCCTGGAAGGCCGCCAGCGCGTCGAGCAGCGCGCGCACCGCAGCCGCGTGCGGACCGCCGAGCGCCCGGGCCTCCACGAAGGACGGAAACGACGGCGGGGGCTCACGCGGCACGCGCGCGAAGTTCGATGGATGCCGCGGCGGGGGCTCGCGCTCGACGGGCCGGAAGCGCATGCGCCCGATGGCGTGCGCGACATGCCGGGCGAGGGCGTCGAGGTGCGCCCGGCTGGCGCCCTCCGTCACCGGCCGCAGCGCGTCGAGCGCGTTCGTCACCGCCTGCGCGCGCTGCTCGAGCTCGTCCATCCCGCTCCCCGGCCCTCTCCCGCGGGGGAGAGGGCAGACTCGCTACGCCGGCGGCGACAGCATCGGGCCGACCATCTCGGCGATGGTCTTCGGAGCGGCCACCTCGGGCTTCGCGGCGACGGTGACGCCCTTCGCGGTCAGCGACAGGGCCACCACCTCGGCGCCCGACAGGCGGCGCAGCGCCAGCACCGCGGCGCGCACGTCGCCCGACGACTGCTTGCCCACCGACTCGAGCAGCTTGCCCCACTCGCCCACCGGCTTGCCCTTCGCGTCCGCGAGCTGCTTCACGATGCGGTCGATGGCGTGCTTGCTGTCGATGTCGTCCGACAGGTCGCGGCCGTACTTGTCCTTGTAGTCGCGCGCCACCTGCTCCTTGCGCTGCGGCTCGGAGTTGGCGAACACGGTGAACTCATTCTCGTACCAGGAGAAGGTGGACGGCTCGTCGTACCAGGGCGGCAGCGTGGGGCTGGCGTCGATTTCCTTGTGCGCGGCGGCGAACGCGAAGCGCACGCCGTTCTCGTCCCAGCCGCGCAGCTTGCCGATGTGTTCGTCGGTGAGCGCCACCTGCACGTGGAACTGCGAGTTCTCCGCCGTCTCGCGAGCGCCCAGCGTCGGCAGGCCGTCGAACGGCATGCCCATGGCCTTCGCGAAGCGCTCGGTCTGCGCGAGCTCCGACTGCGTCAGCTTGCGGTCCTTCACCGACAGGTCGACGGCCACCGCGTTGGTGGTGACGCCGTCCTTCGTCAGCGCGCCGGCGCGGACCTGCACGTTGCGCTCCTCGCCGATGAAGAGGCGCGGCAACAGCCCGCCCACGCTGCGCGCGTAGTCCGCCTGCGTCAGCGTCGTGGTCGAGCCCGGGGCCTCCACCACGCCGTTGGTGGTGCCCTTCAGCGTGCTGGTGGCGAGCAGGCTGGTGCTGCCGAACTGCAGCGACACGCTGGAGGTGCGCGTGGCGCTCGTCTCGTCGTAGCGCACGCCGAGGCCGGTGCGCTGCAGGTACGCCGCCGCGTCGTTGGGGTTCGCCTTGAGGAGGTAGTCGTACGCCTCGCGCCCCGCGGTGGAGTTCAAGTCCAGCACCGCCGCGCCCATCACCTTCTGGCCTTTGGCCGCGCCCACGCTGACGGACGAGGTGATGCGCGTGGCGTCCTCCACCTTGTTGCCGAGGCGGTCGACGGCGTTGCCGCCGGCGCCCGGCAACCCGGAGTTGAGGCTCGCGCCGACGTTGACGCCCAGCGAGCCGTTCACCGATTGCGTGTCGGCCCTGCTGATGGAGACGAAAACTTTGCCGTCCTCCAGCACCTTGACGTTCTTCGTGAAGACGCTGTTCGCCGACGCGCCGAGGCTGGCGCCGGCGGTGGCCGTCACCGACGCGTTGCCGTTGCCCACCGTCGTCGACACGCCGACGCCAACGCCCGCGCTGGCGCCGATGGTGCCGCGGAACATCCACTCGCTGCCCGGCTTCGCGCCGAGTCCCTGCAGCCCTTCCGCGTCAAGCGGCAACACCATGGCCTTCGCCTGGGCGGCGATGGCGGTGCGCACGTCGCGCGCGCCGGCCACGTCGTGCGCGGCGATGGCCGTCACCTCGACGGCGCCGGAGAAGCCGAGCGACGCGCCGGCGGCGACGGGCAGGCCCGCAGACGCCGAGACCGCGCCCGTCGTCTTCACCCACACCGTGTCGGGGTTCGCCTGGGCGACGGCGTTGCGGCGCGCGTCGTTCGCGACGAGGTGCTTGAAGGTGTCCGTGCCGCGGATGCCGATTTCCTCGGAGATTTTGACGTTGCCGGAGATGTTGCCGAAGGAGATGCCCTGGCCGACGGAGTGGCTCGAGGCAACCTGGTCCCATGCGGCGGCGACGGCCTTGCCCTTCAGGCGGTCGAGGCGCGACGGCGAGGACGGCGTCATCACGTCCACCGGGCCGGTGTTGACGGGTGCGACCGGGGCCGCCGGCGTCGTCGGGGCGGTGGGCGCCGCGGGGCCGGTGGTGGTGGGCTGCGTGACGACGGGCGTGGTCGAGCCACGAATCGGCAACGGCATCGGGGACTCCTCGCTTGGGGTGGACTGGACGTCCCACCCTACACAGTACCCGGGCGGGTGAGGAGTCGGCGGCCATGGCGCACCTTCGAAGCACGACCGCACAGTCACAACATGAATCAACCTCTTGTCTGTGCGACTGCACGGACGCCGTGGCAGACGGAGACCGGCGTGAAGAAGCGCAGCTCCGGCGAGCCGTGGTGTCGGTGGCGGCGCCTTCTCCGGGAAGCGGTTCCCCCCGACCCTCGCGCCCGGGCTTCCTCGCGGCGTCCGGGCCGTCGGCGCGGCGCAAGGGCGCGCAGGCCGCCACAGGCTGACGGCCGCCTCCGTCAGAAGACGACGGTCGTGCCCAGCACCGCCGTGCCGCCGGGGTTGCCCCAGCCGGCCGAGGTGCGGTCCACCTGCCCCGTCACCGTCGCCTGCAGGCGCCAGCTCGAGCCGAGACGGACCGTCATGCGCAGCGCGCCCACGTGGTTGGCGCCCTGCCCCGAAGCGTACAGGCCGTACTGGTACGACAGCTTCAGCGAGACGCGCGAGAAGCGATGCAACACCGACGGGCGCACCGAGATGGCCAGCGGCAGCACCGGCACGCCGTTGCCCAGCTCGAGCCCGCGCCCGACGACCATCACCGAGAAGTAGCCGACGTCGGAAGGGTCGCGGTCATAGAGGTACCCCAGCACCTCCAGGCCGAAGTCCGTCTTGTCGAGGAGCGTGCCGGTGTAGCCGCCGCCCAGCCGCACCTGTAGCAGCGGCGTCGTCGCGCCGTTGACCAGCGGACACACCCGGTACGCCGACGGGTCCGCGGCACACTGTGCACCCAGCGTCTGCGGCGCCGGCCCGGGAGGGAGCTCCAGCCGCTGCGTGACGTCGTACCAGGTGGCGCCGGCCAGCACGTCCACCATGGAGCTCCACGGGCGGTTGCCGGGCGTCTGCATCCACGAGCCGGTCCACAGCGCACCCAGCGTCCAGGTGCGGCTATCCACCACCACGTCGACGGTGCGCGGCTCGCGCGTGAAGGGGTCGCGGAATGAGACGGTGGTGGCGCTCTTCACCAGCGAGGGCGGCGAGCCCGTCACCGTCAGCATCGCCATCAGGTTGTCGGTGGGCAGCCACATGACGCCGAGCCCGGCGAGGAAGACGTTGCTGCCGCTGGTGCCCGTCATGCCCGCGCGCGTGGGGAGGTCGCGCGTGTAGCCGAGGTTGGTGAAGAGGCTGACGGTGTCGCCCACGTCCCAGCCGCCCGACGCCATCAGGCCGAAGCCGCCCGCGCGCGGGTTGTTCTGGCTGGTGGTGATGAGCGAGCCGGACACGTCGACGGACACGTCGTGCGCCCGCGCCGAGAGCGGAACCACCAGCACCAGCACCAGCCACGCGCGGCGCATCACATGCACGAGACACCAGCCCGGGGAAGGCCGGGCGGTCGCGTCCACACCCGTCTACCCGTGAATGGACATGCCCACGATGAAGGCGAGGCCCAGGATGAAACTGGCGATGACGATGCCCAACGCGGTGTTCTGGTCGACCTCGAGCTCCTTGTGCACGTCGAAGGGGAACATCTTGCGAATGATGAACCACCCGGCGGCGAAGACGACCATGCCGATGACCGAGAAGACGAGCGACGCGAGCGCGCCGCGGATGAGCGAGTCGAGGTTGTTCATCACTTCCCTCCCATGAAGCCCGAGTGCCAGCTCAACACGCCGCCCGGCGCCGTACGCACCGACGCCGGCACCTCCCCGCGCTCCTCGTCGGGGAAGCGGTCGAGCCGCGTGACGTGCAGCGCCGCGTAGGCGAGCACCAACAGTCCACCGATGTACTTCATGCGGCCCTCCTGCCCTGCGGCGTGTCAGTCGTCGTCATCGTCTTCATCCTTCGCGTAGGGGAACGTGCTGACGCCGGGCGCCGACTGGAAGACGGCGTCGTTCCACCTGCTCGTCTCGAAGCCCGAGCTGCGCAGCGTGTAGTAGAGCGGAATCAGCAGCAGGAAAATGAAGATGGAGAACGGGCAGCACACGCCCGCGCCGTCGTCGGCTTTCACCGTCACCTGGTAGTCCACCGCGCGCCCGGCATCGAAGACCGGCGTCGCGCGCAACAGGTAGCGGCCGGGCTCCACCACGTCCGTCTGCTTCGAGCTGGAGCGGCTGCCTTCGGACCAGCGCTCGCCGTCCTCGACGCCCGAGTAGTAGCTGGGCTCGGCGTACACGGCGATGACCTCGCCGGTATCCTCCTTCACGAGGTCGACGCTGACGCCCAGCCAGTTGTTGGCGAGGCCCGGCGCGTCCACCGTCACCTCGAGCGGCACCTTGTCCGTCACCTCGAAGGACTCGGAGAAACGCTGCGCTTCGGGCGAGCCCGACGCGGCGCCCGGCGGCACCGAGAAGCTGCCCGAGTAGTACGTCGCGGTGTGGCCCAGCGCCGAGAAGACGATGACGAGCGCCAACAGCGCGGCCGCCCAGATGCCCGTCCACACCCACGCCTCGTTCGCCTTCGCGCGGAAGGGATTCACCTGCGCCGGCGCGATGCCCTGCGGCGGGTTGGGCCGCTTCGAGAGGCCGAAGGCCTTCACCAGCACGTCGGCGTCCATCAGCACGCCGTGGGTGAAGGTGGCCTCGGTGGACGTCTGGTCGAGGTTGATGGAGTACGGCGGCGCGACGAACTCGGCGGCCTTCGCCGTCTCACCTACCGACGCTGTCCAGTAACACTCGCCGGCCACGTAGTCGGTGACGGCGTACACCTCCTGGAAGGCCTTGAAGGACTCGCCGCCGAACCTCGCGTAGCGGAACTGCAGCGCCACCTCGCCCGCGGGAATCGGCCGCAGCCACGTCCAGTGGCCGTTGGAGTTCATCACCCAGCGGAAGCCGGCGTCGGCGTTCCACAGGAGGTACTCCTCCCACGGGTAGCGCGTGCCTTCGACGTTGCAGCTGCGGATGAGGAAGGCGAGGCACGTCCACTCGAGCGGCTTGGCGCCCTTCTCCGTCGGGTCCGCCAGCGTGCCCTTCGCGCCAAGGGGAATGAGGGGCTCGTACGGCGGCTTCTCCAGCAGTTGGAGGAAGGCCAGCTTGCCGTAGGCGACGTTGAGCAGCGCCCCGCAGTACGGGCATGCCACGCGCTTCGCCGAGTCCGGCGCCTTCAGCGCCAGCGGCCCGTTGCAGTTGGTGCAGCGCGCGTCCTTGAGCGCGTCGCGGCGCGGCGTGGGCGACAATTCGTGCTTGTCGAAGCCGAGCGCGGCCAGGGTGACGAAGTGCCCGACGAAGGCCTCCGGCGGCCCGTCGGCCTGGTCCAGCGTGCAGAAGACGCCTTTGGGGCCCGTGCAGTCCGCGTAGCGGTGCGTCTGGTTGAACGCGGGCAGCTGGCCCTGCGCCGAGACGGTGTGCGCCTCGCCCACCTCCTCGACGACGAAGCTCTTGTCGCGCAGCGAGAAGGTGTTGAGCGGCGCCAGCGCGCGCACGTCGGGCAGCTTCACGCTCTCGACGGGGAACAACAGCTTCCACTCGCCCTCGGACTCGGCCAGCCAGGCGGTGCGCGCATCCTCGAAGGCCAGGCACCACTCGTCCCAGCTGCCCGTCTGGTTGCCCTTCTGGATGCGGCCGACGACGGTGAAGCCGACGCCGGAGTACCGGCCGGACAGCCCCACCTTGATGGGCGACTCGGTGTCGACGAGGTCGGCCACCTTGCCGAGCGACTCGAGGCGCACGTCGCCCTTCACCACCACGGTGTGGCAGTAGTCGCAGATGCGCACCTTGCCGGCGCCGGGGCGGAACTCGACGGGCGCGCGGCAGGACGGACAATCGCCGACGCTCATGCGGCCGTCGCTCCCGGCTGGCGCCCCCTCAGCATGGCGGGCGTTTTAGCCCAGAACGGCGGAGGTGGTGGACTGCCGTGGTGACGGCCGCCGGCGCCCGCGCCCCGCAGCGCCGGCGCCTCTTCGCCGAAGAGGCGTACGCGGGCTGGCGTAGAGTCCGCCCGTGCGCGCCCTGCTGCTCATCGCCGACATCGGCGGGTACACCCGCTTCATGACGGTGCACCGCATCAACCTCGCGCATGCGCAGACGGTGGTGGCGCGGCTGCTCGAAGCCGTCATCGACGCGGCGAAGCCGCTGAAGCTGGCGAAGCTGGAAGGCGACGCGGCCTTCTTCTTCCAGAAGCTGCCGGACACGCCGGCGCCGGGCGAGCTGGCCGACCTGAGCCGGCGGGTGGCGGCGATTCGCCAGGCCTTCCTCGAAGCCCGCGCGGACCTCGACATCAACCGCGTGTGCACCTGCGACGGCTGCGTGCAAGCGGGGAAGCTGACGCTGAAGTTCGTCGCGCACGAGGGCGAGGTGGCGCTGCAGAAGGTGAAGCGGCACACCGAGCTGGCCGGCGTCGACGTCATCTTCGTGCACCGGCTGCTCAAGAACTCGGTGCCGGTAAAGGAGTACGCGCTGGTGAGCGAGCCGGTGTTCGAGCACTTCGACGACGCGCTCAAGGCCGCGGCCACCCTTCACCCCGAAACGCTCGAGGGCCTCGGCGAGGTGACGACGCGCTACGTCGACCTGGCGAAGGTGGACCTGCCGCTGCCGCCGCCGAGGCGCTCTTTCCTGCGCTCCTGGTGGTCCTGGCTCGTCATGACGTGGCGCTCGTTGCCGTACGTGCTGGGTTTCAAGAAGCCGTGCGACGGCTTCAACAACCTCGGCGAGGTGGTGGGACGGAAGGAGCTGCCGCCGGGCTGAGGCGTGGTCTGCTACGCTGAGGCGCGTGACGCGCGTGGTGATGGCCCGGCTGGTTCGGAAGCAGGACGAGGACGGGTCCTTCGATCGCGAGTTCTGGCGCAACGTCGACCCCGCCGTGCGCGTCGAGCAGACGTGGGTGCTGTCCTCGCAGCTCCGAAAGCTCAAAGGGCTCCCAGGCCGTGAACCCAGACTTCGAAAGTCTGTTGTCCGCCGAGCGCGCTGAGTTCCTCGTCGTCGGTGCCTACGCGGTCACGCACCACACGGAGCCGCGCTACACGAAGGACCTCGACGTGTGGGTGCGGCCGACGCAGACCAACGCCCGTCGGGTCTTCCGCGCGCTCAAGCGCTTCGGCGCGCCGGGCCGCCTGGGTCGCTGCGAGGTCGCGTTCCTGTCGGTGAAGGACCTCATCACCAACAAGCGGAAGGTGGGTCGCCCGCAGGACCTCCTGGACGTCGCCAGGCTGCGCGCGCTCGGGCCACCACCCCGGAACAAGACGAAGCGCTGAATGCCACTTCGGCCGGCGGAGACACAGCGCGTGCACGCATGCGCTAGCTCCTCCCCGCCCTCCTCCTCGCGCTGTCCGGCTGCGTCACGCACGTGGCGCCCTTCACCGCGGACTACCGCGCGGTGCCGTGGGCGCCGTCCTTCGAGGCCGCGCAGGCCGAGGCCCTGGCGGCGCACAAGCCGTTGCTGGTGGTGCTGGCCGCGGGCCCTCGCGACGGACGCTGTTGAATCGGCGCGGCGGCCCTCCGGGAGAGAGCGCTCAAGGACGAGGCGGTGCGCGCGCTCATCGCGGCGGAGCTCGTCCCCGTCTGGGTGGACTTGCGCGCGGAGCCGCTCCCCGCGCTCGCCACGCTGGACTCGGTGCTGGGTAGGACGCGGCTCGACGCGCAACGCCGCGTGGAAGACACGCTGAGCCACGGCTTCTTCCTGCGCAGCGTGGTGCTGACGCCCGACGGCGGGGAGATTCTGAATCCGCAGGACGCGGCGCCCGAGAAGTCGTGGGAGACGTGGAAGCAGCGCGGCTACTTCTCGTACGCGCAGGTGCGGACGGAGGACTACCGCCCGATGCTGGAGGCGGCGCTCGAGCGATGGTTGAGGCGCAGGCCGCCCGTCGCGCGCTGACGCACGCGCCGCACGACGCGGTGACGGCCGAGGGGTGGCCAGCGCTTTCACCTCGGCTGCGCGTGGCGCGGCCTTTCCACCGCACGCGGCGCCGTCGATGAGGCCCACCACGCCACGCTGCGAGCCGGGCAGCCTCGAGAGGTCGCTCCCGGGTGAACGGTCCCGGGGCCGACTCAGCCCATGCGCGCCCACAGCTTCGGCGCAGCGGCCTTCGCCTCGGCGCGAATCGCGTCCACGTCGGCGGTGACGAGGCGGCCGTCGACGACGACCGCGCGGCCCGCGACGACGACGTGCCGCGGCTTCTCACCCGGCACGCCCACCACGACGTCCGCGGCGCTGCCGGCGTCCAGCGCGCCGAGGTGCACCCCGAAGAGCTGCGAGGCGAGCGCGTGGCCGGCTTCGACGCGGGCCTGCAGCACCTGGTCGGCGTCGCCATGCGCGCGGCCGAGACGGAAGAGCGCCGCGGTCTCCACGTCCATCTCCGCCGGCCAGCCGTCGGTACCGAGGGCGACGTGCGCGCTGGCCTTCAGCGCCGACGGGTAGCCCACCTTGTTGCCTTCGTTGCTGCGAGGATTCTGCAGGAACCACAGCCCCGCCTCCTCCGCGCGCGTCACCTGCGCCTCGGTCAGGTGCACGCCGTGCGCGACCAGGCTGCCCTTCGGCAGCGCGCCGAGCTCCAGCAGCCGCTCGAGCGGGCCTTCGAAGCCGCGGCGCCTCGCGTCCTCCACATCGGCGCCGTCCTCCGCGACGTGCACGTGCATGCCGACGCCCAGCCTCTGCATCAGCGCGGCCGCCTCACGCACGCACTCGTCCGACACGGTGAAGGACGCGTGCAGGCCGACGAGGCCGCGGACCAGTGGGCGTCGATTCGAGGTGAGGAAGCGCTCGCACTCGGCGAGGCCCCGCGTCTCCTCGTCGCGCCCGAAGTTGCGCCCCGTCGCGCCGTAGGTGACGGCGAGGCGTACGCCGAGCTCCTGCGCCACGTCGGCCAGCACGTCGAGGCTGCCTTCGATGAAGTTCGGCGACTCGTGGTGGTCGAGGAGCGTGGTGGTGCCGGCGAGCAGCGCCTCGGCGAGCGCGTAGCGGGCGGAGACGCGCAAGAGTTCGGCATCCAGCGCCCTGTCCAGCCTCCACCAGATGCGCTCGAGGATTTGGACGAAGTTCTGGGGCGGCACCTTCGGCGCAGGCAGGCCCAGCGGCGCGAGCCCCGAGTAGAGGTGCGTGTGCGCGTTGACGGCGCCCGGCCGCACGGTGACGCGCGCGTCCCAGCCGCAGTCGAGCGACTGCAGCGCGCCGCCGCTGGCGGGGCCCGAGACGAAGCGACCGGAGTCGATGAAAAGCGAGGGGCCGAGGGTTCCGCGGTCGAGGCGCAGCGTCATGGTGGCGCGGATGGTGTCAGTCGACCCGCGCGGCGTCCACCGGCGGCCGCGTCAGCGACGCAGCCCGTGCGCGCACCAACCCGCCATTCACCCGCGGCTGCGCATCACCATGACGTCGCCGAACTCCCCCCGGCGCTCCACCAGCTCGAGAGAGGACTGCGCGAGGAAATACTCGCCGTAGTCGCGCACCGGGCCCGACGCGTAGATGGTGATGGGCTTGTCGCGGCCGAGCGCGCCCAGCGCGTCGGCCACCGTCGCGGCCACCGGCCCGTGGAACGGGTAGGAGAGGAAGAAGATGGTGCCCGCGTCGAGACCCACGTCGCGCACGTCCGCGCAGGCGAACGCCGCCTTCCCGAGGCCGAGGCGCGTCGCGCTGCGCACCGAGTCGGCGACGTGGGCGTCGACGAACTCCACGCCGCGCACCTGCGTGTGTCTCGACGCCGCCACGGTGAGCGCCAGCTTCCCGCTGCCCGAGCCGAGGTCGAACACCACGTCGGTCGCGGCGGGCCTCGTCACCTCGAAGAAGTCGGCGACCCGCGAGGCCCGCGCCGGGAGATTCAAGTGCCCGTGCTCGGGGCCGGCGACGTCCTCCGCGAAGCGCGACACGTCGAACAGCCCGTCGAGGTAGTCGTCGGCCGGGGTGCCGCCGCTCTCTTCGTGGCGCACGAAGCCCAGCGCCTCCCAGCCGGCGCAGAACTCGGACGGGCCCAGCAGGCCGGTGCGCAGCCACTCGGCCAGCCGCTCGGACGACGCCGCCAGCACCCGGCGGACCACCGCATCTCTCGCACCGAAGGCTTGTCCACGTCTCGGCGAGGCCCGGCGCGCGCAGGAGGTCCTCCGCGAGCAGCGCCGGGTCGACGTTCTCCCGGACGAAGGCGAACTGCTCGCACAGGCGCCACAGGGCCCCCAGCTCAAACGTCGAGAGGTCGTCCGGCGCGAGCAGCCCGGTGACACGGTCAATCCACCAGGGCCTGGGCGACAAGGTGGCCACTCAGGGGGCCGCGAGGCCATCCAGCGCAAGCGGCGCACCCGACGTCACCGGCCGAACAGCGGCTTCGGCGGTGCCCCCCGTATCTCCACGCCGCCGTCCGGCAGCCACGCGGCGTCGTACGGCTCGGTGCAATCCACCGTCCGGCTCGCCACCTCGCGGCCCCACATGGCGCGGCGCTCCGCGACGTAGACGACGACGCGGCAGCCCAGCAGCCCACCCGAGTACAGGAACGCCTCGTGCTCCGGGTCCGGCGCCGGCAGCGTCCGCTGATACTGGGCTTCAAACAGCTCGAACGTCCAGTAGAGGTAGCCGCCGCTGCCCAGCGCGCCGAGCAGCGTGAGCCCCACGAGGGAGAGCACCAGCCGTCGCGCCGGCCGCCGCAGCAGCGTCATCCCTACCAGCACCAGCACCGGCAACAGCGGCGCCGCGATGAGGCCAGCGCGGATGAGCCGCTCCGCGCGTGGCGTCAGGTGCACGCCGACGGCCGCCTCCGCGGCGAGGTGCCACGTCACCACCCGCAGGAAGATGAGCGCCACCACCGCCGCCACCGCGCACAGCGTCGTCCAGTCGCGGACGGAGAGGGGCGCCGGCGGTGGTGGGCTCGGCTTCACGTCAGCGCCAGTTGGCCCGGTCACCCTTCAGCTTGCCGACGCTCATCGCCTTCGCCGCCGCCGAGTCCTTCATCGGCAGCGTGGTGCGGCGAATGCCGTCGAAGGCCTCCAGCGCGCCGGCCACCGCGCCCGCCGTCGGCACGAGGCCAATCTCACCGACGCCCTTCGCGCCGAATGGGCCTTCGGGCTCCGGGTCCTCCACCAGCACGACCTCCACCTCCGGCATGTCGCGCGCGCGCAAGACGCCGATGTCGCGCAGCTTCGAGGTGACGGGCATGCCGTTCTCGCACGGCAGCTCCTCGGTGAGCGCGTAGCCAAGGCCCATGTGCACGCTGCCCTCCACCTGGCCCGTGCACTGCTGCGGGTTCACCGCGCGGCCGACGTCGTGCGCGGCGATGACCTTCTCCACGCGGCCGTTGGCGTCCAGCACCACCAGCTGCGTCGCCCAGCCGAAGGTGGTGTGCGTCTTCACCTTGTCCACCTTCGCGCCGAGTGCGGTGGTGTCGTTGACCAGCACGTCGCCTTCGTAGACGGTGCCCCGAAGCTGCTCGAGCGTCCTTCCCGCGTCGAGGTCCGCCTTCAGCTTCTTCGCCGCCGCGATGACGGCGTTGCCGGCGAACAGCGTGCCGCGGCTGCCCGTCGTCTGCCCGCAGCCGAGCGGGAACGTCGTGTCCACCTTCGGCTTGAAGAGCGAGGCCTTCAGGCCGGTGACTTCGCTGGCGAACTGCTGGCAGATGGTCAGCAGGCCCTGCCCCATCTCGGTGTAGCCGTTGTAGAGCGACACGGTGCCGTCGCCTTCCACGACGAGGCGGCACTTGCCCCACTCGGGCACGCCGTTGCCGATGCCGGAGTTCTTCACGCCACAGCCGATGCCCACGGCCTTCCCGGCCCGCTTCGCCGCGTAGTACGCGTCCTTCACCGCCTCGAGCGTCCGGCGGATGCCGACGGACTTCTCCAGCACCTGGCCCGTGGCGAAGACGTCGCCCACCGAGACGATGTTGCGGTTGCGCATTTCCCAGCCGTCGAGGCCCACCTTCTTCGCGAGCAGGTCGATGCACCCTTCCATCGCGAAGTGCGCCTGGTTCGCGCCGAAGCCGCGCATCGCGCCGCAGGGCGGGTTGTTGGTGTACGCGGCCACCGCGACGACGTCGACGTTGGGCACCCTGTACGGGCCGCAGGAGTGGCCCGCGGCGCGCTCCAGCACCTTGCCGCCCACCGACGCGTAGGCGCCCGAGTCGCCCACCATGCGCGCCTTCACCGCGGTGAGGCGCCCGTCGGCGTCGCAGCCCACCGAGTACTCCATGCGAATCGCGTGGCGCTTGGGGTGCATGCGCACCGACTCCTCGCGGTTCAGCTTCACGCGCACCGGCCGCTTCGTCAGCGCGCACAACAGCGCCGCGTGCGCCTGGATGGACATGTCTTCCTTGCCGCCGAAGGCGCCGCCGTTGGGCACCAGCGCGGCCTGCACCTTGTCCACCGGCCAGCCGAGGAAGCTGGCCACCTGCCGCTGGTCATCGAAGATGCCCTGGCCCTGGCTGTACAGCTTGAGGCCGCCGTCGGCCGTCGGCTCCGCCAGGGCGCACTCGGGCTCGAGGAAGAGGTGCTCGATGCGCTGCGTCTGGAAGACCTGCGTCACCACGTGCGCGGACTTCGCCAGCGCCAGGTCGGCGTCGCCGCGCACGATGACGGACCTCGACAGCAGGTTGTCGTGCGTGGGGTTCACCCGGGGCGCGCCGGCCTTGAGCGCCTCGTCCGGCGACAGCACCGGCGGCAGCACCTCGTACGTCACCTCCACCAGCGCCGCGGCCTTGCGCGCGGTGGCTTCGTCCTCGGCCGCCACCGCCGCGAGGATGTCGCCGACGCAGCGCACCTCTTCGCCCACCGCCACGAAGCCCGGCCAGTCGTTGTAGAGCAGCCCGTACCAGCGGTTGCCCGGTACGTCGGCCGCGGTGGCGACGAGGTGCACGCCCGGCACCGCCTTCGCCTTCGAGGTGTCGATGGCCGTCACCTTCGCGCGCGGGTGCGGCGAGAAGACGACGGCGCCGTGCAACATGCCCGGGCGCTTCAGGTCGGCCACGTACGCGCGGTCGCCCAGCGTCATCTCGAGGCCCTGGTACTTCGGCAGCGACGCGCCGACGCCGCCGGTGTCGGGCAGCTCGGGCAGCGGCTGGCCCTTCCTCGCCTTCGCGAGCAGCTCGATGGCGTCGATGATTTTCACGTAGCCGGTGCAGCGGCAGAGGTTGCCGTCGATGGCGGTGGCGATTTCCGCGCGCGACGGCGACGGATTCCTGTCCAGCAGATGTTTGGCGCGCAGGGCGATGCCGGGAATGCAGAAGCCGCACTGCAGCCCCGCCGCGGCGACGAAGGCCCGCGCGGTGAGGTCGCGCTCCTCCTTCGACAGTCCTTCCAGGGTGACGATTTTCTTCCCGTCGCATTTCGCCGCCGGCGTCGCGCACGTCACCTTCGCCACACCGTCGATGAGGGCGAGACAGCAGCCGCACTGGCCCTGCGGCGAGCAGCCGTCCTTCACGCTGGTGATGTCGCAGCGCTCGCGCAGCGCGTCCAGCAGCGTCTCGCCTTCGGACACGTCGAGCCGGCGCTCGACGCCATTCACATTCAGGGTGATGGTGGGCATTGCCTCGCTTCTTACACCAGCCTTTCCCCCGGCCACGCCCCGGGGCGACTGCGGTACAACCCGTCTCCGGAGGGCGTCCGTGTCCGAATCGCCGCTGGAGCGCCGCGTCGTCCCACTCGCCGTCCCGCAGGGGCTGCCGTGGCGTTCCGCGGACCCGGCGGCGCCTTCCGGCGTGCGCATCAAGGGCTTCACCGTCGTGCACCTCCTCGATTGGCTTGAGGAGACGCGCGGCACCGAGGCGGTGGCCGGCTGGGTGGCGACGCTGCCCGACGCCGTGCGGCCCACCGTCGACCGCCGCGCCCTCACCTCCGTCGGCTGGCTGCCCATCGAGCTGTACTTCCACGGCGTGCGCCACGTCGTCGACACCTTCCACGGCGGTGACGTGCGCGGCGCGCTCCACGTCGGCCACGCCATGGCCAGCCGGGACATCGGCGCCTTCTTCCGCGCGGCGATGCGCTTCGCGTCGCCCACCACGGTGCTGTCGCTCTCGGGCCGCTTCTGGAAGTCGTACTTCGACCAGAGCGAGCTGGTGGTGACGGGCTCGACGCCGAAGTCGTGCACCGCGGAGATTCACGGGTGGCCGTTCAACGACCCGGTGTCGTGGCACGAGCTGGGCGGCTCCCTGGTGGCGTGGATGGAGGCATCCCGCGCGCAGGAGGTCCGCCTCACGCACTTCGAGGTGGCCGGCCCGGGCCTCTTGCGGCTCGAGGCCACCTGGACGTGACGACGGGCCTTCAGCGCGCCCCGAGGAACTCGTCTTCCTGCGCGCGCAGGCGCTTCGCCAGCGTCTTCACCAGGTGCAGGGCCATCGACTTGTTCGCCTTGAGCGCCGCGTTGAAGTCGTAGCCCGACAGCACCAGCACGGTGACGTCCTCGGCGGCGGTGACGGTGGCGGTGCGCGGCGCCGGGTCGACGATGGACAACTCTCCGAAGAAGTCGCCCGGGCCCAGGGTGGCCACCCGGCGCTGCTGGCTGCCGCGCTTGCGGCGCACGTCGCAGGTGCCCGAAACGACGAAGTACGCCATGGAGCCCGAGGTGCCTTCCTTGATGAGCTCCTCGCCGATGACGTAGTGCTCCACCTTCGCGCGGCTCGCGAGGCGCTCCACCTCGGCGTGCGGCAGGTCGGCGAGCAGCGGCATCGCCTTCAGCGCGCTGACGGCGTCGATGGGTGCCTTCACGCGGCCTCCTTGCCGCCGCGCGCGGCGACCAACCCGTCCGTGGAGGCCTTCTTTTCCTTTCGCACGAAGGAGTCGATGACCAGCAGGCCGACGCCCACGACGATGAAGGTGTCGGCGACGTTGAAGGCGGGCCACCAGGCCCGGCCGTTCCAGACGGGCTCCATGAAGTCGATGACGAAGCCGCGCGCCAGCCGGTCGATGTAGTTGCCCACCGCGCCGCCCAGCACCAGCGGCAGGCCCCACCTCGCCCAGCGCTCGTCCGCCGCGCCGCGCAACTTCGAGAAGGAGAAGCCGATGAGGAGGACGGCGCCGATGGAGACGAGGTGAAACAGCGGCCCGCGCGCCGACTCCGGGAGGTTCCGGAACAGGCCGAACGCCGCGCCCGGGTTCTCCGCGTAGCGCAGGCGCATGAAGGAGTCGTTCAGCACCACCTGCTCCTTCGAGCGGAAGTGGTAGCCGTCGTAGCCCTGCTCGGGCGCGGCGCCGTAGAAGACGGCCGCGTGCGACTCGGCGGCGTCGAGCCCCGTCGTGAGGTCGCGCAGCACGAGGTACTTCGTCCACTGATCGAACACGATGACGGCGAACGCCACCGCGACGAGCCACAGGTACTTTCGTCGCATCGGGAAGGCCCTCTCACCACGCCGGCGCTGGTGGGCGCAAGGGCGGCCCCGGGGAGAACAAGGCCGCTCTTCCTCGACGGCCCGCCCACCGCCGCGCCAGACTCGGGCCCACCCGTGACCGCCCTCGTCCTCCTGCTGCTCGCCGCCGCGCCCGCGCCCGAGGCGGCGGACTTCATCGACGCCGTGCGGCCGCTCTTCCAGGTGGTGACGTGCCAGCCGGGCGAGCCGCCGGCGCCGCTCGACGCGAAGGTGGTGGCCGCGTACTGCGCCACGCAGCGCCCGCGCTTCGAGCGCTTCCAGAAGCACTGGGGCGGCGCCGCGAAGGACTTCCTGGCCACGCTGCGGCCCGTGGAGCTCCCCGGCGAAGTGGTGTACCCCTTCGGCGGCGGCGACCTGATGAGCGCGCTGATGACGTTCCCCGACGCGCGCGTCATCACCACCTTGTCGCTGGAATTGGCTGGCGACCCGCGGCGGGTGACGGGCCTCGCCGACGCGAAGGCGCTGGCCCAGTCGCTCTCCGCCATCGCCGAGGCGAGCGCGTCGACGCTGCTGTCGAACGACTCGCTGTCGAAGAACCTGTCGAAGACGCAGCGCGGGCAGCTGCCGGGGCAGCTGTCGATGCACCTCATGGGCCTCGCGCTCTTCGACTACGAGCCGGTGCGGGTGCGCTACTTCCGCGTCGAGCCCGACGGCGCCCTGCACTACCTCACCGCCGCCGACGTCGCGGCGCTCGAGTCGTCGCTGGCACCGAAGCTCAAGTCGAACTGGAAGGACCCGGACTTCTCGCCGGCCTTCGCGAACGTCGAGGTGGAGTTCGTCCCGAAGGGCCAGCCCGGCGCGCCCCGCCGCGTGCACCGACACCTCGCCGCCAACCTGCACGACGACGCGCTGAAGGAGACGCCGGGCGTGCTGAAACACCTCGAAGCGAAAGGCCGCGTGGCCGCGATGACGAAGGCGGCCAGCTACCTGTTGTGGCGGCAGGGCTTCGGCGGCATCCGCGAGTACCTGCTGGGGCACGCGGACTTCATGGTGTCGGACTCCACGGGCGTGCCGCCGTCCTTCTGGACGAAGCGCGGCTGCGCGCTGGCGGCGTACGGCAGCTTCCAGAAGTCCTTCCTCGGCGCGTGGGAGCCGTACCAGGAAGAGTACCGCGTCCTCTTCAAGAAGGCCGGGAAGCTGCCGATGCGCTTCGGCTACCCCGACGGCAGCCCGGAGAAACGCAGCCACCTGGTGACGGTGACGTGCCCGAAGCCCTGAGGCCGCCCTCGAAAAGCTGAGGCGACGGTGCGCGCAACCGCGCGGCATCGTCAGGTGTTTCGCGTGGCCCGCGGCTTGCTGACGCGCGAGGCCGATGCGTTCGAGCCTGTCCCTCCTCGCGCTCCTGCTGGCCGGCTGCGGCGCCGGCGCCACGCCGCCCGGCCGGTGCGCCACCGGCGCGTGCGACCGGGCCTTCGGGCGCATCGTCTTCGTCGAGGTGTCCTCGCCGGGCGGCGCCTTCCGCGTATTGCGCGACGGCACCAACCAGCGCACCAGCTTCGGCAACGGCGCGCGGGACCGCGGCGTCGTGCTGTCTCGCGACGAGTTGGCGCCGCTGTGGCTCGCGGTGGACGAGCCGTCCTTCCACGCCGACCTGAAGGCGCAGCGGACGAGCTGCCAGGACTTCTCGACGCAGCGCTGCCTCACGGTGTCGGTGAACGACCAGCTCTCCAGCGGGTGCTGGTGCGGGCCGTCGGCGTCGTCGCACGTGGAGACGGCGTGGCAGGAAGCGCTGCTGGTGTTCGACCGCGCCTTCCCGTGACGAAGCCGTGCTTGTGGCGCGCGGCCTTCGGGCCGACACTGCGCCGCGCATGCGTCGTCTCGTCCCTGCCGTCCTCGGTGTGCTGTTTGGCGCCGGCGTGTACCTGGGCTTCGGGCCCACCGCCATCGAGCCCGCGGCGTGGCAGCCGCCGCCGCCCACGCCCCTCGCGGGGCCGTACGCGCCCAACGAGCGGCTGAAGGACGTCGAGTGGTGGGCGAAGGCCCTCGTCGGCCCCGAGGCCATCACCTTCGACGCGGAAGGCCGCCTCGTCACCGGCCTCAAGGACGGCCGCATCGTGCGCCTCACGCCGGGCAGCGACGACGCGGTGCTGCTCGCGGACACGAAGGGTCGGCCGCTGGCCATCGCGTACCACCCCGACGGACGCCTCTTCATCTGCGACGCGCACGGTGGCCTTTTGGCGCTCGCCGCGGACGGGAGGCTGGAGGTGCTGGCCACCTCCGAGGGCGGCGTGCCCTTCAAGTTCGCGGACGACCTCGCCATCGCGAAGGACGGCGTCGTGTACTTCACCGACGCGTCGGCCCGGCACAGCATCGAGGCATTCGTCGACGACTTGATGGAGCACCAGACGACGGGCCGGCTGCTCAAGTACGAGCCGGCGACGAAGCGGGTGACGAAGCTGGCGGACGGCTTCAGCTTCGCCAACGGCGTCGCGCTGGGCCCCGACGAGGCGTACCTGGTGATGAGCGAGACGGGCGCGTACCGGCTGTGGCGCTACTGGCTGAAGGGCGAGAAGGCGGGCCAGAAAGAGGTCTTCCTCGACGCGCTGCCCGGCTTCCCCGACAACGTGCGCTACGCGCCGGAGCGTCACGTCTTCTGGGTCGCCATCGGCAGCCCGCGCAACCCGCTCATCGACCGGCTCGCGGAGTGGCCGGGCCTCCGCAAGGCGATTTCGCGGCTGCCGAAGGCGGTGCAGCCCGCGCCCGAGCGCCACGCCTTCGTGCTCGCGGTGGACGAGTCGGGGAAGCCGGTGGAGTCGCTGCAGCACCGCGCAGAGGGCAGCTACTCGCCCATCGCCTCGGCGGTGGAGCGCGACGGCTGGCTGTACTTCGGCAGCTTCGCGCGCGAGGGCGTGGCGCGGGTGAGGCTGCCCGAGCTGCCCGCGACGCCCTCGCCCGAGGCGCCACCCGTCGAGCCACTCGACCCGGGCGGCTGACCGGCACCACGAGACTCGCCATCGCCTCCAGGTCTCGAAGCAGCGCCCCCTCGGTGCACGGCCAGCGTCACGCCTCGGAGCCACCGTTTCCCAGTCGGCGCCGCGCAGCTGGGAGCGCCCAAGGACGAAGCGCTCGCCATCACCCCGCGACACCAGCACCGAGCCGTCCTTCTGGAGGAAGGCGGGCACGAGGTCGGGGCCACGTCACACTCCGCCTCGTGGCCTGCACGGGCCCGGCGGTCATCTGCGGGAAGACGGCGCGGCGGGCGACGTCAGCCCAGGGCGCCGGCCTCGGCGTCGAGCGCCTGGGCGACCTGCTCGAGGGCGTCGGCGCCTTCGCCGGCCGACTTCGCCGCCTCGCGCACCCGCGCGGCCAGCTCGCCCAGCGTGCGCTTCAGCTTCCCGCGGCGCTCCTGCTCGGCCTGGACGTCGGACTCGAGGAGCGCGAGGCGGGTCAGCAGGGGCCTGGTGGCCTCCTCGATGCGCAGGTCCATGACGCTGGTGAAGAGGTCCAGTTCGGTTTTCGTCTGGAAGACCTCCTCTTCCTTCGCGCGCAGCGAGTCGTCCTTGTCGTGGAGCGAGCGGGCGAGGTCCTTGATCATCTCGGCCAGCGTCGCGCGCTCGGCCTCGGTGCGCTGCGAGGCGATGGCGCGCTTGATGCGCTGCACGACGAGCGCGAGGTCGTCGAAGGGCTTCAAGATGTAGTCGTTGGCGCCCAGCTGCAGCGCCTCGAGCACCGACGCGGCGCTGACGAAGCCGGTGATGACGATGCACGCGCAGTACGGCTGCTTCTCGCGGGCCGCGCGCACCACGTCGAGGCCCGAGCGCTGCGGCAGATTCTTGTCGGTGACGACGGCGCCGAAGCGCTCGCTGTCCAGCAGCGGGAAGGCCTGCTCGGCCGTCTTCACGGCCTTCACGGTGAGGCCACCGCGCGTCAGCGCCTTCGACAACACGTCGATGACCGACGGCTCGTCGTCGACGAGCAACACGGAGTCGGGGAGCGGGCCCAGCGGTTGCGCCATGGGGGCTCAAGCATGGGCGCAGGAGCGCGAAGTCTCAAGCAAACGGCCGTGCAGGACGCTGAAGTCCAGCCGGGGCGTGCTTTGGGAAGTCGAGGTCGAAGGACTGGTCGGTCCAACCGGCGCCCCATTCCTCCGGGTCGACGGCTGAGCCGTTCAGCTGATGGTCCAGGTGTCGCCCGAGTGCAGCAGCTTCTCGAGGTCGCCCTCGCCCTTCTTCTCGCGGGCCGCCGCCAGCTGCGCCTGGTCCAGCTCGTGGTGCACCGGGCGGTCGACGGCGCGGAACACGCCGATGGGCGTGGGGAAGTGCGGCGCCATGAGCTCGGCGATCAACATCGCCAGCGACGGCGCGGCCTTCTCGTCGTGCACGAAGATGTCCTTCTCCGTCACGCCGTTCTCGCCCAGCGTGACGACTTCGGGCGTGAAGCCGTTCAGCCGAATGCCCTTCTTGCCCTTGGCGAACAGCATGGGCTTGCCGTGCTCGAGCCGCAGCTGCATGTCGTCCTTCACCGACTTGTCGGTGATGTGCTCCCACGCGCCGTCGTTGAAGACGTTGCAGTTCTGCATGATTTCGATGAACGCCGTGCCCTTGTGCTTCGCCGCGCGCAACAGCACGCCCTGCAGGTGCTTGGGGTCGACGTCGTAGCTGCGCGCCACGAAGCTGGCGTTCGCGCCGAGCGCGACATGCAGCGGGTTGAACGGCGCGTCGATGCTGCCCGCCGGCGTCGACTTCGTCTTCTTCCCCAGCTCGCTCGTCGGCGAGTACTGGCCCTTGGTCAGCCCGTAGATGCGGTTGTTGAACAGCAGCACCTTCAGGTCGACGTTGCGCCGCATCATGTGGATGAAGTGGTTGCCACCGATGGACAGCGCGTCACCGTCGCCCGTCACCACCCACACCGAGAGGTCGGGGCGCGACATCTTCAGGCCCGTGGCGATCGCCGGCGCGCGGCCGTGGATGGTGTGAAACCCGTAGGTGTTCATGTAATACGGGAAGCGGCTCGAGCAGCCGATGCCCGAGACGAACACGAAGTTCTCTCGGGGAATCCCCAGCTCGGGCAGCACCGTCTGCACCTGCGCGAGGATGGAGTAGTCGCCGCAGCCCGGGCACCACCTCGGGTCGGCGTCGCTCTGGAAGTCCTTCTTCGTCAGCTTGGCAATCGTGGTCATGGTGTCTCTCTCGGTCTCAGGAGGCGCGTGACGCCCTCAGCACAACTCCCCGATGCGGGACACCAACTCGCTCACCTTGAACGGCTTGCCCTGCACCTTGTTGATGGACTTGGCGTCGACCAGGTAGGTCGAGCGCAGAATCTTCTGCAGCTGGCCCAGGTTCAGCTCGGGCACCACCACCGTCTTGAAGCGCTTCAAGATGCCGCCGAGGTCCGGCGGCAGCGGGTTCAGGTGCCGCAGGTGCACGCTGGACACCGCCTTGCCCCTGGCGCGCAGCTGCGTCACCGCCGTGTAGATGGCGCCGTGCGTGCCGCCCCAGCCCACCACCAGCACGTCACCCTCGTCGCCGCCGTGCAGCTTCGTCGGGGGAATGTCCTGGGCGATGCGCTCGACCTTCTCGGCGCGCAGGCGCACCATCGCGTCGTGGTTGTCCGGGTCGTACGACACGCCGCCGGTCAGCTTGTCCTTCTCGAGGCCGCCGATGCGGTGCTCGAGGCCCGGCGTGCCCGGTCGCACCCAGTCGCGCGCCAGGGACTTCGGGTCGCGCTGGTAGACGAAGAAGTTGTTCGGGTCGCTGCGGAAGCGCACCTCGATGGGCGGCAGGCGCTTCACGTCGGGGATGAGCCACGGCTCCTGGCCGTTCGCGATGTAGCCGTCCGTCAAGAGGAAGACCGGCGTCATGTACTTCACCGCGATGCGCGCCGCCTCGATGGTCGCATCGAAGCAGTCCGACGGGCTGGACGCCGCGATGACCGGCACCGGGGACTCGCCGTTGCGCCCATAGACGGCCTGCAAGAGGTCCGCCTGCTCCGTCTTGGTCGGCAGACCCGTCGACGGGCCGCCGCGCTGCACGTTGATGATGACGACGGGGAGCTCGGTCATCAGCGCGAGGCCGATCGCCTCCTGCTTGAGCGCGATGCCCGGGCCCGACGACGTGGTGAAGGCCAGGGTGCCACCGAAGGCCGCGCCGACGGCCGCACACATCGCGGCGATCTCGTCCTCCGCCTGGAACGACGTGAAGCCGAAGTGCTTGTGCTTCGACAGCTCGTGCAGAATGTCCGACGCGGGCGTGATGGGGTAGCTGCCGAGGAAGCCACTGAGGCCCGACAGCTTCGTCGCCGCGAGGATGCCCCAGGCCGTCGCCTCGTTGCCGGTGATGTTGCGGTACGTCCCCGGCGTGATGGCCGCGCGCTTCACCTGGTAGGTGACGCCGAACAGCTCCGCCGTCTCGCCGTAGTTGTAGCCGGCCTGCAGCGCCTTCTCGTTGCCCGCGAGGATGTCCGGCTTGCTGGCGAACTTCTCCTTCAGGTACCGCATCGTCGGCTCGGTGGGCCGGCCGTACATCCACAGCATCATGCCCAGCGCGAACATGTTCTTCGCGCGGCCAATCTCCTTCGCGTTGAGCCCCGAGTCCTTCAGCGCCAGCTCGGTCAGCCTGGTGATGTCGACCTCGTGCGTCTTGTACGAGGCGAGCGAGCCGTCGGTGAGCGGGTTGGACGTGTAGCCGGCCTTCTGCAGGTTGGTGTCGATGAAGGCGCCGGTGTTGACGATGAGCGTGCCGCCGGGGACCAGGTCCTTCAGGTTCGTCTTGAGCGCGGCGGGGTTCATCGCCACCAGCACGTCCGGCTGGTCGCCGGGCGTGAAGACCGGCTCGCTCGAGAAGTGAATCTGGAAGCCCGAGACGCCGGGCAGCGTGCCCGCGGGCGCGCGAATCTCGGCGGGGTAATCGGGGAAGGTCTGCAGGTCGTTGCCCGCGATGGCCGTGGCGCGCGTGAACTCGAGGCCGGTCAGCTGCATGCCGTCGCCGGAGTCGCCAGCGAAGCGAATGGTGACGGCAGGAATTTCCTGGACGGCTTTGTTTCCGGGGGCGGACGGGCGCGGCTGGGTGTCCATACTTCCTTTCTCTCCACATCGGGGGTACGGCAGGGTGCGCCGGCACCATAGGGATTAACGGGGCGGATCAGAAGCGCCTCGTTGAAGGTCCGCACGGGCAATCGGCTTCACAGGCTCAGCTTCTTCACCGTCGTCTCGTTGGGGACGATTTCGACCTCGATGGAGCTGTCGAGCTTCTTCTCCGGGTTGACCAGTCGCAGCACCTGGCGGCCGGCGGGCACCGGGACGTTGATGAGCGGCGTGTCGCCCAGCTTCTGCTTGCCCAGGTACACCGTCGTCCACGGCGTCGTCTTGAGCGTCAGCTTCCCCTGCTCGGCCGGCTTCGGCTTCGGCTTCGGCTTCGGCTTCGCGGCCGCGACGGGCCGCGGGCTCTCCTTCGGCGTCGGGGGCTCGGGCTCGAGCGGCGCGTCCACCTTCGGCGGCGCCTCCGGCAGCATCGCGAGCTGCACCACCACGCGCTCGCCGGCGCGCGCCAGCGTCACCGTGCGCTCGCTCGAGACGTGGCCGGCCAGCGTGGCCTGCACCAGGTGGTCGCCGATGGTGAGGTTCTCGATGCGTTGCGGCGACGGCCCCAGCTCGCGACCGTCGACGCTGACGGTGGCGCCCGCGGGCACCGTCTCCACCAGCAGCACCGGCGGCGATGCTTTGGGCGCCTCCACCACCACCGCGGGCCGCGCCTGCACCACCACCGAAGGTTCCTGCGCCGGTCGAACTGCGACCGTGAGGCCCACGCCGAGGCTCACCAGCAGCAGCGCGGCCACCGCCATCACCCATCGGTGGCGCTTCGGCGCGCCGGCCAGGACGCTGTTCGACTGCTCGGCGCCAAGGCCGCCGCGAATCCCGCTCTGTGCGCGAGCCAGGCGGTCGAAACTCTGCGCGGCGCTGGCGGTAAAGTCTGTGCGCATCGCTTTTTCGATGAGCTGCCGTCTTGCCTGAATGCGGTCCGCGAAGACGGTATGCAGGTAGTCGGCGACCTCCCCGCCGTTGATGGGCCGCCCCGCTTCCTGCAGCCAGCTTTCGAGGGCGTCGTGGAAGTCCCGCGCCGACTGGAAGCGGGCTTCGCGCTCGCGCTCGAGCGCCTTCAGAATGACCGCTTCGAGGCGCGGCGGCACGTCACTACGGCGCTCGCGAGGTCTCGGAAGTGGCGCGGTCCCGCCGATGGTGGCGAGCAGCTCCGTGTCACCCATCTTCGGCAAGAAGCGCGTCTTCGTCACGAGCTCGAAGAGGACGATGCCGAGCGCGAAGACGTCGCTGCGGGCGTCCACCCGCTCACCGCGCGCCTGCTCCGGCGCCATGTAGGCGAACTTGCCCTTCAGCTTCCCCGAATGGGTGTGCTGGGTGAGCGTCTTCGCGATGCCGAAGTCGACGACCTTGAGGTTGCCGTCCATCGTCGCGATGAGGTTCTGCGGCGACACGTCGCGGTGGACGATGTGCAGCGGCTGCCCGTCGTGGCCGACGCGCGTGTGCGCGTAGTGCAGCCCCTCGGCGGCCCAGGACACGAGCCGGACGCAGAGCGGGTCGCTCATCGGCTGCCCGCACCTCGCGGCCGCGCGGCGGACGACGGCCAGGTTCTCGCCGTCGAGGTACTCCATGACGATGTACATGGAGTCGTCCTGTTCACCGAGCTCGTAGATTTGCACCACGTGCGGGTGGCTCAGCTGCGCCGCCAGCCGCGCCTCGGTGAGGAACATCTCGACGTACTCGGGCTCGCTTCGGAGCGCCGCGTCCATGCGCTTGATGACGACCAGCTTCTCGAAGCCCTGCAGGCCCGACGCGCGCGCGAGCCAAATCTCCGCCATGCCCCCCTGGGCGAGCGGCGTCAGCAGCATGTAGCGGCCGACCAGGGTGCCGGGCTCCCACGCGCCGGCGCTGCGGCCGGCCTGTCGAGCCGGTACAGACATGCGCGGTGAGTGTGCGCCGCGATCGCGAAGCCCGTCAATTCGACTACGATGGACGCTCATGCGCGCCGCCGTGTCCCTGGCCGTCGTGTCGGTGGTAGTTGCTTTCCCCGCCCTGGCCGGCAACTCGTACCTGGCGGAAGCCCGACGCCTCGTGGAGGAGCTCAGCTTCGAGCAAGCCGCGAAGGTGCTGGACGCGGCCGAGCGCGTTGAAGGCACCACCCGCGACGAATGGCTCGAGATTCTCGCGCTGGAGGGCGTCGTCTCGGGAACGCTGGGACACGGTGCGCGGGCCTACGAAGCCTTTCGTGAGCTGCTCCTCCTCGACCCCGGTTTCGAGCTGCCAGCGGACCAGCCCCCGCGCGTCCGCACCCCCTTCTTCGAGGCCAAGGAGTGGGTGCGTGGGAAGGGCCCCTTCACCGCCAAACCGGAAACGCAGGTGCGGAATGGCCAGGTCGTCTCGCTCGCGGTGACGATTCCCGAGGATGGCCTGAAGCTCGCCCGTACCGTGCGCTTCCATTTCCGCGTGGACGGCGCCACCGAGCGCGCGGCGGACGTGTCCGTCGAGGCAGGCCGGGCCGAAGTGTCCGTGGGCGGAGCGACGGTGGACTGGTGGTACGAGGTGCTGGGACGACGCGCGCAGGTCCTCCTTCAGGACGGCAGCGCCGCGTCGCCTCTGCGCGAACGCGCCGGGGCCCCTGCGCCCCAGCCGACACCCGTTCCGGTGGCCGACGTCTCGTCGAGCCAGGCGCCGGCCGGTAAGCCCGAAAGCGGAGGGTGGATGCGCCCCACCGGCTGGGGCCTCCTCGGCGCGGGCGTGGCGGCCGGTGGAGCGGGCGTCGCCTTCGGCCTGCTCGCGAACGGCGCGCGCTCGAAGGTGCTGGATGCCGAGAAGAATGCAGACGGCCTGGTGACAGGCATCTCGAGGCGAGAAGCCCTGTCGTTGGAGCAACAGGCGCACACGAACGCCATCGTCGCCAACATCCTCTTTGGAGTGGGTGGTGCCCTGGCGGCGAGCGGCGTCGTCCTGATGCTGCTCGGCGCGGACGGCGCAACGCGTGACGGAGCGACCGTCGCCCTCTTGCCGGGCCCGGCGAGCCTTACGTTGTCGGGGGCCTTCTGATGCGCACGCTCAGCGTCCTCCTCAGCTTTTTCTTCTGTGCGGCGTGCCAGTGCAGCCCCTTCGTGGACACCTTGCGCTTTGCGTGCACCACCGACACAGACTGCGGTGACGGATTCGTGTGCCGCGACGTGGGCGGCGGCCTCGAATGTGTGCGGCCCGATGGTGGCGCGTCCGATGGTGGCGCGTCCGATGGTGGCGCGTCCGATGGCGGCTCGTCCGACGGCGGCGCGTCCGACGGCGGCCTGCCCGATGGTGGCAACCCACCGCACCACCTGTCCTTCCTGTCCGCCCCACAGACGGTGGCGCCGAATGACTGCTCGAAGGAGGTTGTCGTCGAGGTACAGGACGTGCGCAACACCCCGGCTCCCGTCACCGCGTCGACGAGGATTGAATTCGGTGTGGAGGGTCCGGATGTGGGCTTCGACCTCTTCCAGAATCCGAATTGCTCGGGACCGCCGGTGAGCGCCGTCGACCTGTCGGTGGGCGCGTCGCGCGGCACTCTCTACTTCAAAGGGAAAACGGAGGGCGCTTACAAGCTCCACGCCACGGGGAGCGACCTCGGGGAAGCGGGGAGTGCCCTGATTTCGGTGTTTCGCCCCGGGGTGGCTCTGCAAAGGAGCACCCATGGCGAGAAAGCAGAAGGTCGAGTCGAAGGAGGAGTCGGTGAAGGGTGACGTCCCGGCGGCTGCGAAGCA
>JBFMAB010000026.1:0-15468 GCA_040755835.1 Myxococcota bacterium
GCCCGCGCCCGGTGATGACGCCGATGCACCGCGCCGTGCGGGACGACGACATCCAGGAAGCGCACGCGCGCGGCGAAGAGGCCGTGGCCGCCGCCGAGGAGCCCGAAGCGCCCGCCGCCGCGCCGGAAGACGACAAGCACCTGCAGGTGCTCGATCTCACCGACCTCAAGCGGATGAAGATCACCGAGCTGTCCAAGATGGCCCACAACCTGGGCATCGAGGGCACGCAGGGCTTCAAGAAGCAGGAGCTCCTGGTCGCGATCCTCTCGAACGTCACCGAGAAGCGCTACGAGGTGCACGCCGAGGGCGTCATGGAGTTGATGAGCGACGGCTACGGCTTCTTGCGCAGCGCCGACTCCGACTACCAGCCGAGCCCCGACGACATCTACGTCTCGCCGTCGCAGGTCCGCCGCTTCAACCTGCGCCCGGGCGACACCGTCAGGGGGCCCATTCGCCAGCCGCGCGAGGGCGAGCGCTACTTCGCGCTGCAGCGCGTGGAGAAGATCAACTTCAGCGATCCGCTCTCCGCGGACGTGAAGGAGCGGATCCTCTTCGACAACCTGACGGCGCTGTACCCGACGAGGAAGATGCACCTCGAGCACGACGCGTCGGACTACACCACGCGCATCATCGACATGTTCTCGCCGATCGGCTTCGGCCAGCGGTGCCTCATCGTCGCGCCGCCGAAGGCGGGCAAGACGGTGATGCTGCAGAACATCGCCCACGCGATCTCGAAGAACCACCCGGACGTGTACCTGATCGTCCTGCTCGTCGACGAGCGGCCGGAGGAAGTGACGGACATGCAGCGCAGCGTGCGCGGCGAGGTGGTGTCGTCGACGTTCGACGAGCCGGCTACGCGCCACGTGCAGGTCGCGGAGATGGTGATCGACAAGGCCAAGCGCCTCGCCGAGCAGAAGCACGACGTCTGCATCCTGCTGGACTCGATCACCCGCCTGGCGCGCGCCTACAACACGGTGGTGCCGCCGTCCGGGAAGATCCTGTCCGGCGGTGTCGACGCCAACGCGCTCCACAAGCCCAAGCGCTTCTTCGGCGCCGCCCGCAACATCGAGGAAGGCGGCTCGCTCACCATCATCGGCACCGCGCTCATCGACACCGGCAGCCGCATGGACGAGGTGATCTTCGAGGAGTTCAAGGGCACCGGCAACTCCGAGATCGTGCTGGACCGGAAGCTCTTCGAGAAGCGCATCTTCCCGTGCATGGACATCAACAAGTCCGGCACGCGCAAGGAGGAGCTGCTGCTCACCCCGGCCGACCTGGTGCGGATCACCGCGCTCAGGCAGGTGCTGCACCCGTTCACGCCCATCGACGCGATGGAGTTCGTGCTGAAGCACATGCGTCCGACCAGGAGCAACGCAGACTTCCTCGGCGGCATGAATCGCTGACGCGGAGGGCAGGGAGAGGGCATGGCCCGGCCGTTCCTCGTGGCGCTGGTGGCGGGGCTCGCCGTGGCCGCGGCGGGCTGCGGCATCGTCGACCCGCTGCCGCCCGACGGCGGCGGGCGCGTCTGCTACGTGGACACGGACTGCGTGCCCGACGGGTGCTGCGGCGAGGGCACCGGCGCCATTCACGTCCTCGACGGGCCCGACTGCTCGATGGTGCGCTGCGTCGGCATGTGCCCCCTCGAGCAGGTGCGCTGCGGCTGCGGGCTGCCGGTCTGCCGCGACAGCCGGTGTGCGGTGGCGGTCAGCACCGAGCCACGCTGCCTTTGACGGACGCTCAAGGGCGCCAGCCGGGCCCGATGCCGAAGTCGATGCCGGTCATCGTGCCCGCGCCGAAGGGCACCTCGAGCGGCGTGGCGTCGCCGAGGTTCACCGCCGGAGCCGCGACGGTGCCTGCGTAGAAGCCGAACTGGGAGCGCGTTCGTGCGTTCCACTTCACCCCGAGGCCGAAGACGCCGTGCATCTCCTCGACGTCGAATCGGAAGGTGATTCGCCGTGGATCGCGCAGGCACCGTGGGGCGTCGCAGCACGGCACGACGCCGCCTGCGAATCTGATGGGGCCCTGGAAGAGGCCGTGGAGCACGACGGGCTCGGTGACGGGCTCGGCGAGCTCGACGCTCCCGCAGACGTGCGTGACCGTGGGGCTCGGTGCGGCGAGCGGAACGTAGTCGATGGCTTCGCCGGAGCAGCCCGTCGCGAGCGGTTGCCCGAGCGGACCCGTGTAGCCCGGATGGACGCCCCCGTCCCAATCGCCGCAGACGAAGCCCGCGTCCGCGAGCAGCGGATCGTCGGTGAAGCCGGCATCGGGGACGCCGGCGTCTGGCGTCTCGGCTTCCCCGCCCGCGTCCTCGTCCGGCAGGCCGCCTCCGGCGTCGGGCGGGGCCAGCACCGTGATCGTCTGAGCCGATGTGGCACCTTCCCAGCGCGCCTCGAGGAGGACCGTCCCCAGGCACGACGCGTCGCTGACGGGGCAGCTCCACTGGGCGCGTGCCTCGCCGCGCTCGAGCGCGACGGTGGCCGCGTCGAAGGTACCCGCGCTCGCTGACAACTGCACCCCGCCCTCGGCCTCCCGGCCGCTCGTCCACAGGGCGGTCAACCGGACCAGCACGACACGGCCCGCGAACACGGGCGTCGGCGCACGCACCACCAGAACGGCCTCGTCGTCGGGCGGCCTGGTGAGCGCGGGTTCCCGACACGCCGCCATGCTGAGGCCGGCGAACGTCGCCGCGACGATGGGCACGGTCCAGCTCCCTGCCATTTCCGCAAACGCTATCGCTGCCGTGCCGTGACGGGGAAGTCGTTGCTCGTCGTTGCCAGCGGCCAGCCGGTAGAGCTACATGCCGCGTCCTATGCCGCGTTTCGCCGTCCTCTTCGCGTTGGCCTGGGCGCTCACCGCCTGCCCGCGCCCCACGACGCTCCCGCCCGAGGACGCCGGCACCGTCGACTTCGTCGGCCGGGCCTGCAACGTCGACGCGGAGTGCGGCACGTTGCGCTGCGACAAGGTGCGGCGCCAGTGCATCTGCCTGTCGGACGAGAGCTGCCGCTCGCCGGATCCGCTGGCACCGCCGCGCTACTGCAACAACTACACGGGCCTGTGCGTCACGGAGATCACCGGCTGCACCGCCGACTCGCAGTGCCAGACCAGCGAGTGGTGCGACCCGTCGATCCGCGCCTGCCGGCCGCTCAAGAGCTTCTGCCAGCCGTGCAGTGCGGACCGCGAGTGCGGCGGCGCGATGGACAACTGCGTCCTCGACGAGTCGCTCGGCCGGAAGTTCTGCGGCACGTCCTGCACCGACAACTCGACCTGTCCGCGCGGCGCGACCTGCCAGGAGAAGGGCGGCGTGAAGCAGTGCTGGCCCGACCGCACACCCAACGGCTCGCCGGCCACCTGCAACAACTTCCAGGCGTGCACGCCGGACTCGCTGAAGAGCTGCAACCAGAGCTCGGATTGCGGCGACGTGAGCCAGCGGTGCGATCCCGCGAAGGGCAAGTGCGTCGCGGTGCAGCAGGTCTGCCCGTTCGGCACCATCTGCGATCCCCGCCTCAAGCTGTGCGTCGCCGAGTGCGTGCAGGACGCCGACTGCGGCGACGCGAGCCTGCGCTGCGTGAATCGCGTGTGCGAGCCGATCAACGAGTGCACGCTCGACACGGACTGCGCCGACAACAAGGTGTGTGCGATCCCCCCCGGCGGTGTGAAGGGCGAGTGCAAGCCGTCGTGCAGCCGCGACACCGACTGCCCGCTGGGCACCGTCTGCGCGCCGTCCGGCCTCCGCGCCACCTGCGTGCCGGGCTGCACCACCAACGCCGGCTGCCCGCTCGACCAGCGCTGCAACACGTCCACCAAGCAGTGCGAGGGCCCGGTCGTCGGCACGTCCCGCACCTGCCAGGCCACCAGCGCCTGCCGCAGCTGCGAGTTCTGCGACGGCGTCACCAACGTCTGCGTCGCCGCCCGCTCGAGCTTCCCGTACTGCCAGAGCTGCACCTCGCCCACCGAGTGCCTCGGCGGCACCTGCGTGGTGCTGCCCGACGGCCAGGGCTACTGCGCGCGCTTCTGCGGCACCGGGCAGGAATGCCCCCAGGGCTTCGTCTGCCTGTCTCTCACCACCGGCGGTCAGGCCTGCGTGCCGTCGGATCGCGACTGCAACGGAAAGTGTCCATGACCTCGAAGATGCTGGTGGTGGCCCTTTTGGCCTTCGCCGCGGGCGCGCTGTCTGCGTGCTCGGGCGGCGACGCGAAGCGGGAAGTCTGCAACAACGGCATCGACGACGACGGTAACGGGAAGACCGACTGCGCCGACCTCGACTGCGCTGGCCAGGAGGCGTGCGTCGGCAACATGGACGCGGGCTTCTTCGGCACCTGCCAGAAGTGCGGCAACACCTGCGGCTCCCAGGCCGACTGTCTCGCGCTGACCTTCGTCGACGACCGGCCGATCCCCTACTGCAGCATGGGCCGCTGCACCGCGCTCGAGACGTTCGTGCAGGTCCGCGTGCAGATGGACACCAAGCAGAACTGGTCGGGCCTCGGTGTGTCGCCGGGCTCGGGCTCGACGCGCTTCATCAAGAAGACGGGCGCCAACGGCATGCCGGTCACCTGCGCGATGGTCGCGGCGACCGCCGCCGACAAGACGAAGCCCGCGGCGATCGAGGACTCGAAGGCCTACGTCATCCAGGGCCTCGACGTGACGCGCATCACCAACCCGCAGCTGGGGCAGGGCATCACCTACGCCTTCGTCAACACGCAGACGGGGGGCGACTTCCTGATCTGGAGCGAGCTGTGGGGCGGTCCGCCGAACTCGTCCACCAAGCTGCCGTCGGGCAACCGGCTCGGCTGGGGCTGCTACGAGAGCGCGGCGGAGGTGGGCGGTCCCATCACCACCGAGGACAACTGCCCGTCCACCACCAGCGACGCCGGCACCTGCCGCACCTTCAACCTGGTGATGCCGCCGCCGGAGTAGCGGGGCCTCTCCGCCGCCGCCGGGGGCTGCTAGCATTCGTCGGCGATGTCGCCGCTCCTGGTGCTCGTGCTCGTGGCTGGCGCGTGGGACGACTTCGATCCCCCGAAGGACGTGCCGCGCCGCCCGGCGTCGTCGTCGGAGGCGCTCGAGGCCTTCGACGACGTGGAGAAGGCGATCGCCGCGTGGCAGGCCGAGCGGAAGGAGTTCCGCCAGGCGCAGCACGAGCTGGCGGTGACGCGCGACGTGAGAGACTTGCGCGCGCTGCCGTGGCCCGACACCCGCGACGTCGAGGTGGTGAGGAACCCCAAAGCCCGGCCCGGCCGCGGCAAGGTGGTGGAGCCGAAGGGCCGCGCGCTGTCGCCCGCCGAGGAGAAGCTGCAGGCCGAGCTGGACGCGGCCGAGGCGCGCGCCGAGGACTACCGTCGCCGCTGCGCGGAGGATCCGGTCGGCTGCGCGAAGGCGTCGGCCGACAAGCGCCGCCTCGAAGCGGGGAACCAGGCCTTCGACGAAGCCGCCGGGCGGCGGCAGGCCGAGCTCGAGCGCCGCGAGCAGGACATCGCCCGGCGCCAGCAGGAGCTCGAGGCGCAGCAGAAGGCGCTCGACGAGCAACAGAAGGCGATGGCCGAAGAGGCGGAGAAGATGAAGAAGGCGCTCGACGCCCGCAAGAAGGCCACCGAGGCGCAGGCCAGGCAGAACGACGCCGCGCTGCGCGGCATCGTCGACGCGCTGGGCGACTGACCTGGAAGCCCCCATTCCGTCGCGGTGCGTGCCCGGCGCTGGCGTTGGCGACTCTCCCCAGAAACGCCGCAGGGAGCCGGGGGCCGCCCGTCGTCTCACGTCCAGCGCAGGGTGGCCCGTTCGCGCCAGTAGGTGTCAGGCGCGCGCGCGAACGCGTCGAACTCGCCTGGCGCCACGGTGAGGGCCTGGGCGCGCAGGTTGCTGGCGAGCTGCGCCACCGTCGTGGCGCCGGACAGGACGATCGTCGCCCACGGCTGCGCGAGCGCTGCGGCGAGCGCGAGCGCGTCGGGCGTGACGCCGCGCGCGCGGGCGAGCGCGAGGAACTCGGGCACGTCGCCGCGCTCGGTGAGGCGCCCGTTGGCGAGCCCTTCCTTCACGATGACCTTCAGCCCGTCGGCGGCGGCGCGGGCGAGCGCGGGGCCGGCCGACGGCTCGAGGACGTTCCACGTCGCCTGCACCCAGTCGAAGAGGCGCCGTCCGCCCCGCGTCACCACGCGCGCCGTGTCCACGACGTCGGCCTGCCGGGGCCCGGTGACGGACAAGCCGATCGCCACGCCCTCCTCGTCCCGCAGCCGCGCGAGGCGCTCGAGGACCGCGCCGTCGGCCAGCACGCCGCTCTCCAGCGTCGCCGAGTGGATCTGGTACACCTTGAGCCACGGCGCCAGGCGCGCCTTCGACTCGGGCCACTGCGCCTCGAGGTGGGCGAGCGAGTGGTCCTTCACCTCGTGCACCTCGGCGTCGGTCCGCCAGCCGGCGGTGTACCGGTAGCCCCACTTCGACGACACGGTGACCCCGTCGGGCCGGCGCGCGTCCAGCCACGCGCGGAGGAAGTCTTCGCCGCGGCCGTAGCTGCGGGCGGTGTCGAAGTGCCGCACGCCGGCGTCGTACGCGGCGTCCAGCACGCGCGCGGCGTGCGCGGCCATCGCGCCCACCTCCGTCGACGGGAGGTCGCACGCGTGGCCCAGCGTCATGTAGCCGGGGCGGCCCAGCGCCGCCAGCCCAAGTCCCAGGGTGGCCATCCGTCACACCATGCGTTCCGCGCCGTCCCCCGGTGAAGAAGGCACCGCTGGGGGGCGCGCGGCCGGCACAGCTACTCCTCGGTGAGGATCTCCACGCCGGTGTCCGTCACCAGCACGGTGTGCTCGAACTGCGCCGAGCGCTTCAAGTCCTTCGTCACCGCGGTCCAGCCGTCGTCCCACACGGTGTCTTCCCACGTGCCCATGCTGATCATCGGCTCGATGGTGAAGGTCATGCCGGGCTCGAGCTTCGTGGTGGAGCGCGGATCGAAGTAGTGGGGGATCTGCAGGTTCGCGTGAAACGTGTCGCCGATGCCGTGGCCGCAGTAGCTGCGCACCACGCCGTAGCCGTACCGGCTCGCGTGTGCCTCGATCGCGCGGCCGATGTCGTTGACGGGCCGGCCGGGCTTCACCGCCTCGATGCCGCGCATCAGGCACTCCTTCGTCACGCGCACCAGCTGCTTCGAGTCCTCGTCCACCTCGCCGACCAGAAAGGTGGCGTTGGTGTCGCCGTGCATGCCGTCGAGGAAGATGGTCACGTCCAGGTTGACGATGTCGCCTTCGCGCAGCGCCCGGTCGTCGGGGATGCCGTGGCAGATGATCTCGTTCACCGAGGTGCACAAGGACTTCGGGTAGCCGCGGTAGTTCAGCGTCGACGGGTACCCGCCCATCTCGATGGTGGTGCGGTGCACGAAGTCGTCGATGGCGTCGGTGGTGACGCCGGGCTTCACCTGCTCGCCGGCCAGCCGGAGCAGCTTCGCGGCCGCCTTGCACGCGCGGCGCATGCGAGGAAGCTCCTCGGCGGTGCGCACCAGACGCCCCGAGCCACGGCCGGGCACGCCCGTCTCCGCGTAGTCCGGCCGGGGGATGTGCGGGGGCACCACGCGCCTGGGCGACAACCGGCCGGGCAGCACGCGGTTCGCCTCGAGGCGCTTCTTCTCGTCGCGGACGGCGTCGGCGTCGTCCTCGCTGTGGCACTTCTTGTACTTCTTGCCGCTCCCGCACCAGCAGGTGTCGTTGGGGCGGGGCAGCTTGGCGGGGCGCCGGGCGACGGCGGCGGGGGGGACGTTCACGGGGTCAGTTTCGCAAAGAAGGTGGCGCGGGTGCGTTCGAGCACGTCCAGCATCCGCGAACGGTTGATTCGGCCCTCGGTGGCCTCGCCCAGGGCGAGGAGCTGCTCGGCCATGAAACGCGACAGGAACTGCAACATCCCCTTCTCTCTAGCCGCCAGCCCGGCCGAGAGCCACCGCTGGTTGCGCCAGTAGTCATCCAGGGCCTCGAACTCCCGCGAGAGATCGAGGCGGGTGAGCTCGAAGGCCTCCCGGTACAGGCGGGGCTCGGGCCTGTCGGGGTGCTCGGCCAGAAGGTCCACCAGCTTCGCGCCTTCGGCGCCCTCGAAGGCGTCCACCTCGGGCGGCCAGGTCGCGAGATCCTTCGCGAACAGGCGAGCCACCTCGTCGACGAGGTGCTCGAGGATGGGCCGGGGCCTCGTGCCCAGCACGAGGTCCCACTTCGAGGGCTGCATGGGGGCCGGGTCTACCGGAAAAGGTCAACGCAGGGGAATCAGCCGGCGCGCCCGCGGCTCGGCGGGCACTGGCAGGCCCAGGCCGGTAAACAGCTCACGCCGCAGCAGCTGGTACACGGTGCGGCTGGTGACGAACTCCCGGTGCGCCACGTCGGCGACCTCGATGTTCAGCAGGTTCGGCGCGTCGTGGGGGTTCTCCAGGATGCAGCTGGGGAACGGGTTCACCTTGTCGGCCTTCGAGAAGATGGAGGTCAGCCGCACGGTGCGCGGGAACGCGCCCATCTTCAGCCGGCGGATGAACGGCGACATGGGCGTCAACTGCCAGATGCTGCGCGAGACGAGCCCGTACGCCGCGATGCCGAGGTACGCCGACGGCGAGCCGTTGTGCGGCGAGGCCAGGGTGACGAGGTTCTTCACCCGGCGATCGCCGCCCAGGCGCTTCACGTAGTACGTGCCGATCAACCCGCCTTTGGAGTGGCCGACGATGGACAGCGGCCCCATGTTCGGGTACCGCTGGTACAGCCGCTCCACCTTGTCGCGGACGTACTCGGCGAGCGAGTCGATGGCGTTGGTGTTGAAGGCCTCGCGCCAGCCGCCGAGGTTGATGCTCCACACGCAGAACTGATCGCGCCGCAGCCGGTGCTCGAGGATCTCGAACGTGCGCCGCGTGGACATGAAGCCGTACAGCAGCAGCACCGGGCGCTGGCAGTTGGTGAAGTCCGTCCGCCGGACGATCGTGTTCCCGTCGCGATCGAAGTCGAAGTAGCCGCGGATGTACCGCGCCGTGCGCTTCAGCTGCCTCCACCGTGTGCTCAGCGACACCATCGCCCGTTGTCCCGCGTGCCGGCCTCGGCTCGATTGTAGCGAGCCTCCCACCCGCATGCGATTCGTCGGCCGGCAACGGAACGGCGCACATCGTCGGGCAGACCCCCACCTCGTCGGCTACAAACCCGGCGAGCGCCGACAACTTCGGGGAATGCCATGAACTATCGACGGCTGGGTCGCGCAGGACTCAAGGTGAGCGAGCTCTCGCTGGGCTCGTGGGTGACGTACGGCGGGCAGGTGGGTGACGACGCGGCGAAGGCCTGCATGATCGCGGCGTACGAGCACGGGGTGAACTTCTTCGACGGCGCTGAGGTGTACGCGGGCGGCGAGGCCGAGCGCTCGATGGGCCGCGTGCTGAAGCAGGTGGGCTGGCGGCGCGAGGGGTTGGTGCTGTCGACGAAGATCTTCTGGGGCGGCGATGGGCCCAACGACGTGGGGCTCTCGCACAAGCATGTCATCGAAGGCGTGCACGCCGCGCTGAGGCGCTGGCAGACGGACTACCTCGACCTCGTCTTCTGCCACCGGCCGGATCCGAACACCCCCATCGAGGAGACGGTGCGCGCGTACGACGTGCTCATCAAGCAGGGGAAGATCTTCTACTGGGGCACCAGCGAGTGGAGCGCCGACGAGGTGAAGGAGGCGTTCCGCGTGGCGAAGGAGCACCACCTGACGCCGCCGTCCATGGAGCAGCCGCAGTACTCGCTGCTCGCGCGACGGCGCTTCGAGGTGGAGTATGCGCCTCTGTGGAAGGAGTACGGCTACGGTTCCACCATCTGGAGCCCGCTGGCCTCGGGCCTCCTGTCCGGGAAGTACGACCAGGGCGTGCCCGACGGCAGCCGGCTCGGGATGAAGCAGTACGACTGGCTCAGGGACAAGCTGCTGACGAAGGCGAACCTCGACCGGGTGAAACGGCTCGAGCCGATCGCGAAACAGCTCGGTTGTACGCGCGCGCAGCTGGCGATCGCCTGGTGTCTCCGCAACCCGAACGTGTCGACGGTGATCACCGGCGCCACGCGGCCCGAGCAGGTGCACGAGAACATGAAGGCGCTCGACGTCGTGGCGAAGCTGACGCCGGACGTGGTGGAGGCGATCGAGGCGATCTTTCCGGTGGCGTAGCGCCGACGCGGCGTTCGAGAAGGCGGCGAAGGCGCTGTGGACGAAGGTGACGCCGGTGCTCGACACCGGCGCGAAGCAGGAGTGAGCCATGCTCTCGCTCGGTGCCGGGGAAGCGCTGTTGCCGCCGGGGTGCCTCGCCGCGCCGGTGGCGCTGGTCGTGGTGGCCGTCGTCTTGCTCAGCGGGCGGAGGAAGGGGCCGCCGCCCGAGGGCCGCAAAGGCGCGCTCACTGTACCTCGACGCAGGTCAGCCCGTTCGTCGGCGTGCAGTTCTGCCCGATGAGGCAGCCGCCCACGCCGTCGAAGTCCACGCAGCGGATCGTCCGGCACTGGTCGTCCGTCACGCACTTGCGCCGCGTGATGGTGCACTCGCCGGCGCTGCACGACTCGAGGGGACAGTCCGCGTCCACCTGGCAGCTGCAGTACCCGAAGGACGAGCCTTCGCGGATCCGGCACTGGCCGGCGCAATGGCCCGACGGGCTGCCCGGCGTCTTGATGCAGGCGCCGCCGCGCTTGCACTCCGCGTCCGTCGCGCAGGGCAGGGAAGGGTCCGGCGGGCACGGCTGCGTCGCGCTGCACTGCCAGCGCGTGAAGACGACGCGGATGTCGCGGCACCCGTAGCCGCGCGGGCACGGCTGGCCTTCGCTGCAGTCCGCGCCGCAGTAGGTGGAGTTGGTGCGCGTGTCGATGATGCAGAAGTTCGCGCCGGTGCCGCACGTCTCGAGGCCGCCGCCGACGGTGCAGCGCGCGCAGTACGGCCGAACGTCGATGTCGAAGTCCGAGTAGCACTGCGCGTAGTCCACGCCCGCGTCGGGTCGCACGCCGCACTGTTCGCCGAAGCGGCAGAACGTCTCGTCGGCGCAGAACTGCGCGTCGCACACGCCCACCTCGCAGCGCGCCAGCTCCTCCGGCGTCGTGCCCGTGCAGCTGCACGCGGTGTCGCCGCAGCGGCACGAGGTGCCCGGGCAGTCGCCGTTGCGCCGGCAGCCCGAGACGCAGGCGCCCCGCGCCGTGTCACAGATCTCCCCGAGCTCGCATTGCAGGTCGCTGGAGCAGCGCCCGCGCGCCAGGCACTGGCCGCTCGTGGTGTCGCAGGAGAGCGAGGGATCGAGGCAGTCGAGGTTCTTCTCGCAACCCGCGCGGTCCTGGCAGAAGCCGGCGGTGTTGCAGAACTGCGCGCCGGGGCACGCCGCGTCGGTGCGGCAGTAGCAGACGCCCGTGTGCGCCTCACAGCGGTACGCCGACGCGGGGTCACCGCAATCCCGGTCCTCCAGGCAGCCCTTGCTCGACAGCTGGCTCGTCTTGCAGCCGGTCAACAGCGCCGCTGCGGTCAGGGCCAGCCAGGCCGCGCGAGCGGAGATCATGGAGCGCCGGCGTCGCCCGCGGCCGGGGGCGGCTCCACCGCCTCGACGCCCCCGTCGGACCGGACCACCGTGCCCACCTCGGCGGGCGTGTCCTCCTCCGGCAGGAAGTCGAGCGTCTCGATCGCGGCGTTGCCCGGCAGGCGCATGTTCATCACCTTGAGCTCCTGGCGGTTGTCGGCCTCCATGATCTGCTGCGACACCGAGCCCGCGTTCACCGGCTGGCTGGTGAAGATGACGTGGATCTTCACCGGCCCCTCGTCGAGCGGCACGCGGAACGGGTGCTTGCCGATGGGCTGCCCCGGCTTGCACTCGAAGGACGCGTTGAGCCGCGACATCGTCAATTGCCGCGTCAGGCCCGTCATGTTCACCGTGTACGCGAGGCAGTAGGGGTACTGGCCCTCGGTGGGCACGAGGCGGAAGGTGGTGCCGCCGGTGCGCTCGAGGATGACGCGCCTGGTGCTCGTGGGCGCGGGCTTCTCGGTACAGCCGAAGGCGAGGACAGCGGCGATCGTCAGGAGGGCCGTGCGCATGGCGGCACCTTCACACAGGGCGAGATCGAGGGGAAGCGAGAGCGGCGGTCAGCGGACGCGCCGGTAGACGACCACCTGCGGCGTCTCGTCCAGGTAGAAGCCTGTCACCGGCCGGGTGGTGCCGAAGGCGTTCCACGTCATGAACTCGAACTCGCGGAACTCCTGGTGGTACTGATACGCGACCAGGTCCGCCTCCTGCGGCGAGCCGACGATGACGAGGTCGGTCCGCAGCATGCCGTTGCGCTGGTAGTCGCGCACCTGGCCGCCGTGGTTCTCGTGCAGGTACACGCGCTCGCCGGGCCGCGCGTTCGCGTTGATCCACGGCAGCACGGCGGTGAGGTTGTTCGCCCAGAACTGCCGCTGCATGCCCAGGCTCGCCGCGCCCGGGACGCCGCCGGCCAATTCCGAGTAGGCGCTGGTGCCGAAGGCGTACAGCGCCTTCGTCGCGATGAGCGCGGGCAGCGCGCAGGCGACGGCCAGCGCCACGAAGACGCGCCCCTCGGTGGCCGCCTTCCAGCGCCGGATCAGCCGCTCCGACAGGCCCTTCGCGCCCCGCGCCAGCGCGCCGCCGGCCAGCACCGAGAGGAACGGCATGGACGGGAACCAGTGCTTCACCCCGCCGAAGTGCGGCACCTGCGGCTGGCTGATGAGCGCGATGGACGCGACGGCGTTGGCCGCCACCAGCAGCTCGAGGAAGGTGATCTCCTTGCGCCACGCGCGCACGCCCAGCCAGCAGAAACCCAGCACCATCGGCACGAAGAGCGAGGTCGGCACCGTGAGCGCCGTCTTCACCAGCACGTAACCCCAGGGAAAGGGCGGGGCGCGCAAGAGCTCGCCCAGGTAGAACCAGGCGTAGTGGTTGTGGGTGAGGTGGAACGCGAGGTACCAGGCCGTGCGGTCGACCGGGTGGTGCCAGAGGTACGGCCAGTGCGCGTAGAAGATGAGCGGACCCAGCGCTGCCATCGCCACCAGCGGCGCCACCGCGCGGAAGGTGGCCCTGTGCACGCGGCCGAGGTGCCACGTCAGCACCGCGCCCGCGACCACCGCCGCCACGAAGACGCCCAGCTGCGGCGACAGCACCTCGAAGCCCGCCTGCAGCCGCTGCGGCCCCAGCGCCGCCAGCATCACGCCGTACAGCACCGCCGCGAAGACGAAGACGCCGTTCACCCAGAGGAACAGCTCGCGCGCCTTCGCGTCAGCCCTCGACGCGCGCCAGCCCAGCGCGAGCGAGAAGGGGAACAGCACCACCGGCAGGAAGAAGGCGTTGTGCTTGGTCGCCAGCGCGAGGCCAAAGGCGATGCCGGTGTAGAGCCACCAGCGCGGCGCCTCCTGCGCGCGGAAGTAGGCGTACACCACCAGCGTCCACATGGTGGCGATCGGCATGTCGAAGCACGACAGGTGCGCATGGAAGAAGTGCCGGGGCACCAGGTAGAAGGTGAGCGCCGCGAAGAGCGCCGCGGGCCTCCCGAACAGGCGCCGCGCAAAGGCGTAGATGAGCGGCAGCAGCGCGGCGGCGAAGGCGAACGCGGGCACGCGGAAGGCGGCGGCGGGCCGCAGCAGCCCGAGCTTCTCGTGGAACAGCACGTACGAGAGCCCGAACAGGTGCTTCATGAGCGCCGGGTGCTCGTGGTTGAAGTCGAACGAGCGGACGATGGCCTGGTCGGTGAAGGCCTGCGACGGCGAGGAGATGAGCAGCTCAAACCAGCGCGCGTGGCTCTCGGCGGCGTGGAAGTAGACGCTCTCGTCGCGCACGAAGCCCACCGGCTGCTCGGTGAGGAGCAGCGCGACGAAGGCCAGGCCGAAGAGCGCCCAGCCGATGCGGCGATCCCGGCGCGCCTCGAGGGCCTCGGCCGCCGGCGCGGGCTTCGCGGCGCTCACGGCGCCCTCCCGTAACCGTCCAGCTCGAGGCACAGCTCGCGCGCGTTCGGGTTGGCCGCGCGGATCCACGCGCGCACCTTCGCGCCGGCGGGCACGGCGGTCGCGCGCGCGCTCATCGAGCCCTCGAAGCCCGGCGGCAGCGTCAGCGGCACCACGCGCCCGTCCACCTCGAGGCCGACGTCGGTGGCGCTGACGCCGTCCTTGTACGCGCCGCGCTCCCATGTGTAGCCGGTGCGGAGGACCACCTCGTCCGCGGCGGCCTGCGGCGGGAGCTCGACCACCAGCTTCGTCTCGCCGCCGGGGGCGTCGAAGCGCAGGCATGGGCGGGGCTCGAAGTGCACCTCGTGCCACTCGGCGGAGACCACCTTGTTGTTGGGGCAGCGGTGCTGCGCGCCGGTCCACGGGCAGGCCTGGCGCGCGCCGTCCGGGCCCTCGAGGTACACCGACAGCTGCGGCAACAGCGCGCGCGCCGAGAAGACGCTCGGGCGGTAGCGGCCGTTGGTGAACAGGCGCAGCGTGAGGTTGCCGAAGCGGCGCGGGCTGCCCACCTCGGCGCGCGACGGGAGGAACTTCGCCTCGAAGCCCGCTTCGTCGCCGCGCGGCAGCCGCGGCTGATCGAGCACCCAGATGCGAGGGTGGCTCGTCAGGTCGTCCCCGTCACTGAAGAGGTGGCCCACCACGGGCAGGCCCTCGGGCACGTAGATGCGGGCGCGCTCGGTCCACCACGGGTGCAGCAGCACCACGTCGCCGGGCTGCGCCTCGGCGGCCAGCGCCTGTGCGACGGCCTGGTAGTCGGCCTCCTCGACGTGCGTCGACGGCAGCCAGAGCTGGAAGCCCAGCGCCCACAGCGCGGTGACGAGCACCACCGCGCCCTCGACGAGCGGCCAGCGGGCCTTTTGTTCGGCGGCGGGCGTGGCGGCGGCTTCGGTCACGACTTCAGCGAGCGGATCTTCGCTTCGGTCTGCTCGCGGCAGAAGGTGCAGAAGATCGCGTCGCCCAGCACGTACGACGGCGTCCACTGGGCGTACATCGCGCAGCGCGCGTCGAGGCAGTGGTGCAGGCCGTAGGCGTGGCCGATCTCCTGCATCGCGTGGCGCGCGAGCTGCCGCACGTTCTCGGCGAGGTTCTTGATGTGCGCGCTCGTCACCACCACGCGCTGGCCGTTGTAGCGGGCGAGGCCGGTGGTGGGCGCCTCGCCCGAGGGCAACTTGCGCGGCGCCAGCTTGCGCTTGGTGAGGAAGAGCACCTTGTCGTCCGAGAAGGCGCGCACCTGCGGCAGCGTGTCGAGCAGCTTGTTGGCGTCGTAGGGCTCCTGCTGGCCGTGGGGCACCGTGACCGGCTCGGCCACCTCCGCGCCGACGCCGAACGTCTGATACAGCAGCCGCGCCAGCTCCTTGAGGACCGGCGCTTCGAACTCGTCCAGGGTGACGATGCGGATCATCTCGGTCTCCGTGGCGACTACTTCTTGCCCCTGGCCTTCGACTTCGCGGCCGGCGCCTCGGCGGGCTTCGCCTTCGGCGGGCGGCCCCGCTTCTTCGGCGCGGGCGGCTCGGCGGGCTCCGGCG